>JBFGKW010000047.1:0-22263 GCA_041576495.1 Aridibacter sp. | reverse complement strand
CTGCGAAAAAAATGGGCCCGTTTCATGATTGAGATTGCCGCGTTTGATCTATTTGAAAAGATCGATCTCGACCAAGTGAAGACAATTCAAACTTCCCTTGCCGAGGCGTCGATAAAGGCCGCAATTGGCATTACCCAAAAGGTATTGGGTGGAGAGTTTCAGAACGCTGCGTCGCCTTTTACGTTTGGCGTGCTGGGACTTGGCAAACTCGGCGGCGGGGGAATGGACTACGGGTCGGATCTGGATCTGGTTCTAATCTATGACGATGAAAAACCGTGCCCCGCGGAAGGACTCACCCACTCGCAATATTATTCACGGGCTGCCGAGATTTTCGTAACGACCCTTTCAAGCCTGACCCGCGATGGTTCGCTCTACCGGGTCGATCTGCGGCTTCGGCCCGACGGCAAAAACGGGGCGCCGGCGGTTGGCACCGGCGCTTTACGCAGTTACCTCGAGTCGCGGGCCGCTGTTTGGGAATGGCTGGCATATGTAAAACTGCGCGGGATAGCAGGGTGCTCGGAAATCGCCGAATTGACTGAGTTCGAATGCCGGAAGACGGTTCATCAATCCGCTTCAAAATACGACAAAGAGGAATTGCGAAACGAAACCTGGGGAATTCGGAAACGGCTTGAGAAGGAAAAATCCGGCAGCGCTAAAGGAAAGGAAATTGATATCAAGTTTGGTGAAGGCGGACTTCAGGACATTTATTTTGCGATCCGTTATCTTCAATTGAGAGATAATGTACCGGATGATCCGGAAAATAGGTCGAGTCAGAATTCACTCATTATGCTGCTCCGGAATGCCTCGCTTAACGAGGAAGATTTCCGCAATCTATCTGAAGGTTACAAATTTTTGAGTTCTCTCGATCACACACTCAGGCTGACCGCCGGCCGATCTACACGGGTTCCGTTAGCAAACGGCAAATTACTTGAAGTAATTTCAAAACGCATGAGATTCGATTCAATTGCCGAACTGCTTGAGACTCTTACCCATCATCGGATCACAGTCCGAACTTCGTTTGAAAACATTTCCGGAATGTGAATGTGACAGTCGGAGAAGTGTAACAGCGGGCTCACAAATTAACCTGTCTGCGCATACACTTTCCTCATGAAGCATGACAATCCTGTTCCAAGATTTCGCAAGACTATCGCATTTGTTTCGATACTGGTCGCAATGGCAGCTCCGCCAGCATCATTGTCCCAAACGACCTCCAAGCGGCCCGTCTTTAATAAGATTCAAATGATCGTTCAGGATGGGGAAAATTTTGACCAAAAGCCGGTTGTCGTGACGTTCTTGGATGATTCCATCCTTATCGAACCGGAAAACTCTTTGTTAAAAAAGACATTTAATTACAACGAGATCGAACGTGCCGAGTATTCATATTCGAAATCACCCCGTTGGAAAACCGGTTTGGGAGTAGGAGCCGCTGCGTTCGCCTTTCCGCCACTTTTTTTGGTTGCTATTCCGCTCGGGTTTACAAAGCACCGGCGGCACTGGCTGACACTTCGCAGCGAGAGTGATTTCGTTGTCTTAAAGTTGAGCAAAAGCAGCCGCAAGGTTTTTATCCCGACACTCGAAACAAAGGCAGGGATTACGGTTGCCGCTATCGGCGAGGACAAATGACGGGAATAGAGACGGGAAATGACTGATTTCGCCCGCCAAAAAGATTGGGGGTCACCCGCAAAATGTTGCGCGCAGGGCTCTTAAGCGTCTTACCCAGGCTGTGGCATCGGCTAAACGGGCGTGACCTTCGGAAATCCGATTTCGGCGGCCCCTAATGATTATCCGAACCCGTTCAAGGCATCAGAAGATCTAAACCCCGCGGTTCTCGCAGATCAAACTGAGAATTCCGGCAGCACAAAAGCACCGAGATGCGGTTTATCCGTATTTAATGCAGTTTTAAGCGCCAAATCGAGCGCATCGCGCAGATTCTCTGGTATCAGGATAGCATCGACAAAACCGCGGGCGGCAGCATATTTTGCATCGAGTTCCTGTTCGTAACTTTCCCGAACGGCTTTCATTTCCGCCAGCATGTCTTCATCCGGCTCGATTCCCTCTTTTTTCATCCGGTCAAGCATCGTCCCGTATATCGCCTGCACCGCCGAATCGCCTTCCATAACTCCCATCCGCCCGGTCGGGAGCGAGAAAATAAAATCGGGGTCGAATCCCTGACCGGCCATCGCATAATATCCCGCGCCGGACGCATGATTAACTGTCAACACCAGCTTTGGAACGGTCGCCGTTGCCATTGCTTCTACAAATCTCGCTCCGGCTCGAATGATCCCGGAGTGTTCGGCGTCGGCGCCGACCATAAACCCGGAAACGTCCTGGACAAAAAGAATCGGCGTTGAATGGCGGTTGCAGTTTTCAATAAAATACGCCGTCTTTTCCGCCGATTCGGTGTAAACGATACCGCCGAATTTCGGCGATTTATTTTTTCGCCCGACCATACCCCGATGATTGGCAATAATCCCGACGTGAATTCCGCGAATTCGTGCCGTCCCGCAAATCATTTCCTTTGCAAAATCCGCCTGAAATTCATCCAGTTCGCCTTCGTCCAGGATGCAGTCTAAGATTTCGCGCATTTCATAAGGCTGACGATGATCTCCGGGAAGGATTTGATAAAGCGTATCGGGATCGTTTTTTGGTTTGCCGGGTTGGTTGATCGATACCCTTGTTTCGTGCTTGTTCGGCAATTCCGAAACCAATTCGCGAATCTTGCCGATGCACTCTTGTTCATCTTTTGTGCGGTAGTGGGCGACGCCGGAAACCGCATTGTGGGTCTTTGCGCCTCCTAGGGTCTCATTGTCAATCGATTGCCCGGTCGCGCCTTTGACAAGATTTGCACCTCCCAATCCCATAAATGATGTCCCTTCTACCATCAGGATGACATCGGATAATGCCGGCAGATAGGCGCCGCCGGCAACGCACATCCCCATTACGGCCGAGATCTGGGGAACTTTCAAATACCTGCGCATAATCGAGTTATAGTAAAAAATTCTCGCCGCTCCGTATTGGCCGGGGAAAACGCCGCCCTGGTACGGCAAATTAACTCCCGCCGAATCGACCAGATAAATGATCGGAACGCGGCACCTCATAGCGATTTCCTGCGCCCGGAGAATCTTTTTTATAGTCTCGGGATACCAGGCACCGGCCTTAATAGTCGCGTCATTGGCAATAACTACGGATTCCCGGCCGTGGATCTGACCTATCGAAGTAACGACCGCGGCGGCCGGCGCCTTTCCGTCGTATTGGTCGTAAGCGACAAGCAGTCCGATTTCCTGTTGGTAAGAATCCTTGTCGAAAAGCAAGTCTATCCGTTCGCGTGCGGTGAGTTTACCCTTTGAGTGGGTCCTTTCGATCTTCGCAGCGCCGCCGCCCAGTTTGAGTTTGGACTCAAGCTGGAGGAATTCCTCGCTCAGTTCGCGAAGTCGTGTTTTTTGTTTTGAGATCGTCATTTTATACGGTCGTACAACCTCCGATGTGTGAGGCCTTTGCGGGCAAGAATCGAACCATCATTATATTCTTTAAATACGATTCTATATAGAAACTTTTAAAAGATAAAGCGGACGGCTGCCGCCGGTGTTGAATCCAAAGACCATGCCTGCATGCCACAGTTAAACCCACGTTTCCACCCGCGAAACGGTCGCAATATTCAAAAAAGATCGCTGACGATTATGAACTACGCAAATGCCAGCCCACCTAACGTTCTATCAAAAATGGTTAATGAAAGACCCGGAAATGACGGAGTTTTGAAAACCCGAAATATCAGAATTGATGGCGTCAGAATCCTTGATTTTGAAAGTAATAAATCAGAATTTTTTGAAGCCGGATTGCTTCAGCACCTGCTTGGTTTCCGGTGGACGAACCGTAAGCGTATCCCCATCGGATGAGCGTTCGAGCAATGTCCGCTCCGAATCCGGCTATTTCCCATTCAGTATCATGGTCGGAACCATTCCACCGCCAGATGAAACATTGGCCAGTTCCGTCGTAGAGAGCCGGGTGAAAGCGGATCCGACCTTGCCATTAAAGAGAAGCGGGTCGAGATCGACCATCTGCTGCATCATGTGGATTTGACCGTTGTCATCGATAAACGGAAATACTTCCCGGGCCGTTTTAACCCTTTCCTGGACTAAATAGTCGCCCGTTTTCAGCGCGAGTTCGATCGCGTCGTCCCATTCCCTTTCGGTTAAAGCCCAGCCTATGTGAATGCCGCGGCCGCCGTAATCGTCATTCGGTTTCAAAACGAGTCTATTCAGATTTTCCCGGGTCCACTGAACAAGATCTATTTTCTGACCGTAAAACAGGGTCTTCTCGTGACGGAAATTCCTGGTCCACGGCACGTGATCCCTGATCTCCCTAAGTTCCGTTTCCGAAAATAAATGGGCAAACTTTTCATTGGTCAAGACCGCAAATATGGCCTTTTTATGAAGTATCAAGCCGCGGTAACTGTTTGCAACACAAACAGCGCCGGCACGGTACGCGTCAAGTAGCGCAGGGTACTGGTCAAGGATCGGCAGGTACTCCCGAACGAGCAACCGCCGGTAAACAATATCGATTTCATCGTCGCCGCATATCAAACGTCCACCCGAAAACTCAAGTTCGTCCGGTGAGCAAATGATCGATCGATGCCCGTTTGACTCGAAATATTCTTTACATAGGTTAAATTCCTCAACCGTCGGCAAATCCTTTAGGTCAACAATCGCAATCGTCGGTTTGCGGTCGGGCTGCCGGCCCAGGAACTCACGGTAGCAGGTCAAAAGCGTTTCCAGTAACAGGGGCCGTCCGCGCATTCGTCCGACATCGTACGTTTCACGGAATTTCTTCATCAGGGGAAGATCCATAAAAATATCGCTGGCGGAATCGGAAAATGCGATACCGGCCGGACTCTCGCCATTTAGTTCTACATAACTGTAGGAACCATCCGTCAAAAACGAATCGAGCCGTGCGGTCGGAGAAGCCTGCGAGTACTTCGGATCAATCAATACTAAATCCTTCTCGATCTCCGTGACACCAAGTTCGTCGAGCATTTCATCGGATTCGACAGCGGCGTCCTTTACCTTTTGGAGCGTCCCGAAAACCGTCTCGCAAATCCTAGAAACACGTTTCCAATCCGATTCGAGTACAAAATCAGGCCGCAGGTATGGCGACAAACGGCGGCCGCCGAAAATCAAGCGCGCCTTACCCAGCCCCTCGTCAAGAGCCTTCAGGGAAGATTTGGTTAACTCTTCATCCTCCATCAGCTTATGGTAATGTTGGACCGCCTGTTTTAATTCGAATTCTCTCTTCGCTTCCATAATTGTTTCATGATTCGCAGTTCGATAATTTATTCGTTAAGAGCGATTAACTTCCGACCATTGACCTCCGCTGATCGCATATTGTTTTTTCTGCTCATCCGCCTACTTATTCTTCGCCGCCTTTTTGTTGAGCCATCGCGCCCAACGCTCCATAACCGGACGAAGCGGTTTGAACAATCTGCCGCGGATCGAGTTTTCCGCTTCCTTTTCACTCCATTCGCGCAAGTTCTTTTGCGCATATTGTTTGATCTGCGGTTCGAGATTACCCTTCTTGACCGAATGACGGAGCGTAATATAATAGTGCTGTCCGACCAGTGAAAAAATCAGTCCGGCTAAATTACTCTTAAATGACGTTTTCGCCATCCAGCGTTTGAGAAACCCTTCGGTCGGCTGCAGAATCGCCCCTAACGAGATTTCCATCCAGGCTGATTTGTTTTGTATCTTCGGGTGATACAGTCCCGGTAAATCGCCCTGCATCGGCAAATCCATCTTTTTCAATTGCGGGTTCGAAATGAAATCGACCATCTTCAGGCGGTCCAGGCCCCGCCGGTGTTCGATGGGAATAAAGGAGAGTATTTTTTGAATAGTTTCCTCGCCATTTTTCGGCAAATCAATAGTTGCCTCGTTTTCTATCTTTAACTTTCGGGATGTAACCGGTTTTTTTCCAGCTGTTTCAATTGCCATAAAGTTTCTTAAAATAAATTCAATCGTTTCTTTTTTGCCACACACACAGTTCAACTCTGTGGTGAAAGCGCAACAATTAACTAGATTTAAATAATAAATATAAAGCATTTTCGGCCGGATGGTAAGCGGCACGCGGCTTGCTTTTGATAATTGTCTAATGGGACGGCAAAAAACACTTGCAAAATCCGTAAAAACAAAAGGCATCGGCCTTCATACAGGCGTCAAGGTAAAACTCGAACTTAAACCGGCGCCCCCAAATACCGGTTATGTATTTATCCGTACGGACCTTGATAACTTCGAAATACCTGCCTCGGCCGAATATATTTCCCACTGCAGTTACGCGACGACCCTGCTCAGAAAGGGTGTTGTTTTATCTACCTGCGAGCATCTCCTCTCCGCGCTGCGCGGAATTGGAATCGATAATTGCTTCATCAAACTAAATAATATCGAGATTCCGATTATGGACGGCTCTTCCGAAAATTTTATAGAACTAATCGAGAAGGCCGGAATAAAGGAACAGCGCGCCCCGCGAAGGTTTTTCGCCGTTAAAGAAATTGTGGAGTTCGGCGAGAATGACCGGAAAATGTCGGTTGAGCCTTCGGATAAGTTTGAAATCGAATGCGTCATAGACTTCCCGCATCCCTTTATAAAAAGGCAAAAGTATCATTTTGTTTTGGATAACGGATCATTTAGCAGAGAAATAGGATCGGCCAGAACATTCGGGTTTACGGGGGAAATAGAAATGCTCAGAAAGGCAAATCTTGCCCAGGGCGGTTCATTGGACAATGCAATAGTACTCACCCGTGACGGAATGCTCAATGAAAACCCTCTCCGTTTTAAGGACGAATTTGTCCGCCATAAAATTCTGGACATAATCGGTGATTTTGCGCTTCTCGGAATGCCGATGCTCGGAAAAATCAAGGCTGAAAAAAGCGGGCACGCTATTCACGCCTCGATGATGAGCAAGCTCCTAAAAACCGAAACCGCCTGGGAGATCATTGAATCTGTATAACCCACAGCCTCAATCTATCGCGTAAGTGCCGAAATTTTCTGCTATAATTTGCTAATGGCCAGAGCCGTCATCAAAACGCAGGACAACAAGGCTGAAATTGTCGTCAACCGTGTTTTCCCGGATTCGACCGTGAAAATCGAAGATGACGCCATCGCAATCGAAGAACCGCTTGAGATTCGAATCGGTTTTTATAACAAAGGCAGATTGGAGCACAAAGCAATTTCGATTACGATGCGTACCCCGGGCAACGATTTCGAGCTTGCGGCCGGGTTCCTTTTTACTGAAGGCATCATCAAATCTTCCGCTGAAATCGAAGACATAAAATACTGCGGTAAATTCGGGCAGCCGCAAAATACCGTTCGACTGGATTTAGAGCCCGGCACAGTTATTGACTTCAGGAAATTGGAGCGTCATTTCTATACCTCGTCGAGTTGCGGAGTTTGCGGCAAGAGTTCGATTGAAGCGCTGAGTACGGGCGCCGATCCTCTTGAAAACGCGGGGCGGTCGATGGTGACACCGGCCGTTATCAGTTCGCTTCCCGATAAACTCCGAACCGCCCAGTCGGTTTTTGATGAAACAGGCGGACTGCACGCCTCCGGATTGTTTAAAAATAACGGCGAACTGATCGAATTGATGGAGGACGTCGGGCGTCATAACGCGGTCGATAAAATGATCGGCGGGCAGATGTTGAAGGGCAACATCCCGCTTGATGATAAGATTTTGTTTTTGAGCGGCCGGGCCAGCTTCGAATTGGTCCAGAAGGCTGTGATGGCGCGGATTCCAGTTATTGCAGCGGTTTCGGCTCCTTCGAGCCTGGCTGTCGATGCGGCACGGAAGTTCAACACAACACTGATCGGATTTGTGCGGGAAGATAAGTTTAACGTATATACGGGAAACGAAAGGATCAGTTATGAAGCTTAGGCTCCGTCAAAATTCGATACGTTTGAGATTGCTGAAGAGTGAGATCGAACAGCTTAGGGAAACCGGGTCGATCACCGAGTTTATCCATTTTCAAGGGTCGAATAAACTCGCCTATACGGTTTTGATCGATGACACGACTGACTCGATCTCAACAGATTTTCAGGACAATGAAGTTTCGATCAGGGTGCCTTCGGAAACTGCGGATCGATGGATTAACACCGAACAGATCGGTATAGAACGCGATCAGGTAATAGATGAAGGTTTAACGCTTAACATATTGCTGGAGAAAGACTTTGTGTGTCTTACGCGTCCGATGGAAGGAGATAATCTGGACGCATTTCCGAATCCGTCGGGAGAACCGTGTTAGTCATTCCGGCCGTTCCATATGATGGATCAGGAACAAAAAACCAGTAATTCGGAGCAACGGAAGAGTTAATAAATGTCGGATAATCTCAGCGCATTGTCGGGTAGAAAAGGTTTGGAAAATAACCTTTTTGCGCGGATGGTTGAAAATTCGAAGTTGACCGGAACGCCGGAGAACGAAGAATTAAAAGCCCTCGCTGAGGAATACTTGATGGGCGACGCCGTAACATATGGAACCGCATCGTTTTACGATTTTATGAAAATCGAACACGAGGGGGTGAAGGTACACGTTTGTAACGGAAGCGCTTGTTTGGTAGCAGGGACGCAAGACGAAGTAAAACGAAAACTCGCTTCGCATTTTAGCGAAGATGAAGTCGGGCATATGTGCTGCCTTGGACGGTGCCATGAAAACAGCGCATTTAATTACAACGGAAAAAATTATTCGGGAGATGCGATTGAGAGAATTGCAGAAATTGCGACGGAAAAGGACTCCGGCCTGAATGACGAATACCGGATTGAAGCGAGTTGCACTCGGGTGCTGACCGATACGCCAATGGCGGCGGGCGAATATAAAACGCTGTTTGAGCGTGTATTGGAAAAAGGTCCCGAATGGGCACTGGCGCAAATTAAAGATTCAAAGATAAGAGGCCGCGGCGGCGCCGGTTTCCCGATGAGCTTTAAGCTCAACGCCTGCCGAAATGAACCCGGTGATCAGAAATTTATCGTCTGCAATGCAGACGAAGGCGATCCGGGAGCCTATTCGGACCGCTATTTGCTCGAGCAACAGCCGATGCTCGTTTTATTCGGAATGATGACGGCAGGATTTATCGTCGGTGCCGATCGCGGCGCAGTTTATATTCGCGCCGAATATCCGGAATCCGTCAGCGCCACCGCAAGAGCCGTGTCGGAACTTGAAGCGGTCGGTATGCACGGAGACGATATTTCCGGATCGGGTTTTAATTTTCGATTCAGGGTAATCGAAGGGGCGGGCTCCTACATCTGCGGGGAAGAGACAGCCCTACTTTCTTCGATTGAAGGTCAACGGCCGGAAGTTCGTGTCAGGCCGCCGTTCCCCGCTCAAAAAGGACTATTTAATAAACCGACCATCGTCAACAATGTCGAAACGCTGGCAGCCGTGCCGTGGATCATAAAAAACACCGGTCAAAGTTACGGAAAATTGGGAACCGACAAGTCTTCCGGAACAAAACTCGTCTGTTTGGATTCTTATTTCAATGCTCCCGGAATGTACGAAGTTGAGATGGGATCGTCATTTAAGGAATTGGTTTATGGATTGGGCGGTGGATTTAGGGAACCGGTCAAGGCGGTTCACGTCGGAGGGCCGTTGGGGGGCATAGTGCCGACCGATAAGATTGATGCGCTGAGCATCGACTTTGAGAGTTTTGCAGATGGGGGCTTTCTCCTCGGGCATGCCGGGATCGTTTCGGTTCCCGAGAAGTTTCCAATGATAGAATATCTTGAGCACCTTTTTGAATTTACCGCGGATGAATCATGCGGCAAATGTTTTCCGTGCAGCATCGGTTCGGTAAGAGGCAAAGAAATGATCGAGCATTCGAGAAGCGGCGGACCCAAAATGGATCGCCAGTTAATGGACGATTTGCTCGAGACTCTTGAAATCGGTTCGCTATGCGCCCTGGGCGGCGGTTTGCCGTTGGGGATAAAGAATGCGCTGGAATATTTTCAAGACGAGTTAGGGGAATACTTTAATTAAGGGTAACTGTGATGAGCGACGCCAATAATATCGTTTACATAAATAACGAACCATTTGAATTCAGGAGCGGCGAGACGATTCTTTCGTTGCTCAGGAGAAATTTTGGCCCGGAACCGGTACCGACCCTGTGCGATGCCCCGAATCTCGAGCCCTTCGGTTCATGCCGCGTCTGCAGCGTTGAAGTCGGCGTCGAAAAAGACGGTCCGACGCGTGTTCAGGCGTCGTGCCACACGCCGGTGATGCCGAATTCGTATATCCGCACCCATACGGATAAAATGAAGCGGCTTAGGAAGAACATCGTCGAACTTGTGCTTACCGATTACCCGAAGGAGAAATTCGATTCCGACAAACCTTCCAAAAACGAATTGAAAAAAGTAGCCATCGATGTCGGTATTGATATGAAGGGTGTTCGTTATGCGCCGGGCAGAAACCACTTCGATCGCACGCCCGATGCCTCGCACCCATATATGCGGGCGAATCTCGATTCCTGTATCAATTGTTTTCGTTGCGTGCGCGCCTGCGACGAGGTTCAGGGCGAGATGGTCTTGACGATGATAGGCCGAGGTTTCGACTCCCAAATCGTGATGGGAATGAACGAGGGATTTATGGCCTCGGACTGCGTCTCGTGCGGCGCCTGCAGTCAGGCCTGTCCGACCGGCGCGATAACCGACGTTTTCGATTCAAAAACGAATGATGCAACTGACACCACGCGAACCGTTTGTACTTACTGCGGTGTCGGTTGCAATCTTGACGTGGCTACCAAAGACCGCGAAATCGTTAGTATCACTGCCCCGTATGACGCGGAAGTCAACCAAGGTCATACCTGTTTGAAAGGGCGTTACGCTTTTAAGTTCTATGATCATCCGGAACGCCTGAGAGCCCCGATGATTCGCAAGAACGGAACGCTTGAAGAAGTATCCTGGGATGAAGCCTATTCCTTTATTGTGGATGGATTCAACAGGATCCGCGAACAATACGGCGCAGATGCGATCGCCGGTATTTCTTCGGCAAGATGTACCAACGAAGAAAACTACCTGATGCAGAAATTTATCCGTGCTGTGATCGGTACCAATAATATCGACTGCTGCGCAAGAGTTTGTCATTCACCAACCGCGTTGGGAATGCAGCGGTCCTTTGGAACGGGTGCGGCCACCAATTCGGTCGCCGATATCAAGGATACTGACTGTATGCTGATAATCGGAGCCAATCCGACGGCCGCACATCCCGTTACCGGCGCTAAGATGAAGCAGGCTGCGATGAAGGGCGTGACGATGATAATCATCGATCCGAGAGAAATCGAACTCGCCCGATATACCGATCATTTTCTCCAGCTTAGACCCGGCACGAACGTCGCCCTTTTGAATATGATGCTTTATTACATCGTCTCCGAGGGTCTTGAGGACAAAGAATTTATCGCTAACCGGACGGAGGGTTATGATGACTTCGCGAATCATATCAAGCGGTTGGATATTGATAAAATGGAAGCGGTTACGGGGGTCGACCGTGAACGGGTCCGAGCCGCTGCGATTGCTTATGCAACTGCGCCGAATGCGATGTCGTTTCACGGGCTTGGCGTAACCGAACATTCGCAAGGTACTTTCACCGTTCAGCAGATTGCCGATCTCGCGATGATTACCGGAAACATTGGCCGCCGCGGCGTTGGCGTAAACCCTTTGCGCGGACAAAACAACGTCCAGGGTGCTGCCGACATGGGCGCTCAACCGCACCAGGGCGCGGGTTATCTGGATGTCACCAAACCCGAAATCAACCGGCTCTATATCGATTTTTACAGGGGTGTGGATATACCGCTTGAAATTGGTTACAAGATACCCGAGATGTTTGATGCGGCCATCGCGGGCGATCTCAAGTCAATCTGGATTATCGGTGAAGATGTGGTTCAGACCGACCCCAATACGACCAAGGTGATAAAGGCCCTAAAGAGTCTCGACTTGCTTATAGTTCAGGAACTGTTTATGACGGAAACGGCGAAAATTGCCGATGTAGTTCTCCCCGGCGCTTCGTTTCTCGAAAAATCCGGCACATTCACCAACGGCGAACGCAGGGTCCAGCGGGTCAATAAGGTTGTCGAGCCGATCGGCAACGCCAAGGCCGACGGCCAGATAATCGTCGATGTCATGCAGCGGATGGATTATGATCAGCCCGATTATGCCCCCGATACGATGCTCGAAGAGATTTCCCAAATTGTTCCGTTCTTTAAGGGCATCAAATGGGAAGAACTTGGAGAAAACGGAAAGCAGTGGCCGGTTCCGGAGGACGGTTCAAGCAGCGAAATAATCCACATCAATGAGTTTAAGCGCGGAAAAGGACTGTTTACTTATTTCGACTGGATAGAATCTGCGGAAATTGAAGAGTTTGGTAAGGAATATCCATACATAATCACGACCAATCGAGAGCTTGAACATTATAATTGCGGCGCGATGACCCGGAGAACGGGTAACGGCGAAATATTGACCGAGGACGTATTGCTGATAAATCCGAAAGATGCCGCCGACAACGAAATCGAGGATGGCGACTTCGTCTGTGTGACCTCTGCCCGCGGAAAGGTCGACATCAAGGCGCGGCTCACCGATGAGGTAAAACCGGGCGTGATGAGTACGACATTCCATTTCCCGGAGATTATGGTCAATTTGATCACAAGCAACGTTCACGATTCAGAGGCAAAATGTCCGGAATACAAGGTTGTTGCCGTGAAGATTCGAAAATCCAAGGGATCCCATCGGTTGGTCAAAGAGGCGCAGACAAACGGATCGGGTAACGGCAGACGCGCGACGCGCTAGTATGCAGCTTTCGATCGAAATGTTGTTTAAATCTGAAGGTCTTCAAATAAGCCTATTGTGATGTCCGTTTACAAACCATTGTTCTCCGGTTATGTCCTTGCCGGAGGAAAATCCACCCGTATCGGAACTCCGAAACCGTTGTTAAAACTAGATGGTGAGACGCTTATCAAGCGAACCGTCGCGGTCCTTCGCCCCTTTTGCGAAAATGAAATAAAGGCCGTTACCGCGACCACTTCACAGGCTAATGTATTACATGAGATAATCCCCCAAACCGACTGTATATATGATGCTTACAATGATCGCGGACCGATCGCTGCAATCCATGCGGCGCTGGCAGACTGTCAAACGGAATTCGCCATAATCCTGGCAGTTGACTTGCCTTTTGTAGATGGAGGGATCATTTCCGGGCTTTGCAATACGGCAGCCGGATCAACCGATTTCGACGCCTTTATCCCGAAACAAACGGATGGCCGGCTCCAGCCACTGGCCGGGGTTTATCGCACGGCCGGATGCCTTCCCGTGATTACGGATATACTCGAAAACGATGATTCGGCTTCAGTCGGGAAGTTCCTGGATAACGTTGCGAAACTGGAGATCGAGCAAATGTCTCTTTCTGATAATCCCGATTCCTTTATTAATGTAAATACAAAATCCGAATACGCCCGCGTAAACCTATTGATTGCAAATCGATGACCGACCGATTCTAGGCGGGTTTGAAGTTATCTGGTTGATTTTTTCGGAAGCGATGTTTTTCGCGAGCAAATCCGTCACGCTTCGAATTCCTCGCGCATACACGAATGGTTAATCGCTGATTATGTCTTGAAGCTTTAGTCCAACCGGGCATTTGGCAGGTCGCCGCATTTTAAATTCACCTACCCATTTATAATCTTGATCGAGCGGCGGCAATGGTATTTCCTCGACGGATGGAACAATGCGGACGATGTGTTCAACCAGGTCAAATTGCTCACTGTCAACATATCCCTCGTCTTTACAGAATGAAACCCATTCGGGGTATTCCTTTCCCGGATAACTTTGATCCCACCATTCCTCAATAGTTTTTCCGATTTCAAGCTTCTCCCAGACCTCATTGACCGGATAACTGCCGAGAAAAGCGTACATTTCTACCAGGTATGCACCGGGTTCCAATTTGAGTTTTTGAAAAAACCGGAAATGCTCGTCGGGAGGCTCAAAATGCTGAAGCGCAACTTCAAAGTCTTCTTCCATACCGCCACCCATCAGCATTAACTCTCCGCAGGGGACTTCCAATCTCATACGGATGCGTCCAAGCCATTCCGCCTGTTCCCTTTCATTCAGATCGCCCAGAACAAAAATCACGTCATCGAGTGCGCAGTCACAACCGAAATAAAGCGGCAGACAGACGCCCCGGCGAAGAAGATCATTGATCACGTTTTCGTCTTCGGACCCCAGTTTTTCGGCAATTTCGCGTGGCCCTAGGCCGCTGCCGCCCAAACTGCAGGACGCCAAGACGTACCAGTGGCCGTCATTAAAAAACTCTGTATGAATTGGAATTACTTCGCGTTTCAAATTTCCTATAACATTCTCCCGATACGTCAGGGTATCCGTAATGACCCCTTCGCCAATCAAATGTAGAATCACCGGAAACTCCGCGTTGCTACCCGACCGATTCCCGGTCACTTACAATTTCCGGCAAGTCGGTCCGAAAATCAAGTTCGAACCACTTTTGAAACCCGCCTTCAAGCGGTCGTACGCGTTTGATTCCCTTTCGGTGCAGTCGAAGTGCCACCCGGGCACTGGTCGCTTCGTTCGGTCAGGTGCAATAGAGGATGACATCTTGATCGCGTGGGAGCTCTTCGTGACGCTGTTCGATTTCGTCCGGGGAAATCCTCACCGCCGTCGGGATAACTCTTGGATTTGCATCAAAGTCCAATGTATCGCGTAGATCCACAATGAATATCTGCTCACTTTTAGCGAGGCGGCTATTCAATTCTTCGGGTTTTATCCGCGCGACCCGCAATTTTTTGATAAACCTCCGCCGGGCACGCATTTTCCACCCGAAATAGCCCGCCAAACCCAGAATTAAAATCACTAACGACCATTTGCCGAGGTTTCCGGCATAAACCGCAACCGTTTCAAGTTGGTCGCTGAACAACCAACCCAGACCTACAAAGATGCCGACCCATAGTATCGATCCCGCCGAGTCATACCAGAGAAAACGCGCCAAATTCATTTTCGTCGCGCCCGCCAGCGGCGGGGCAAATATGCTAAAGCCGGGAATGAACTTTGCTGCCAGGAGAGATCTCGCTCCGTGTCGCAAAAACAATTCTTTGGAATTTTGTACGCAGCGGTCAGGCTCAAGTGAAATCCGGCACAAAAAACCCAATACCCGGTACCCCCGAATCCGGCCGATATAGTACCAAACCGCGTTACCTGCCAAACAGGCGAAAACGGCGAGCAAGACCACCGAAACGAAGTCGAGTTTTCCGAGGCCGACGACTGCACCAGCAACGATCAAAACTAAATTGGAAGGCAGCGGTATTCCCATTTGTTCGATTAAAACGCCGAAAAACACGACCAGATAGCCGTAATCGATAACAAATTGGATTAATTCGCCCACAGGTTTAATGACTGCCCGGTAGAGAGATCAAAGAAACGGTTAAAGGGAATTGGAATACCGCCGGTTTGATGGCCCGGGAAGCTCCAGCGACGGCATCTTGATTGCTTGTCTTAGAGTTTGGGTACATTTTACTATCAGCACCGGCTTCGAAACTCGACACCTAGACTCCGGAAACCGCCTGGCGTTTTGCGGCGAGTTTTTTCTGATAGCCTGACTGAATTATGTCTACCACTACCAGTACAGCTACTGAAAAGTAGAAGGTCGATTTTGACATTGCTACGACATCATACCCAAACAGCTTGAGGTGCGCCGCATGGCCCCCTTCCCCAAGCAGAACGATGCCAACTATGAATAGAATAAACAATCCGAGCACTTCGTATTTCCGGTTCTTCTCCAAAAATTCTGAAACCCGGTCAGCAAGCAACAGCATAGCGAGGCCGGAAAAAATGATGGCGATCGCCAGGACCACAAAAACATCCGTAATCGCCAGGGCAGACAGTATCGAATCAAAGGAGAAAATGAGATTCATAAATACGATCAACGCGATTACCTGGGTCACGCTTTTTCTCGATTTTTCCTCGCCCTCCAAATGAAGTTTTTCTACGGACAGCAAATGGCCGATCTCCTTGACGGCGGTATACATTATAAAGGCTCCGCCAAAAAGGAAGACTATGGTCGAGAAGTTAAAACTGCCGTCGATAACCCCGGTCCAGTGAATGCTGAAAAAAGGCTCGCTCAGCGCGGCAATGAGAGTTACCATCACGTATAACAAAATGATCCGCAGCGCGATCGCGATCAGAATCCCGTTGCGCCGGACCGACGCCTGGTTTTCCTTGGGCGCCCGTTTTGACTCGATTGAAATATAAAGTAAGTTGTCGAATCCCAGAACTGCCTGCAAAAACAAGAGCACACCGAGATTGCCTAGATTTTCTATAGTTAATAATTCTGTCATGGTTTTCCTTTTTGTATTGTCGGCAGAGATCTGTCTATCTCAAGATTTCTTTTGCTTGTAATAATCGTGCGGTTTGTCGTCAATGTCAAAATCATTGTCGAAGCCGGTGAAATGGCTTCGTTTTGGAGAGTTTTCCCCGATCTGCGGCACTGGAATTGCGTTTTGTTTCTCGAAAGAAACGAAATAGGCCGCCTCTTCAAAATTGGAAAAGAACGGTTCGGGTAAACAGATGACTTGGGTGCAAATATTGGTTTTTTGCCGGTTTGTGCACGACGGTTGCGGTAACCCCGCAACTCCTTAAAACCTGGAAAACAAAGTACGTCGATGATGTCTCATTGAGAATGTTTTTCGTCTTGACATTGGGTTTGCTGATGTGGACTATCTACGGCTTCCTGAAGTATGACCTGCCGATAGTCTTAACCAACGGGATCTCGTTTGGGTTGAATTGCGTGATGATCATTTTTAACTTTAAGTCCAACGATCGTTGATCAATGCGGCAGATAAATATGCAGGCATTTCTGATCGCTTACGGTGCCCGGATGATTTTGAAATTATCCCTGATAAAAAAAAGAGAAAGCCATTCCGGGCTTTCTCTTTCCACGATCCATTTCCATTCCTAACGTGACCGCCGTCCTACCAAGAAACCGATTGCCAGCGCGAACAAACCTACCGCCGTCAGTGTCATTTCAGGACGCCGTTTTAGGCTCGCAAGCATTTGGTCTTTAGCCTGATTGGCATCAAAATCCCTTATGTATTCAGACGAGCGGCTTAACGCCTCGGCGGTTTTGTGTCCGAGTTCGTTTCCCTTTCCAATAGTCTGCTGGGCCCTGTCACCCGCTTCATAGGTCTTTTTCCGCAACAAATCCTCGGCATTTTTTGCCTTGGAACTCAGGTAGGCCTTGGCGGTGTCAGCTTTTGAATGAATCGATTCCGCCGTATTGGAGAGGGTATCAGCTACTCGATCCTGTCCCTTTGTAATCGTTGATTGATTTGGTTCATTGCTCTCTTTTGCCTTTTTAGTTCCCGTGTTCTTGGTCATAATATCCTCCGTTTCTGGTTTTTTCAGACTTCTTGAGGTTTTGTATAAGCAAGAACCATTCCAGAAAGTTTTGGTTTTGTTGTCCGCGAAACCCGCGATAAACCGGTTAATTCTTAAACCCCCATCGGAGGTTATAGGCCGCAGCGCCTTGTTTCGATACAGGCCGTTCTGCAGATGCGCTGGTCGCGTCCGCTTTTAATACAACCCTCCGAAGAATCGCGGTAGGAGCGTTCGGTCAAATAGCCTCTTTAACTATTGCGCGTTAGTCGGCTGCAAGGTGTTTCGAATAACGATGGGACAAAACTCCGCTACCTTACCATTCGGTATGAAAGGTCCCCTCTTCGTCTACCCGCTGATAGGTATGCGCGCCGAAGAAATCCCTTTGCGCCTGCAAAAGATTCGCGGGCAATTTCTCACTCCTGAATGCGTAAAAATAAGAGTAGGCAGACGCGAAAGCGAGCACCGGAATATGAAGGAGTGACGCCATTGAAACCATCGTCATATAGTCATATTCGCTGTTGATTATCACACCGGTCAACTGTTCATCGAGCAGGAGGTTGTCAAGCGATTCATCTGCGGCATAGATTGCTCTGAAGTTTTCAAGCAATGCCGCGCGAATGATGCAGCCGCCCCGCCAGATTTTTGCGATTTCCGGCAAATCGAGATCGTATCCCTTTTCTGCCGAAGCCTCCTTTAACAATGAGAAACCCTGGGAATAGGTAATGATAAATGCGCTCAACAGTACGTTTTTTATTTGATCGGGGTCGACATTTTCTCCTGCCATCTCGGCCGAGAGCTTTATTTGCGCCGCCGTCGGCCGCCGCTCAAAGACCTCGCTCATAACCCCGCGAATCTGCTTCATCGCCGAGATTTGACGCATCGTTACCGCGGCATCAATGGTCGGAATCGGAACCCCCATTTCAAGCGCAACTTCTGACGTCCAGCGTCCCGTTCCCTTTTGTCCGGCGGTGTCCAGAATCTTGTCGATTAGATAACCGGCTGATTTATCGTCCTTTTTTTGCAAAATCTTGGCTGTGATTTCGACGAGGTAGGAGTTGAGTTCGGCCTTGTTCCATTTATCAAACGTCTCGCTCATCTGGTAGTGATTCATATTCAACCCGCGTTTCAACAGGTCATAAGCCTCGCAAATCAATTGCATCAAACCATATTCGATTCCGTTATGGACCATTTTGACGAAATGTCCCGCTGAACCGTTTCCAACGTGAGCAGCACAGGGCTCGCCGTCGACCTTTGCCGAAACCGCTTCAAAAATCGGTTTGACGAGTTCGTATGCTTCCTGTTTTCCGCCGATCATTATGCTCGGACCGCGCCGCGCTCCTTCAGCCCCGCCTGACACTCCGACACCGAGGAATTCAAAGCCATTTCCGTTGAGTTCCTTTTCCCGTCGTTCGGTATCGGGAAAATGGGAATTTCCGCCGTCGATTATCAAATCCCCTTTGTCTAAATGAGGCGTCAGGTCCCCGATAACCGCATCTACAATTCTTCCGGCCGGAACCAGAAGCATTATTCTTCTGGGGGTTTCAAGGAGATCAACGAATTCCGTTAAATTCTTTGTGCCGCTTAAGTCGTAATTCTCCCCTTCCTTGTTTAAGGCGTCCACCTTTTTTTCGTCCAAATCATAACCGACGCACGCGTACCCGTTTTCGGCTACGTTGAGAAGGAAATTTCTGCCCATCGTTCCGAGTCCGATCATTCCAAATGATGCTTTTGACATAAATTTAAGTTTGTAGAATCCGTCAATTGTTTTTCGGTATATTGTATAACTTTCCGGCAAACATCAAATCGGCCGAATAAACAGGCGCGACCATTGACTATAGAAAAATGACTCAGTCAGATGACGAGCCGAAAACAAGGACGCCGTTTTTTTTATTCCCTGCTTAATTTTATTGGTTACAAAATTCGTAAAGAGGATTACAATATCGCTAAGAAAATGAGAAAGCGGCGACACGGAAATTCTTCGATTCAAGTGACGCTGCATAATTGAATGCGGGCAATTCGAAGGCAATTCCGGTTGACCGGCAGCATTTGAAAATCGCTTAAGATCTGCAAACGTCCGTAAAAAAGCGTTTCAGCATTATCGCAGATCAGGGAGATGCCATGGCGGAAAAAAAAGTAGTTTCTTCCGGAGATAAACATCCAGCGGCAATTTCGCGTGAAAAGACTACCTACGGAGACGAAAGTAATTCATTTTTTGAAGACAAGCTTCAGATCGAAGGAACGGTAAATTATACGGTCGCGACCGGTCCAGCCTGGTTATTTGAATTCTACCTCCTGACTTCGGGAACGGTCCAGTTCGTAAAACGCTGGGAATCGATTTCTTCCGCGTCAAAATCATTTGCGGTCTTGTTTCCGCCGTTTTCACTTTCGCACGTCGTTTTTACAAATGTAAAGGGTCGGGTATTTGGCAACGCGTCAACCAATAATTTCCCGCGGGACCTTCCGGAAGGTTCAATTCTGATCGAGACGGATAATCCAACACCTCCAAAAAACATCGCCGAGATTCTTCATATCCTCGATGACGCGCAGGAACGCCGCAGTATTGAGGCGAACCCGAATCCATCGTGGCTCACACGTCGTGCAAAGAAATTGATCGATATGAATTACAACGCTAACCCGGCGATCGGTCAAATCGCTTCGCGGCTCGGGGTCTCGCATCCTCATCTGTCCAGGCAATTCAAGCGGAATTTCCTGATTACAGCCACCGAATATCTCCACAAATTGCGCATTTCGGACGCGATGGTCAAACTCCGAGAAGGAGAACCAATCCTGGATGTTTCGATGGACGTCGGCTACAACGATGTGAGCCGCTTCTACGAGCAGTTTCGAAAAAACACTAACTCTTCCCCGGGTTTTTGTCAGACGAAATAACATTACCGGATCAAAAAACGCCAAGACACTCCCTGAATTCTATAATAGCCTTCTCGATAGGATGATATCCTCAAATAGTTAAGAGGCGGAGGAGGATGCGAAAAGTTACATTTGGCGGGGCTAACAGTCTTGACAATTATTTTGCGCGCAAAGATGACGCGGTCGACTGGTTGATGTGGAGCGACGAGACATCGGAAATTATCCAAAATTTTTGGAAAACGATCGATACCGTCTTGATGGGACGCAGAACCTATCAGGTCGCGGCCAAGCAGTTCGAGGGAAACAGCAAAGAGAATTCCGGCATAAAGAACTATGTCTTTTCGCGGACGCTCAAACCCGGGGATGTAAAAGGCGTCGAATTAATCTCGACCAATGCAGTCGATTTCATACGCGATTTGAAAAGCAGAAAAGGGGCGGGCATTTGTCTGATGGGCGGCGGCAACTTTGCGAAAACGCTATTTGAGGCTGACTTGATAGACGAAATCGGGTTTAATATCCATCCCGTTGTATTGGGGAACGGAATCCCTTTGTTCTTAGAGATGAAAACTCAGATTGACCTTGAACTCAAGGAATGCCGGCCACTTAAAAATGGATGCATTTACGTTTCATACCGTGTAATACATCCGGCAAGCGATTAACCTTTCAGTTATATAAACTCTTCCATATTTCCGCGAATTCAAGATCTTTTTTCCAGTTAGGGCCTCCGTCTTCAAACACCCACCAAGCCGCCAAAACCTGCTGAACGAAGGCCCAATCCGTAAGTTCTTCCGGGGGGATTTCGAATTCATTTGAAAACTGTCTGATCGCATGAATTAATTTTTTCGACTGATTGGTTCGTTGCGCGATCCAAAAGACATGATTGTTGAGAAACACAGCGATGTCATAGCCACGGCAGCCGATCATCGGTTTGACATCGATTGTCAAAAATTTCCCGCGATTTGAAGACAAAATATTCTTATGATGAAAATCCCCGTGAAGAAAAACCTCGCTTCGGGGATTACCGCAAAGTTTCTCAAATAATTTTCGCCCGGTTTCGATACCGCTGTTATTGAATCCGGCATCTTGCGCTTTCCGGAATTCTACCGCCCGATTCTCAAGTCCGGCAAATAACTTTTGATCCGCGTACGTCCGGTCAAAAACTTTCAGTAGTTCGATCGCAGGAGCTATTGACCGTTCTTCCGCGCCTCTAAACACCTGCTTCAAGTTATCACCCGGCATCAGTCTCTCTATTAGCAGGGCTTCAAGTTCCTCATCGAACCTTAGTAATTTTACCGCACCGTTTCCATTTAGATGTTTCAACCCTTTGGCTTCGTCAAATAGTTCGGAATCCGTTTCGGGCAAACCTATTTTTAGGACCGCCCGGGTTCCGTCATTTAACAGACAGTGAGCGACAAAATTGTACGAAAGGTTTGGAAAATGATCGCCAACCCGGATATCCCATAATTGCTCGAGCCGCTGAATCGCGGCGGGAAGACGCCGAAGCCAGGCCGGTCCGTCTAAATGCGGCATCGACGAAATGTCAGCGACGAATTTTGCCGGAAGTTTTTTAGAAAAATCTTTGGCCATCGGTTTTGAAGAGTCGAACCCGTTTGGTAGATTCTACCTAGATGAATGATTTACTCAAAGCTGTGCGTCCGACAACGTTTGTTAAATCCGAAAAACTCTCACGGCTTCTCGGCGTCGATTTAACGATCGCGTCAGAGACGTTTCAGCATACCGGCAGCTTTAAATTTCGTGCAGCCTACAATGTGGCGTTAAAAGTAAAGGAGGATCATCTGATCACCGCTTCTTCAGGTAATTTCGGTCAGGCGCTGGCTTACGCTTGCCGGCTGCTCGGTAAAAAATGCCATGTCGTGATGCCTGAAACATCTGCGGGGGTCAAAATCGATGCGGTAAAAACCTATGGCGCGATTCTTGATTTGATCAATGTCAGTGTGGTCGATCGTTAAGAACGGGTCTTTCAACTGATGGATCAATTTCCGG
>JBFGKW010000046.1:0-22331 GCA_041576495.1 Aridibacter sp. | reverse complement strand
TATTCGACCTGGGCGGCGTTTCAAGGCGACCATTATCGGTTTGGACCCTATCTGTCACCTTTTTATTCCCCGGAGCTGCTTGGTGGGGAACATGCGTTTTTTGGACCAAAGCCGGGTTGGTTTCCCGGGTGGCTTCCGTTTTCTCCAGCTTTCTTGATTTTATGGGCGCCGGCGGGATTCCGGCTTACCTGCTATTACTATCGCGGAGCATATTACAAAGCGTTTTGGGCCGATCCTTCAGCCTGCGCTGTAGGTGAACCCAGAAGCGGATACCGGGGCGAGCGAAGCCTGCCGCTCATATTGCAAAACGTTCATCGGTATTTTTTGTATCTGGCCTTGGTTTTCTTGTTATTTCTGGCACACGACGTCTGGGAGGCGCTTTGGTTTACAAATGCAGCCGGTATCGAGACATTTGGAATCGGTATCGGGACCATTGTATTGACGGCAAACGTATTCTTTTTAGGCGGCTACACCCTCGGATGCCATTCGTTGAGACATTTGGTGGGCGGCAGGATTGATGAACTTTCTAAATTCCCTTACCGCCAGAAGAGTTACGAATGCGTCAGTTGCCTCAATGATAAACACCAGATTTGGGCCTGGTGCAGCTTGTTTGTCGTCGGTTTTTCGGATGTTTACGTGCGGCTTTGCTCGATGGGGATCTGGACGGATTTCAGGCTTTTTTAGGCGATTTCAAAGGCGGCAGCGATCTGAATTCCCGTATTTACTAAATTTCTCTTATGGCGGAATATCAAATATTTGAACACGATGTAATCGTCATCGGAGCCGGCGGCGCGGGTCTGCGCGCGTCGATTGAGGCTTCGGCCGGCGGAGTCACGGTAGGGTTGATCTGCAAATCACTGCTCGGCAAGGCGCACACGGTGATGGCCGAAGGGGGATTGGCTGCCGCCCTCGCAAACGTTGACGACCGGGATAATTGGAAAGTACATTTCTCCGATACAATGCGGGGCGGGCAGTATCTCAACAACTGGCGAATGGCCGAACTCCACGCTAAGGAAGCTCCTGACCGGGCTCGTGAATTAGAGGCCTGGGGAGCGGTTTTTGACCGGACTAAGGACGGGAAGATACTCCAGCGAAATTTTGGCGGACACAAATACCCCCGGCTCGCCCATGTCGGAGACCGGACGGGACTCGAGATGATCCGCACGCTGCAGGATCACGGCGTCCACCAGGGAATCGATGTTCATATGGAATGCACGGTCATTGCCTTGATAAAACAGGGCGATCGGGTTTCCGGCGCGCTCGCATATGACCGCGATCGCGGGAGGTTCCGGGTTTATAAGGCAAAAGCCGTGGTGTTGGCGACCGGTGGAATTGGACGGGCATTTCGCGTATCCAGCAACAGCTGGGAATACACCGGCGACGGACACGCTCTCGCCTACCAAGCCGGCGCGGAATTGATCGACATGGAGTTTGTGCAGTTCCACCCAACCGGAATGGTATATCCGCCGAGCGTCAAGGGTATTCTTGTCACCGAGGGTGTCCGGGGCGAGGGCGGAGTGTTAAAAAACAGCGAAGGCAAACGATTTATGTTTGACGACATTCCCGAACTCTACAAGGATCAAACCGCCGACACGCCCGAAGAGGGCTGGATCTATACTCAGGGTGACAAAAATGCGCGGCGTCCGCCCGAACTTCTTACACGTGACCACGTTGCCCGGTGTATCGTCCGCGAGGTGAAAGCGGGCCGGGGAAGTCCGAACGGCGGTGTATATCTCGATATTGCTTGGATAAATGAAAAAATTCCGAATGCGGAACAGCATATCAAGAAGAAGCTGCCCAGCATGTATCATCAATTCAAGCAGCTTGCGGATATCGATATCACTAAAGTGCCGATGGAAGTCGGGCCGACGACACATTACGTGATGGGAGGGATCAAAGTCGACGCGGAAACCCAAATGTCTACGGTTCCGGGACTGTTTGCCGCCGGAGAATGCGCGGCGGGGCTCCACGGCGCAAATCGACTGGGTGGAAATTCACTCTCCGACCTCATTGTATTTGGAAAACGGGCCGGTGAATTTGCAGCCCGATTCGCCCGTGAAAACGATCACGATCAAATTGACGAGCATAAATTCGATGAAGTATCACAGCGTGCGCTCAAACCATTTCACAATTCGAACGGTGAGAACCCTTATGAGATTCAGAGCGACCTCCAGGACTTGATGCAAGATCTGGTCGGGATCGTTCGGACCGAAAGCGAAATGCTTGAGGCGATCGAAGGAATCGGAAAACTTTGGAAACGGGCCGAGAATGTGTCGGTGACCGGAAATGTCGAGTTTAACCCGGGTTGGCATACGGCCCTCGATCTGACCAACCTGCTGACTGTCTCCGAGGCGATAGCCCGTTCGGCTGTCGCCCGCAAGGAAAGCAGGGGCGCTCAATTCCGCGAAGATTATCCGAATAAAGAAAAGGAGTACAGCACATTTAACACCGCCGTTAGCAAAGAACCGGATGGAACGATGAAACTGACAAGACTCGAGATTCCCGAAATGACGGATGAGTTGAAACAGATCATTGAGGAAATGGGATAAAGAGTCTGACGGGAGCAACAGGGAATCTTCCGCATTTCGTATTCGAAAATGATGAAAAAAGCGACATTCAGCATCTGGAGGGGAAATTCTGAGAAGGGCGAATTTAGCGATTATTCGACCGAGATCTCAGCCGGAATGGTGGTCCTCGACGCCGTCTTGCAGATTCAGGCGGAAGAGGCAAACGATTTGGCGTGCCGCTGGAACTGCAAAGCCGGGAAATGCGGCTCGTGTTCGGCGGAAATCAACGGGATCCCGAAACTGATGTGTATGACGCGATTAAACACGCTGCCGCTTGACGAACCCGTGACCATTGAACCGATGCACGCTTTTCCCAATGTTAAAGACCTTGTCACGGATGTATCCTGGAATTATGAAGTAAAGAAAAAGATCAAGAAATTCAAACCCCGTCCGCCGGACGCCGAAGATGGAACCTGGCGGATGTCGCAGGCCGATGTCGACCGCGTCCAGGAGTTTCGAAAGTGTATCGAGTGCTATTTATGCCAGGACGTTTGTCATGTCTTGAGGGATCATCACAAGCACGAGGAATTTATCGGACCCAGGTTTCTGGTCTATTCTGCTGCTCTTGAAATGCACCCGCTCGATACTGAAGATCGTCTCGGCGAACTAAAGGACGAATCTAATATCGGGTATTGCAATATCACCAAGTGCTGCACCAAAGTATGTCCGGAAGACATTACGATAACGGATAATGCGATTATTCCGTTAAAAGAGCGTGTCGCAGACGAGTTTTACGATCCTGTGAAAAAGATTTTGAGGTTGTTTAAGTCGAAGAAAAAGTAGGGTTGCTTTCAATTTCGGGGCTCCCGGCCCCGGAATACCGGGGTTTTTTCCCGAAGTACCAAAAATCAAATGTTTGAACTAAAAAAATTATCCGAACAAGCGGTTCCGGCAGCTCTGGAGAGAGCGAAGCATTACCGATTGCTCAATGAGCCCGGGGCTGCGGTAAGCATCTGTCTAGATATTCTGCAGGTCGATTCCGAAAACCAGGAGGCCCTGATCACCCTCGTGCTTGCCATGACGGATCGATTTGCCAAGGGATACACTATCAGCGATTCGCAAATTAAGGATTATCTGTCGCGGATTCAAGATAAATATCAGCGGACATACTATACAGGAATCGTATACGAACGTCGTGCCCGGGCCGTTTTGCATAACGGACCGGAAGGCTCCGCATCGGCCGCCTACGAACTTTTCCGGCAGGCGATGGATTGGTTTGAAAAAGCGGAAGCAATCCATCCGAAGGGAAACGATGATGTGATCCTCCGCTGGAACGGCTGCGCCAGGGTGATCAGGAGCAATAACTTGGCGCCAAGGGAAATGGCCTCGGATTTTCTGGAGTAGTTTGGCAGTTTTTGACCCGGCTGCGCCATCAAAATTCCATACCAGCATTACTTGCACATACTACGTCTACGTTGCTGCTGATGGCGGGCTTTAAATGGACCGTGATGTGAAATTTGTGAAGAAGGATTGTCCTCTTTATCTATTGATTGAGGCTAAAATAAAAGTTATTATCAAAAGGATTAAATCTAGGAAAGTGAATCGTTTTAGATATGTTTCGCGTGTTACGCGGCAGGAGAATTAAATGAAATCAATCAAGCTTTTTTATTTGGCTGGAATTGCAATCGGATTGTCGATCGCCTTTGGCACCAATTCGGATGTATCAGCGCAGGGCAAGAGTGCCGGAAAATCAAAGGGCCGGCCGACGACGACCGCAGGAAGTTCGCAGCGGGGCGCTGAATCACGCGGTGGTCAGCAAACCGGGCGTAACGAAACCGTTTCGCGTCGTGACGTTAACCGGACCGATCGAGGACGGTTGCCGGATGATAACGAAATCAAACGGTTCGGCGGAATCGCCAAGAAACTCGATACGACCCCGGAAGCCCTTAGATCGGATTACCGGGCGGCGCTGGCAGCCAATCCGGACCTAAAATTCGGCCAATATGTGGCTGCAAATGTTATCGCTGACAATTTGAAAGAAAAGCATCCCGAGATCACGGCTTCATCGATCCTGCTGGGGCTTGAAAACGGGGATAGCATCGGAAGGACTTTGAAAAATCTGGGGCTCAGCGGCTCCGAGGCAAAAAAGGCCCAAAAGCAAGCGAAAAGACAGTTAACCAGAAGCGAAAAACAAAATCGATCGCGTGAAAATTGATATTACGGTGTCTCCCGCAGCGACTTGAAATCATCGGAGTTTTGGGAATCGATGACGCGGATATCTCTTTGCGGAAACGGAATTTCGATGTTTTCAGCGGCAAACGCCTTGTAAACTCCCCGGTTAAGTTCGTGAATAACTCTCCCGCGAAACACCGGTTTTTCAACCCACGACAGCAATTCGTAATCGAGGCTCGAATCTCCGAACCCGCGAAGCCGGACACGCGGTTCCGGGTTCTCGCATATTTCGTTGTGGCCGTTTGCGATCTCCAACAGCACTCGCTCGACCTTATCGATATCGCTCCCGTAAGCGACTCCGACTTTTACCCGGATTCGATATTTCTCATGGGGGCCACCCGATTCATTGATTACTGATGTAGTTGCCAACACGCCGTTGGGAACCGTTATCTCTACATCATCGCGCGTCAAAAGGCGCGTACTTCTCACGCCGATGTGGGTAATCACGCCCCGTTCACCTGAATCGAGAATTATAAAATCACCGACCTTAAATGGCTTGTCGGCAAAAATCGTAACTCCGGCGAATACATTGGCAAGCGTATCCTTGGCCGCAAAACTTATCGCTAATCCGATAATTCCTGCGGAAGCGATCCACGCGGTGATATTGATATTCCAAACGAGGAAAATGACATAAACCGAGAGCGCGACGAGGATAATCAAGAGCGTATTTTTTATCAGCGGATTGGTGGTCGCCGTAATAAACTTAAAGCGTTTCTCGTTTCCTTCGAGCTGATTTATGACGAGCGACGTCAGTTTCATGCCAAACCGAAACCAAACCAAAACGGCTATTGTCTTTAGCGTGCCGACCGTAAAAAACGTGACATTATCCTGCAGTTTCAGTTCATAGGTGGCTATTCCCAGTCCAATCAGAACAACCGACAGAAAAATGGGGCGGTGAAAAAGCTCAAGTATGTCATCATCGAAATCGGTCTGGGTCTTTGAAACCGCCCGGGCGAGGATTCCGGTCACGACCCAATCGACTATTTTCCCCAATAACATCGCGATCGCGATAATGATCGCGGCCCGCAATTGAGGATACGGCCCGATATAGTTCATCAACTGATTCAACTGATTATAAATTTGATCCATAACCGGAAAGGACGTTCTGCTTGCAAATCACGTGATAATCATATATCAACTTCTACGAAGTTTGCATCCCGTCCTTTTTCCGGGACGAGTTTTATCCAAGTTTTTCGATTGCGACGCTTCCGATGATTGTGATCTACTTTTTGCGATGGACAAGATTTATTTAGACGGCGCATCACTCACATTTGAGCAGGTTTTGGCAGTCGCATACGGACTGCCCGGACAACCCTCGGTTTCATTGACTGACGAAGCCGCCGCCAAAGTTACCCGAGCCGCCGAAGCGGTTCAGACGCTGCTTCAGCGCGGCGAAATCGCTTACGGCATCACAACCGGATTCGGCGCTTTTAAAAATAAAGTCATTTCTCCGAAGGAAGTCGGGCAGCTTCAGAAAAACATCGTTATGAGCCATGCGGTAGGGGTCGGCGATCCCTTCGATATCCCGACGACCCGGGCGATTATGCTGATCCGGGCAAATACGCTGGCGCGTGGATATTCCGGGATTCGGATGGAAACGATCGGTCTGCTTCTTGAGTTTCTTAACCGGGGCATCCACCCAGTCATACCTCAAAAAGGAAGTCTCGGAGCGAGCGGGGATCTGGCGCCGCTGGCGCACATGTCGCTGCCGCTGATAGGTAAAGGCGAAGTTGAATACGAAGGGGAAGTCACCGGCGGGCGCAAAGCGCTCGATAGGGCGGGACTCGAGCCGGTCGGGCTGGCGGCAAAAGAAGGCCTCGCATTGACCAATGGGACGGCAGTGATGACCGCGTTGGGATTACTCGAAACACGCCGGGCAAGAAGATTGGCCGATATCGCGGATATCAGCGGATGTCTGAGCCTCGAAGCCTTAAACGGAACGCTATCGGCGTTTGACGAAAGAATCCATTCCTTAAGGCCTCATCCGCGGCAAATCGACTGCGCCCGAAACCTGCGTGAAATTCTTGAGGGCAGCGAGTTCCTGCGCAGCGGTGATCAGTCGAATGTCCAGGATGCTTATACCCTGCGCTGCATTCCGCAGGTCCATGGAGCGTGCCGCGACGCTATCGCGTATGCCGAATGGGTAATCGAGATCGAGTTAAACGCGGTAACCGATAACCCACTGATATTCATCGATGGCGAAGATGATATCAGCGTCATCTCGGGAGGAAATTTTCACGGGGAGCCGCTTGCGCTTTCGATGGACTATCTTTCGATCGCGTTAACCGAACTTGGTAATATCTCCGAAAGAAGAATAATGCGGCTTACCGACGAGGACTCAAATGCCCATGTCTTGCCTGCCTTTCTAACCGAAAACGGCGGACTCAACTCGGGGTTTATGATCGTTCAGTACACCGCCGCCGCGCTCGCTACCGAAAACAAGGTGTTGGCCCATCCGGCAAGCGTAGATACGATTCCAAGTTCGGCAAACGTTGAAGATCACGTTTCGATGGGCGCAACCGCCGGTCTCAAACTCCGCGAAATATCAAAAAATCTTGAACGTATTCTGTCATTGGAACTTTTGTCCGCCGCCCAGGCGGTCGATTTTCGGAAAAAAGAAATCGGCAGCGACAGGAACCTCGGACGAAAGACAGGCCGGGTTTATGAATTGATACGCTCGAAAGTCCCGTTCGTAGAAGAAGATACTGTTATGTATCCATTGATCGGAGAGGTCGAGTCGCTGGTGGCTGGCGAAATCGCAAATTTCGGCGGTGCGGGAAATTTTTAAGCGGTATGGTTTACCCGCCAGGGAGTTTTGTCAGCGGGATTTTGTATTTTTCCGGGAGGGTCCGGATTCGTTTTTCCCTGTCGGTCATCAAATGTTTTGTTTTGCCGTCAGCCAAAATTGTCTGGTCCGAATTTCGCAGGATCTGATATATAAAAGTGATGCTTCGGCTCCTGATTTCTTCGATTCGTGTTTTGACCGTTAAGATATCTTCATAATGGGCGGGTGACTTATACCGGCACTGACTTTCCGCCACGACCATCAGCAATCCGTCGTCTTCTTCCATTTCAAGATAAGAGAATCCCCGGGAGCGGCAATACTCGCTTCGGCCAAGTTCAAACCAGACATAGTAATTCGAGTGATGGACGATCCCCATCTTGTCGGTTTCGGCATATCTGACCCGAATTTCAGTTTCGTCCCACATATCGCTCTTAAAGTATGTTCATATAGGGATTTAGTCAAACGGTGCGGGGTCCGGGTGCGGGCTTGATTGTTTATCTGTTCACGGGCAGAATAAGTTCTTATGTCTGACGATGGGAAAGTAATCGTAAATAACCGGCACGCGTTTCACGAATACCACATTCTGGACAAATATGAGGCGGGGGCTGTGCTCCTCGGCACCGAGGTAAAGAGCATTATGGCCGGAAAGATTCAGCTGAAAGAATCGTATGTTGCGGTCCGCGACGACGAAGTCTGGCTTTTTAACGCACACGTTTCTCCTTATTCACATGGGAATCTGCAGAATCACGAGCCGCTGAGGACAAGGAAGCTGCTGCTCCATCGACGGGAAATCGAAAAATTAAAAAAGGCAACGACCCAAAAAGGCATGACCCTGGTCGCCACAAAGGTCTTCTGGAATAATGGGCGCATAAAATTTGAGATCGGCGTTGCCAAAGGAAAAAAACTCTTTGACAAGCGGGAGACGCTGAAGCGAAAGACAATCGACAAAGAAACTAACAAGCAGTTGAAAGAAAGTCTTGGATAAGATATAGATATACGTTTTGAGGGTCCCACATAAAAAATAATTATAATCGAGGAACATCAATGAAATCTCAGGCAATAAATAAGAATTTTTACAGCGCCAAAGTGGACGCTTTTGCAGTGGCGGTCTTTAAAGGCGAAAAGGGTTCGGCCGGGCTGTTAAGTGAACTGGATAAAGTCTCGGGCGGTTTGGCATCGGCTGCTATAAAAGAGGATGGTTTTGAAGGGAATAAGGGTGAGACCCGATTGCTTCGCTATAAAAGCGGTCGGGCGCTGCTGATCGGTGTCGGGGACAAGAAAGAATACGGCGTATCTGACGTCTCGGTCTTAGCCGGAACCGCTGCACGTTCGCTTCGTGATTTGGGGCTCAAGAGCATTGCGCTGGCTCCGAGATTCGAAGGCGAAACCGGACGGGTTTCGTCGGCCGCCGCCGAGGGAGCGATTATCAGCCAGTTTGACCTCGATAAATACAAAACGAAAAACAAGTCGGATAAGGAAATCCAAAAACTCGTTTTGTTTATCGAAGGCGGAAAGCTTGCCGATATGAAAGAAGGGCTGAACCGCGGTCAAGCGATCGGCGACTCGATGAATTTTACCCGCGATCTCGCCAACGAACCGCCTAATATATTGACGCCGACCGAGATGGCCAACCGGGCAAGGAAAATGGCGCGGGAAGTAGGGATAAGCTGCACGATTCTGAATGAAGCGCAGATGAAGAAACTGGGTATGAACTCGCTTCTAAGTGTGTCATTGGGTTCAGAACAGCCGGCCCGATTGATCGTATTAAAGTACACGCCAAAGAAAAGCAGCGGGAAGAAGGGCGAACTCGTTTCATTTGTCGGTAAAGGCGTGATGTTTGATACCGGCGGTATCTCGTTAAAACCGTCGGCGAACATGGATGCAATGAAATACGATATGACCGGTGGCGCGACGGTGCTCGGGGTGATGAGAAGCATCGGATTGATTAAACCGACGATTCCGGTTTTAGGGGTCGTCGGATGTGTTGAAAATATGCCCGACGGGCGTGCTTCGCGTCCGAGCGATATCGTGACCGCAATGAACGGAAAGACGATTGAAATATTGAATACCGATGCCGAGGGACGCCTCGTACTGGCTGACGCCGTCGCTTATGCCGAAAAGCAGGGTGCGACGAAGATTGTTGATATGGCTACGCTGACGGGCGCGGTAATCGTCGCTTTGGGTAGTCTTAACACGGGCATAATGGGCAACGACCAGGATCTGGTCGACGATATTATCGAATGCGGAAAAGATGTCGGAGAGGGCTTCTGGCAGCTGCCGATCGGGGAAGGCTACAGCAAACAAATCGAATCGGATATCGCGGACATCAAAAACATCGGCGCCAAGTCTCAAGCGGGAACAATTGCCGGCGGCGTTTTTATCCAGGAATTTATCGACAAGGCTAAATGGGGCCATCTTGATATCGCCGGGACCGCGTGGGCCGATAGCCCGACGCCTAATCAGTCAAAGGGACCGACCGGAGTCGCCGTCAGGACACTGGTCAGGCTGGTAGAAAAATCACAGTGATGATTTCGGCAAACTTGATTTTTTAAGCTAAAGAAATATCATTTGGTCAATGCTCATATTCGCATTGACCATTTTTTTGCGCAAAAGTTTGACATTTTGACGTCAAATTTTATCTAATTCTTTAAACCTTAACCCGTAGTGTGCCAAAACGTTTCATAAACCCGATGAAAATGCGAAAAGATAACCGTTTTAATCTGTTTTTCGTCCTCGCCATACTCTTCATTTTGATTGGCTGTACGTGCAATCAGGATCGGGAAACCGGAACCTCGGATGACATCGCACCTAAAGCGGCCGATGACGGCGACCGAACCGTTAACGGTGATGATAAAAAGGATTCGAGCCAGAAAGAAGATGCGGGCGACTTTATCGTAGAACACGCGCCGGTCGGAAATACCCGGTACGAAGCAATTGACCGTTCGATCCGTGAAAGCAAAACGCTTGAAAAAGCGGCCGATAAGCTTAACCGTTCGCTCAGCCTTCCCCACGATATTCCGCTCCGGGCACGCGACTGTAACGTCCCCAACGCATTTTACAATCCGAAAGATAAATCGATAACGATGTGTTACGAGTTGATGGAGTACTTTTACCGGATATTCAAGAGTGCCGGCGATACTGACTTGAATGCGAAAGAGCGTATGAACAGGGCGACGACATTTATTTTCCTTCACGAATTGGGACACGCACTTATCGACGGATATGAACTTCCGATCACTGCCAATGAAGAGGACGCGGCAGACAGATGTTCATCATATATTTGTATCGAGGAACTGGGCGAGACGGGGGTTGAGGCGGTTATTGCGGCGTCCGAGTTTTTTGCCCTTCAATCGAAGCACGGGACAAAGGACAGCCGGATGATGGCGGATGAGCATTTGCTCAACGAGCAGCGCTTTTTTAATTCGCTGTGCATGCTATATGGTTCGGATCCGGAAAAATACGGGGGTATCGTAAGCAACGGTCTGCTTCCGAAGGAACGGGCAGTGCGATGTCCGGCTGAATACAATCGAACCGCTAACAGCTGGCAGAATCTGCTGCGGCCGTGGCGAAAAGACTAATAAATATTAAGAGGAGAAATAATGAAGAAATTTCTTGATCGGGTTGCACTTGGGGGCAGTTCATTATTAAACGGGTTGCTGGCGCTAACGGTTATTTCGTTGATAGCCCTTGGCTGCACGTGCACCGGCAAAGACGGGTTTGATTTTGGCGGCAAGGATACGGAAACCTCGGACGAAAAGAAAGACCTTAACGACTCTGATGACCCGTTTGGCGAGAAGAAGAAAGAGGAAAAATTGTCCGAAGATGAGGTGCCGTCCGATAACGCGGCGCAGGAAATTGCGAAGACCACCCTTCTCAATTTTAACGATGCGGTTCAAAGCGCGGATTTCTCGGATTTTCATAAAACGATTTCCAAGACCTGGAAACGGACCTCAAGGCCGAGCCAATTCGAAAAAGGGTTTAAAGAGTTTATTGACAAGAAAATCAATATCGGTGTGATCAGGTCAATGTCCGCTGATTTCTCGCCCCGGCCCGCGATTGAGAAGATTTCTAATCGAAACATTCTTGTCCTCAAGGGTAGTTATGACGTTTCGCCCCGGCCGGTTAAATTTGATCTCAAATACGTCTTCGAGGACGATGAGTGGAGGCTGCTGGCGATCGCTGTCGACACCAAGGGATAACCCATTAATTCGGGCAAGTCAGATCAAAGGCAGTCAGTTTTGGCTGCCTTTGCTTTTTCGATAGCCGAAAGTTAAACTTTTTCGAGCAATCCAAAAATACTATTTAATACTCGACATATCTATGAAAATTCACGAATATCAGGCAAAGGAACTGCTTAAAGGATACGGCGTACCGGTACCGAACAGTATCGTCGTCAGGACCGCTTCTGCCGCCGAGCAGGCCGCGAAAGATCTGGGTACGGATGTGGTCGTCGTCAAAGCTCAGATTCACGCCGGCGGACGGGGCAAGGGTGGGGGCGTAAAGCTTGCCAAATCGCCCGAGGAAGCAAAGGCGCTGGCGGCCGAAATGCTTGGAATGACGCTTGTGACGCACCAAACCGGGCCCGAAGGACGCGAGGTCAAGACGCTTCTCATCGAAGAAGGATTGCCTATCGACCAGGAATACTATCTTGGTATAACACTTGACCGCGCATCGGGTAAGAACGTATTCATGGCAAGTTCCGAAGGCGGAACGGAGATCGAAGAAGTAGCTGCCGAAACCCCGGAAAAAATTCTGAAGGAAACGATCGAACCGGGTATCGGGCTCCAGGGCTTCCAGGCGCGAAACCTGGCGTTTGGCCTCGGACTCCCGAAGGAACTGATCGGACCGGCTGCGAAATTTATGATTTCGCTGGCCAATGCGTTCGAAAAAATGGATGCAACCATTGTCGAGATCAACCCGTTTTTAAAGACCACGGACAACCGTCTGATCGCGCTCGATGCTAAAGTCAACTTTGACGACAACGCCGTCTTTCGGCATAAAGATTATCCGGAGCTGCGTGATCTCAACGAAGAGGAACCGCTCGAAATCGAGGCATCAAAATTCGATCTGAGCTATATCAAACTCGATGGAAATATTGGTTGTATGGTAAACGGAGCCGGTCTCGCGATGGCGACTATGGATATCATCAAGCACAATGGCGGCGAACCGGCGAATTTTTTGGATGTCGGCGGCGGCGCGTCTCAGGAGCGTGTTCAAAACGCATTTAGAATTCTGCTCGCCGATGAACACGTGGAAGCGGTCCTGATAAACATTTTTGGCGGTATCGTCAGGTGCGACATGGTCGCCCGGGGTGTCGTCGATGCGGCTAAAAATCTCGGCGTCTCGATACCGATCGTCGCCCGGCTTGAGGGAACGAACGTCGAAGAGGGAAGGCGTGTTCTCAAGGAATCGGGAATAAATATTCTTACGGCCGAGGGGATGCAGGACGCGGCTCAAAAGGTTGTCGCCGCGGCGGCGGGTTAAGCGTTTGCGATCGTCGGCGCATTTTAGTTTCCTGTTTCCTTACCCGGATACCGGCACAAATATACCGAATACGCGGCAGCAAATATCGTCCACAGCGGAAGAACGATCGCCAGATTCTCGATCAGGTCGTTGGTGCTTATCCCGAATCCGATAGTCAAAAATATAAATATCAGCGCCCCGCTCAATATGAGGTTGAAAACCGCCGACGCGATCCAAAACCAGCGCGTCAGGGGTCCCTTTAAGGCCGACCGGCAATATCCGGCGGCGAATGCGACAAGCAGAACAATAACAGTTATTAAGATTAACCCGATCGCGTCGACATTAAAGATCGACCGGTCGTAAGCCCAGTCAAAGAACTCCCAGCCGATCCACAGGGCCAACCCGGAAAGAAACGAAGTCCCGATGGCCAGGATACAGATGGCAGTTTCCCTCGGATCTTTTATCATCGAACACCTCGCTCCGGGCAGTTGACCATTTTGGGTCCCGGCCGCCACGTCCGGTCATTACTTAAACCAATACGGCGTTCGCTTTGTCCAAACGGAACGCGGATATTTTGTGTGCAGCATCACAAACGCCGCTTTCGAATAGGTTTCGGTATCGTCATCCGTACATCCGTAGCGAGTCGCCCTGACCGCTAAATGAAGCAGCTGCGGTGTCAGACGGTGCTGCGGATTACTCCTGGCGAATTCCACCGTCCGCCGCGCCAGCAGCGTTGAGGAATTTCCGAGACTGTTGAGCCGGTCAAATTCTTCAAGCGCTTCTGAGGTTTGTGCCGGGGTCAAAAATCCGGGGTAGACTGCAGGATACTCAAATTCGGTATGGTCATATTTTTGGAATGCCTCGTTCGGGCTGACCGGGGCGCACCACCAATTGCCGCGAATACTGTCAATCGATCTAACCGATGTTCCCCGTCCGACCCCAAACGGCACATAGGGCTGGATAATGGGATAACTCAGTATAACGAGCAGCGCGGATGCTTCCTGATCCGCCGCCGACCTCGTTTTTACGTATGTGGTAAAGCGCTGCGAAAACTCTTTATTATGCCGTAGCATGAGCGGCGCGAATTCCTTTTCGATTTTTCGGTTTCCAAGCAGGAATGATCGCGTCCAGACCGCGGAGATGACAAATTCTCTTAAATAAAGCGGGAGATCTTGGTGAAGCGCCACCTCACGCAAAACGGAAAGAGGCGCTTTTTCGTTTAAAAACGCGACGGCGTCAGCATCAAACATCATCCTGTTTTGCCAGGCGGTAAGCCCGTCATTTTCGGTCAGCGCGCCTCCGATTTCGGTCGAATCACTACTGTCCGTAAAGGTTGCGGCCCGGCGCTGCGAATATTTGATAAATTCGTCGAGGCTCCCGGCAGCGGCCATTTTTTGCGCCTTAAATGCGTTTTGAGTGGATATCGGAAATCCCGCGAAGTTATTTGATAAAACCTCGTCAATACGGGCCCCGGCCTGTTCGCGGTCACCGGTTTCGAGCAGCAATCTGATCCGATGGAAGCGAATCGTCGCATAAGCAGGTGACTTGCGGTCGATCTTGTCGGCTTCCGCAAAGAGTTCGGAAAGCCCGCCGGTGTCCGTTTTTGCTTTGCTGACCGCCGCTACAAGCCAGTGCAGCTGGCCAGCCTCCTTCCATTTTTTATGCGCATGTTCAAACCCGTCGGCCGACTGGTAACTGTAAAGCCAGTCGGTCAGATCATCATCCCGGTCGCTTTGATCCAGATCCCTCAGCTTGAGCCGGTAACCGAAATCCAGCTGCTCGTCTTCTCCAGCCGCCTCGGCCTCGCTGCGGTCCCGGTCGGGGCCGATTTTATTTGCCCCTCTTTCCGGTTGGTCGAGCAGCCATACATAATCCGTCAAATCGTTAAAAATATTGGAATTCTGTTCTTTTTTAGCGAGGCGCTGGCCCAATTCATTTCTGCGCGCGGTGGGCTCCGCCCGGTACTTTATCAAATTGATGAGCTGTCGGGAGGAATTATGAAATTCCCTCATCGAAGGATCGGAAATGATTTCCCGGAGGTGCTTTTCGGCAGCGGCCAACAGTTCTTTTTGCCTTGTCCGGGCGAGGGCTTTCATTTCATCGTCGCCTTCCCCGGTTTCGATGAAGCTGGCTTCGCGAATGAGGGTTCGCGCGACCACATACCTCGCCGTATTTTTCCAAACCGAATCCCGATCACGGGCTATCGATTCAAATATCTGCCTTGATTCGGCCAGTCTTGAAGCATAAAACAATGCCGCGGCGGTTTGATAGGCGCGGTCGTGTTTGAGCCATTTAGGCCCCGTCTCGGCAACCGCAGCCGGAGTTTGACCGTCTTCTTCGCAGTTTGAGAAAACCGCGTCCTGGCCGGCTGCCCAATCCTTGGTGTATTCGTTTATTCCGTATTTGGAAATCCGGTCATCAAGGGTCTCGGCGGCCGTCTTAAAGGCTCCGCCAAGACAGTTCGAATAATAATAATAACTATCGGGGACCTGTTTATCGGTTCCGACCTGTTTTTCACCGGTCATCAAGCGGGCCCGGGCCTTGACCCAGCGCAGTTGGTAATCCCGGGCCGCCAACTCATCACCGGATACCGGCCCCGCCGGATCATCTTCTTCTCTCCATCGGGTGCCGACGCGATGCTCGATCGCCCGTTCAACCTGTTGCCTTTCGGTTTCGGTAAACGGAAGATCGTTCAAATGCCGGTAAAACACAAATAGCGATATTCGGCCGTAAGTATTCGGTACCAGTCCGCCGTCACCGCCCGCGAATCTGCTCAACGGATATTCACCGTGTTTTGTAAACTGGAAGAGAGGTTCGATGATAAAGGGCCCGCAAGCAAAAACCGGGGGCAGTCCGGAGATTAAAATGACGGCAATCAATGTTTTTGTAATGAATAAAAGTGCAATTTGTTTCATGGTTAAAATCACTTTTCAAGCGTCGGGAGATCTGTGCTTTCCCAGGCTTCGGGGTTAAAGTAAAAAAATCTGCGGCCGGATTTGAACTGGATGTCGATAGCTTCGTTGATCTCGAGCCCGTAACTGTTCCTGCAAAGAGGTTCATCGAAATCGATCTCATTTTTTAGAAGCGAAAGGACCTTTTGGCGGTCGGGACCCATCTGAAATAACATCGGAATGGCTTCATCGATCGGCAGGCCGCTCATCCACCTGTCGTCGATACACCATGAAGCCAGCGCGGTAATGGTTAACCCTATATTCTCCGGCAGTTTAGTGCGAACCGCAGTAATCAATTCCCGATACAACGAGCGTTCTGAAGCGACCGCATCGAAATCTATTTGAACTGCGCTTACATCAGGTAATTCTAATGTTTTTTCGATAAGCCGTACAACTTTTTCCTTTTGAGATTCCGTATAGGACCGACCTCCCGGCCTCTTTTTTGTCTCGATCCTCGTCACGGCGATCAAATAAACATTCTCAGGCACCTTTAGCGGCTGTTTGCGGAGGCTTGTTGAAATCCTGTCTCCATCCAGATAAATCGTCTGCGCCAGAAACGCGACACCAAAATTATCTGCGTTGACAAATCTAAGATCCTCCGGGCGCTCCCATGCCCATAGGAAACCCGATGGCATCTTGTTCGGACCCCCGGATCCTTTTCCGCAGCCCGCGGCATTCACACAGACAAAAAATGCGGCTATGATCGAGATGAGATTCAAACTATAACGAGACAATGGGTTTAACGAAATCATATGCACGTTTAATATACGTTCTTTAAAGTTTGGTGACTAGAGTAAAAGAAACCGATTTGATATATTTTACGTTCTGAATAGCCATTCATTTTATTGGGGAAAATAATGACCGAACGCGAACAACTCGAAATGGACATCGTCTTTGTCGGCGCGGGACCGGCAAACCTTGCCGCAGCCTATCATCTAAAAAAACTCATCATCGAGCATGACGCTCAGGTGGAAGCGGGTAAAAAGGGAGGGCGGTTGTTAGGTGAGATCGAAATCGGAATTATCGAGAAGGGTTCCAGGGTCGGAGCGCACATCCTTTCCGGGGCCGTGATGGATCCGCGTGCGATTCGAGAATTGATGCCCGATTTTCTCGAACAAGGCTTCCCGGTCGATGCAGCGGTCACGGGCGATGCGGCGTGGTATTTGACGAAAAACCGAAAGGTAAAAGCTCCGATCACCCCGCCGCCGCTCAAGAATAAAGGCAAATATATCATCTCGCTCAGCAAAGTATGCGAGTGGATGGCGGAAAAGTGTGAAGAACTGGAGATCAACATATTTCCCGAATTTCCCGGTTCCGAATTGCTTTACGATGAAAATGACCGCGTCATCGGCGTTCGCACCGGTGATAAAGGGATCGATAGGGACGGAAACAAGAAAGGAAATTTCGAGCCCGGGGTTGATTTGCTGGCAAAAATTACGGTTCTCGGAGAAGGATCACGCGGTTCACTGACCAAGCAGGTGATGGGCCGGCTCGATTTGGACAAGGGCAAGGAACCGCAGGTATTTTCGCTCGGAGTGAAGGAGTTGTGGGAGGTGCCTGACGGAAACTTTGAAGAGGGAATGGTGGTTCATACACTGGGTTTTCCATCCGACACCAAGACTTACGGCGGCGGATGGATTTACGGAATGAAGGACAATACCGTCAGTATCGGCTATGTCACCGGACTCGACTATTTGGATCCGAACATCGATCCTCATGCCGAATTTCAAAAATTCAAGACCCATCCGGACGTGGAGAAAATCCTGAGCGGCGGAAAAATGATCAAGTACGGGGCCAAAACGATAAATGCCGGAGGCTACTATACGATGCCGCGGCTTTATTCTGATGGTGTGCTTCTCGTCGGTGATTGTGCCTCGTTTCTGAATTCGCAAAGGATAAAGGGCATACATACTGCAATGAAAGGCGGAATGCTCGCGGCCGAAACGATTTTGACCGCGCTCGAACAAGAAGATTTTTCATCCGAAACGCTTTCCCATTTTGAAGAGGCTGTAAACCACAGCTGGATCTACGATGAACTTTACTCCGTCCGGAATTTCCATGCGGCGTTTCAACGGGGCCGTTGGTCGGCGCTGATCAATACCGGGCTCCAGTTTCTAACAGGGGGGTTGGCGTGGGGATTTATGCCAAAGGACTTCCACAAGGCGGGTCACCGCCGGATGCAGACGATTGTGGAATTTGAAAAAAATGACAGCCGCAATTCAAACGGAAAACGGTATCAAGATCTCGATTTTGATAAAACACTTACGTTTGACAAGGTTACCGATGTCTTTTATGCCGCCGTAGGCCATGACGAGGACCAGCCCTCTCATTTGCATGTTCTGGATACGAATATTTGCGCGACCCGCTGCGCCGAGGAATATGGTAATCCGTGCGAGAAGTTTTGCCCGGCTGCGGTCTATGAGATGGAAGAAAATTCCGAGTCCGGAAGAAAGGAACTCAAGGTCAATTTCTCCAATTGTGTTCACTGCAAAACGTGTGATGTGATGGATCCTTATCAGATCATCAATTGGGTCACTCCCGAAGGCGGCGGCGGCCCCGATTACAAGGGGATGTGAGGGGTAAAGCATTTTCTGTCGCCTAAATACCGGATTTCAACCGGACGGCATTTATGAAAGGAAATCTGTTTATTATCAGTGCACCTTCGGGTGGCGGCAAAGGTACACTTATTCGTGAAGTGATAAAAAACGTTCCCCGGGTGGGCTATTCAGTTTCCTCTACGACCCGTCAAATCAGGCAAGGCGAAACAGACGGAAGGGAATATGTTTTTGTCAGCCGGCCGGAGTTTGAGAAACTGATTGCCGAAGATAAGTTTTTGGAATATGCAGAGGTCCACGGTAATTATTACGGTACTTCTCGTGACCGTGTCGACGTGGAACTCGAAGCGGGAAATGATGTGATCCTCGAGATTGACATTCAGGGCGCTGAAATAATAAGGCGGAAAGTCCCGGATTGCGTCAGCGTTTTTATCCTGCCTCCTTCCTTCACAACGTTAAAAAAACGGCTCGAGGACAGAAGCACGGAATCCACCGAAGATCTCGAGGTTCGGTTAAATAACGCGAAACAGGAGGTTCGAAAGATCGATTTATTTGATTACATAGTGATTAACGATGATATCCGAATAGCATCGAATAACCTGATCGCGATATTTCAAGCGGAAAGGCTCAGGCGGGATAGACAACGGGCCGTGGTTCGCGATATTCTTAATACTTTTGAGATTGACAATATCGATTAAACGCGGGAGAACAAATTTACAAATATGGTAGAAGAACTGGATTTAAACGAAGCCCCTGAAGTTCAGGAGATCGCAGACGTTGTCGTAAACCCCAAAGATATTCCGGAAATTGATTCAAAATACCGCTTGATACTTCTTACCGCGCAGCGCGCCAAACAGATTCAAAGGGGGGCCCGGCCGCGCGTCGACATGGATCCGAGAAAGGTCAAACCGACGACTATTGCCCGCGCCGAGTTTAAGGCTGATAAGGTCAATTTTGAAATCACCAAAGAAAAGAAATAGCAGGCATCAGCTATTTCGATTCCGGATTTTTCGTCCAGCGCATGAATTCGGCAGCGATCTTCCTCGCTTCTTCTTCATGTTCGATTTCAAGATATGATTCAAACCAGCCCCTCACGGTCCAACGCTCCAATTTCTTAAAACTCTCCCAGAAATCATTAACATAAAGCTTAAGAAATCTCATAAACCCGTGCCGCTGATATTGAATCACGTGGACGAGTTCGTGAGCTATCAGGTCTTTCGGCGCCCGCAAAATATTCCCGGCATCGCGTTTTACAAATCTCGGATTGATAAAAATGTGGCGGCCTAATGTGATTCCGTCCACCATAATGGCTGTCGTCACCAGCCACGCACCCCGACGTGCATAGATTTGAACGTCCGGAATACTAATTCCCCGGGTTATTTCGTGGGTTTCAAAAAACGCCGAGAACTTACGGCGCGCATCTTCTGAAAGGCGCATTTCTTATTCAACATTCTGCACTTGCTCGCGAATCTTCTCGATATCGGCCTTGATCGACAACGCCGCTTCTTTAACGATCAGGTTTTGGGTTTTGGATCCGATCGTATTGGCCTCACGGTTAAGCTCCTGGGTCAGGAAATCCAGCCTTTTACCGACCGGTTCATTCTCATCCAGGATCGAATTAAATTGTTCGATGTGGCTCCGCAGCCTCGAAATCTCCTCAGAAATATCGCTCTTGTCCGCCAAATAAGCTACTTCCTGCCCGAGCCTGGCCTGATCAATCTCGATCTGTGAATCCGATTTTGAAAGCAGTTTTTCGATTCGTTTTGTCAGCCGCTCGAAATATTCTTCGGTTACACTTTCGGTTTCGCCTTCGATCTTCGGAAGATACCCCGCAATACTTTTCAACCGATTTTTAAGATCATCTTTAATAGATTTTCCTTCGGTCTCCCGCATCGACTCGAGACTCCCCAAGGCCTCATTGATCGCCGTCATAACGCCTTCGGCAAATCCTTCCGGCAAATCGTCCTTTTTGGTTTGCATCGCATTCGGAAGCCGCGCAATTACGTTTATATCCGGTTCACCTGCGATCGCGAATTCCTCCTGAATTTCCTTAAGTGCTGAAACATAGCCCGCGATGAGAGGACGATTGAGTTCGAATGCGATTCCCGAAGTCTTTTCATACTGGATATTTAGATCCACACGTCCCCGGGAGAGCCGTTCGGAAATTAGCCGTTTGATCTCGGATTCAAGCGGCTGCAGCTCCGGAGAAAGCCGTAAATTAAGATCGAGGAAGCGATTGTTGACCGTCTTCAGCTCGGTCGATACCGTAAAATTCTCACCGGACGCTTCGCCGCGTCCAAATCCTGTCATTGATTTCATAATTTTTCCCGATGTTTCCGGCCGAAACGGAAGCGGAACCGCATTGTGTCAAGTACAGCGGCCTTTGAAATCGATCTTAGCCGACCGTCTTAAACAACATAAACATAAGCGCAATAAACAAAATCACGGTTAGTATCGAAACGACCAGACAACCGATCTTAAATTTACTGTACGGCCGCTCACCGTAAACTTCGCCGGTTCGGCCGTTAACGATGATCTGATAGACTTTGCCGCTGTAACGGTAGGCCCCCGCATAAACCGGCAACAGTATATGTTTAAAAGTGACCTTCGAGTAGGCCGTGTTCAGTGAATCGATTATTTGGCGGTCGCCCCCGATATCATTTACGACATCGGTTCGAATGACTCGTTCCGCCAACGCCTTAAATTTCGAATATCCTTCTTCCAGACTGACCTGGTAAGTTTGCGCCTTATGTCCGGAAAGGTAAGCCGGGTCATAAGACGCAAGCTCTTCGAATTCCCAATGCAAACGATCAATATAGGATGGCAGTACCGAAATCGTCGCGGGAACCGGGACATCGTCAAAATGGCGGGTAGTCATCCCGCTTGCGTGATACCAGTTCGTTTTGGTCCGGGTTCCTTCCCGCTGTTTGCCTTCCGAGTCCGTATAGGAGTAAGTTTCCTGGTAATCCTCACCCCGCTGGCCCGTATAGTCCGTTTCAGAATCGGCGTCAAACGTCCAGTAAGGCAGATAAACGCTCTCGGCACGATCATGCCTCGCCAGGGTCTTCAATTCGTTTGGCGCAAACCACCGAGATCGAGTCCACTTTTTTAATGAAGACATTGCTTGTCTGCTTTCGATACTGAACGGTAAAACACCCTCAGGAGCGACGAGGGGATCCGCCACCTTGGGCTGGGCCACAATCTTCGCGGCGCAAAAATCACATTCGGTTGCGGTAGCCGGCGGCATAAAAGTTACGGTTGCGCCGCAGCTGTCGCAGGAAACCTGCATCGCGCCTTTGGCAAGCGGCTGCAGCCTATCGCGTTCGGGAACCAAAAATGTTTCGATGTCCCGTTCGACAATATCCGCACTATCGGATGCAATGCCCTTTCGGCTGGAGCAGTAAGGACACTCGAGCATTCCGGCGCCGGGTGCAAAAACCATATCCGCGCCGCAGTTTTCACACAGCTGCCGGTGGATTTTGTCGTCTTTGATCTCGGGGGTGTCTTCCATTTCTATTCATATTTCGGGGTTCGCGTTTCAGTCTTGCCCGATGACGATCGTCGATGCACCTGCCGCCGAATTGGTTAAAATGCGGCAATAGTTCGGACACGGGCTTATTCGGCGTTTACCCGGCAAGTCACAAATCTAAAAATCAACGGGCATCAAGCAATACTCCTACCGGATGTCATTTACGGATTCGCATCCCGGTCAGCCAGTCAATCCAGCTCGCGGGTCTCGTGCGGGGCGAAAGATGTTCGGTAATACCAAGGCCCTTTCTTGCCTTGCCGTCATTGAGCGAGAGCGTCATTTCGCTCAAAAACCGTAATTGGTTAGGCG
>JBFGKW010000045.1:0-23078 GCA_041576495.1 Aridibacter sp. | reverse complement strand
TAAATAGGTAAACAGCAATTGACCTTCCCGCATCCGCGGATATTCGGGCGCGACCGGTTCCTTAACCTTTACGATCATTTCACCGGCTTCCCAAATTTCTTCCGCTGTAGCAAGAATTTGAGCGCCGGCATCGACATATGCATCATCTTCAAAGCCCGAGCCTTCGCCCGCTGATCTTTCTACAAAAAGAGCGTGCCCTGCGTCGGACAAAGCCTGAACTCCCGCCGGCGTAAGCCCAACCCGGTACTCATTGTCTTTTATCTCTTTGGGTAATCCAATTTTCATATTTTCTCCTGACGAATGCTGATTAATTAGTATTTATTCAACCTGCGATTCAGAGAATTTCAACTCTTTTTATCTCTCTATTCGTTATTTGAAGTTTAAAGTTTGAGATCCAACTATCCTGAATCTGATAAACTGAATGTGATTACGGCAAATCAAATCTCGACTTCATCAATCTGCGCTTTCTGGAGCTTGCCCGAATAATCGACATAGATCGATTTCCATTCGCTAAATATATCGAGGACCTGCGTTCCTGCTTCGCGGTGCCCGTTTCCGGTACCCTTTGTACCGCCAAACGGCAGATGTACTTCGGCTCCGATGGTTGCAGAATTTACATAACAAATGCCCGTGTAGAGTTCCTGCATCGCATAAAACGCTTGATTTACATCCTGCGTGTAAATTGCCGAGGAAAGTCCGTATTTGCTTTCATTGACGATGTCGATCGCCTGATTCAGGTTGGAAAAAGGAATAACGGAGACGACCGGTCCGAATATCTCTTCCCTGGCGATTCTCATTTTTCGAGAGACATCGGTAAATACCGTCGGCTCAATGTAATATCCGTTTTTGTATTTCCCGCCGGTTTTCGCGCTTCCGCCGCAGGCAAGTGTTGCCTTATCGTCGTTCTTCCCGATTTCGATATAGCCCATGATCTTATCCATGGCTTGCTGATTGATCACCGGTCCGACTTCGGTTTTTGAATCGAGGCCGTTTCCTACTTTGAGCGCCTTCGCCCGCGCGACCAGTTTTTGACAGAATTTCTTATATATTTTTCTGTGCACGATCAACCGGGAGGACGCAGTGCAGCGTTGCCCTGAGGTTCCAAAAGCCCCCCACAGCGAACCTTCTACCGCATTATCAATGTCGGCGTCATCCATTATGATAATGGCGTTCTTCCCGCCCATTTCAAGACTGACAATCTTGTTGTTTTTCGCGCACTGCTCGGCGATTAACCTTCCCGTATCGGTCGAACCCGTAAACGAAATCAGCCTGACATTCTCGTGTTCTACCAATGCCTTGCCGGGTTCGGCAAAACCATTTACCACATTGACCACACCCTTTGGTATTCCGGCCTGCTCACAGGATTTGACTAGATTTATCGTTGACAGCGGGACGTCCTCCCCCGACTTTATGACCACCGTATTTCCGCAGACCAGCGCCGGAATGAGTTTCCACGAAGGAATCGCCATCGGAAAATTAAACGGCGTAATGAGCCCGCATATTCCAACCGGCTGACGTTCGCACATCGCGTACTTATTCGGCATTTCGGCTTTTGTCGTAAAACCGTGGAGTCTCCTTCCCTCACCCGCCGTATAATAAGTGCAGTCGATCGCTTCCTGAACGTCCCCGCCGGTTTCACTTAATACCTTACCCATTTCGCGGGTCATCTCGGTTGAAAATCGTTTCTTGTTTTTTCTTAGTATTTCACCGAGGGTGAATAAAAGTTCAGCCCGTTTTGGTGCCGGGGTCCGACGCCAACGGGTGGCTGCCTCGCCTGCCGCGTTCACGGCCCGATCCACATCTTCGTGGTTTGATCTGGGAAACCTGCCGACGATGTCGGTTTTATCGGCGGGGTTGACGTTATCAAACCACTCCCCGGTGGTACTTTTTACCCATTCACCGGCGATATAGTTTTCAAATCTCTTAACGCTCGTACGCTGTTTTCGGGGCGAAGAATTCTCCGCCTTTTTTGCTTTTGCCATAGTAATTTATTGCAGCCAATTAAAATTGGGGTTTAGATTATAAGAAATAATCTTATAATTCCAAACCCCGAATACCAAACTCTAAAACTTGAATTATTTAACCGTAAATTGGACTACCATTGCGTTAAATTGTCTGCGGTTTCTATCATACTTGAGAATATGAAGGACGACCGGTGACCCAACTTCGAGCACGGCGGCGAGCTTGTTAAAACCTTCCAAATTTTCAACCGGTGTCCGGTTTAAGCGCTGAATCAGATCACCTTCCTCTAACGCGTCTCCCCCGCTCGAGTTTTTCAAATCCGCAAAATAGCTCGCCGGATCGATCTTTTTGATCAGGACGCCCTTGTTCCCCCTCAAACGGCGGCGTGACTGGACATCGATATCCGCAACCGTCAAACCTATAAACGGCGGCGGCTCGGCTCCGGTAGGATCAACCTGGAGTATCCGTTTCGTGCCGTCATCTGAAACGACGTCGTTATTTGGACGCTCATCAAGAACTACCTTTATCGTTTTCCGTTCGAGATTTTTGCCCGATTCCCTAAGTACGGTTACCGCGACCTCATTTCCAGGCACCACTGAAGCAACTCTGGAAATAAGGTCCTGATGATTCTCAACCGGAATTCCGTCAAGTGCGATAACAATATCGTCTTTTAGCAAACCGGCTTTGGCGGCTGCGCCGCTCTGGTCGCGAATCTGAGTGATAATTGCGCCTTTTGCTTCCGGCAAGCGGTAAACCTGCGCGAATTCTTTTTTAACCGAGTCCAGAAATACCCCCAGGAATCCTCTCCGCACCTTTCCGTTCCGGAGTATTTGCTCAAAAACATAATTGGCTTCAGACGATGGAAGGGCGAATCCGATTCCATTATAGTCACCGGTCGAGGTTGCAATTTGAGAATTTACGCCGATCACGTCTCCGTACATATTGACCAGCGGGCCGCCCGAATTACCGCGATTGATTGCGGCGTCGGTCTGAATAAACTTTTGAAAGGCCGTTCCGGCCGGAGTCTCACGTTTTGTTTGAGAAATTATTCCCGCGGTAACCGTTTGTTCCAGCCCAAACGGCGAACCAACCGCCAAGACCCAGTCACCGATCCTAATAGATTCGGAATCTCCGAACTTTAGGTATGGCAAATCCTTGTCGGCTTCGATTTTCAGCACGGCGAGGTCCGTCAAGTCATCGGCCCCGACGATAACGGCAGTATATTCTTCACCGTTGCGCAGGCGAACCGTGATCCGCGCCGAGTCTTGGACGACATGATAATTCGTCATTATATAGCCTGTCCGATCCACAATGAATCCGCTCCCAACGGCATAGTTCGGCCGGCGCGGAAGGTTTCGGCGAAAATAATCAAGCACATCATCGTCTCCGGCCGGATCACTCCCCCGAAGCTTAATTTCGGGCACCTTGCCTTTGGTATCGATGTTTACCACTGCGGGTTCAACTCGTTTTGCCACTTCGGCGAACGATGCCGATAGCATCTCCGGCGAAATGGTCGCGCTTTTTGTTTTTTGAAATGTTTCCGGCTGCTGGGCAGACGCGCCGCCCAAATTCGCGATAACAGTAAATAAAACGATTGTGAGATTTGCAGCAACCCGATTGCGCTTGAGCAAATTCGTAAGCGGCGCTAGACCTTTTTTCATAGACAACTCCCGTATCATTAATCTTCGGCCGTAAACGCCGGTAATAAATGAGTATAAAATGCCTTTCGTAAATTGACAATAAAAATTGGGAGATGGAAACGGGAACAACGCCGGTTGATCAAACACCCATCGAAAGCACGACCTTCAGCGCCTCGCTCTTCGAAGCTGTCTCAAGTGCCCGTAAGCCGCTGGAAAGCGGAAATTCCTCGGTTATCAATTTTTTGACATCCAACGCTTTATTCTCCAAAAGACCCATCGCCGGCGAAAATACTCCGCATCTCGATCCGATGATCGTTATTTCGTCAACGACTACGCGCCAGGCTTCCCAACTTGCCTTGCCGTGGAACGTCGATTTCAGGACAAGCCTGCCGCGCGGCTTCAAAAGACCCAATGCAGTCTCAAACCCGCTTTCCGAGCCGCTTGCTTCAACCACAACATCGAAATTCCGGCCAAGCTTGGCGGCATTCTCCAACAAAACGCCCTCAACATTTTGCGTTTCTGCAGTCGCTAATTTATTTGGATGCTTTCCAATCAGAAAAAGTCGCGGGATTTTCGACGAGAGTGCCCAGGCACATAGGATTCCCAGTTTACCGTCTCCGATTACGGCAACCCTTGTTTCCGGGGTAAAACTCAACTGTTCGGTTATCCCGTAGGCAGCGGCAAGCGGTTCAGCGAAAACCGCCTCGTCGTCGGAGACACTATCCGGAACCCGAACCAGATTTCGGGCAGGCAGGTTCAAATATTCTGCGTGGCAGCCGTCACGGTTGATGATTCCCAGCACGGTTCGGTTCGGACAATGACGGGCATCGTGGGTCTTGCACCATTCACATTTTGTGCAGCCGACATTGATTTCGCCGACCACCCTTTTTCCCACCAAATCCGGTTGAGTTCTATATTCTTCGACGATTCCGACAAACTCATGCCCGATCGTTCCCTCAAATCCCGCATACCCACGGACTATTTCAAGATCGGTGTTGCATATACCTGATTTAACAACCCGGACAAGCGCTTCATCCTTTTGCGCCGGGACGGGTTTATCCGAGAGGGCGAGAATTCCATTTTCAATCGTCAATGCTTTCACGGTTTCAATTGTAAAAATGTGCCGTAAAAAAAGCTAATCGGTTTCCGCACTCTCGGCGACCTGTCGCCTTTGCCTCAAAACCGAATTTTGATAACCTGATAATAGGAATTTATTTGCCTATAATCGACGCTTATATGAATTTTGAATTAAACGAAGAACAACAACAGATCAAATTTAGTGTCCGCGAATTCGCTGAAAGTGAAATTGCACCCCACGTAATGGAATGGGATGAATCCCAACATTTTTTTGATGAGCTCCGTCCACAGCTTGGCGAACTCGGGTTAATGGGTGTTATTTTCCCGGAAAAATATGGCGGTTCCGGGATGGGTTATGTAGAATATTCAACGATCATCGAAGAACTCTCCAGAGTTTGCGGTTCCGTCGGCCTTTCGGTCGCGGCCCACAACTCGCTTTGTTCAAACCATATTTATACGTTTGGAACCGAACAACAAAAGGAAAAGTACCTGATTCCGCTTGCGCGCGGCGAATCGTGGGGGGCCTGGGGGCTAACCGAGGCGCAGGCCGGTTCCGATGCGTCCGGCACGAGGACTACTGCAATTAGGGAAAACGGCTCATACAAGGTAAATGGGTCTAAGAACTTTATCACCCACGCGATTTCGTGCAGTACCCTGGTCGCAGTAGCGGTAACCGACAAGGAAAAAGGAAACAGGGGAATATCAGCCTTTGTGTTTGACAAGGAAATGGAGGGATTCCGGCCGGATCACAAGGAAAACAAAACGGGAATGCGCGCTTCCGAAACGGCTTCGGTCGTTTTTGAAGACTGCATCGTACCGGCGGAAAATCTTCTTGGAAAAGAAGGCGAAGGATTCATGCAGGCGATGAAGATTCTCGACGGAGGCAGAATTTCAATCGCTTCGCTTTCAGTTGGAATCGCACAGGGCGCTTACGAAGCGGCAGTAAAATATGCGAAAGAAAGGCAGCAGTTTGGCCGTCCGATTTCGGAGTTTCAAGCCATCCAGTTCAAACTTGCGGATATGGCGACCCAGATCGAAGCGGCCCGCCTGTTGACTCTACAGGCCGCTTATCTGAAGGACAACGACAAGCCGGTTACCAAAGAGTCGGCGATGGCCAAGTTATTCGCATCAGAAGTCGCTGTCAGGGTGTCAGAGGAATCGGTTCAAATCCACGGCGGTTATGGCTATACCAAGGATTATCCGGCGGAGAAATACTGGCGTGATTCAAAACTCTGTACGATCGGCGAGGGCACCAGCGAAGTGCAACGACTGGTCATCGCAAAGCAGTTGTTGCGGGCTTAATCTGTTTCGCTGACATACTCTGTAATCCAGTTGAGATAGGTTTCGGAGACACCTTCCGCATTCAATCCGACAATCTCGGGCACGTCATAACTGTGATTTTCCAGTAAAAACGTCTCCAGCTGCGAAAACTTCTCCCTTGTAGTTTTGATAAACAAGAGATGTTCCGTTTCGTTGCGAACCTTGCCTTCCCAGAAGTAAAAGGATTTTATGGCCGGAAGAATTTGAACACATGCCCCAAGCCGTCGCTCAATTATCCCCTTGGCGAGACTTTCGGCTTCGTCCGGGTTTGACGTCGTAGTCAAAACAACTAACATAGCTTCAATTAGAAAAAGACAAAATCGAAGTGTCCTTCTGACTTTTGCCTTTTGCCTTTATTTTTCTGTAACTCTACCTTTTACCTTTCTAATTTCTTCCTTTTACCTGTTGCGTTTTACCTTATTCCTTTTTCCTTTTTACCTCTACCTTTTTCCTTTTCCTTACTTCTTCATCAAATCCGTATACTGTCCGCTTTCAACCCATTTGAGTATCTCGGATACGCGCCAAATCGGAAACGGATGCGTCTGCCCGGCATTTATGATATCCGCCCACAATTTATCGACAAACTTCTCGTCGTAATTTTTCTGAAATTCCCGCGCCTGTTCGAGAAACTCATCATAATCGATCTTTGACGCCATCGTCCCGCCGGCAAGCTGCATCATTGTCTTCCCGATGACCCGGGGATTCTGGGTAACCAAAAGTGCCGCCCGGTCGCACGAAAGCTCCGCTCGGCGTGCCCAAGCCAATAAAGCGCTTGAAATCCCCGCAGAAATCAGAAACTTAATAATATCCGATCCGGGGACGACCATTAAGGTGCCCTTGGTTATCGCTTCAAGGAGTCGGGCCGCCGTTAAATAGAGAACGTGTTCGGCATGGATATGACCAACTTCGTGGGCAATAACGGCCAGCGTTTCTTCATCATTCAAACGCTCAAGCAACCCGGAATGGAGGACGATGACATGCTTTTCGACTCCGGTTGTAAATGCATTTACGATTGGATTCTGCTGGATAAACAGATCCGGCATATCGACACCGAGGGTCGTGCACGCAATTTGTAGTTTTGCATGTAAATCGGGGCATTGTTGCGGCGTAACCTTTACCGCGCTGGCCATTAAGGTGACCCGGATCGCCGATTCGCCGGTGTACTTGATCAGCTTTTTGAGCGCGCCGTCAACACCCGGAATCGCCCTCAGCGCCGCCAGCGCCTTGCTGTCTGACGGGTGAATGTATTCGTGCTTTGTTAAATCCGCAAATTTCTTATGAGGTTCGCTTGATAGCGGTAATTTACATTTTCCGCACGAGGCCTGGGCCTTTGCGCCGTCACGCACCGCATTTTTTTGCGCGCAGTAACGGCAGCGGATCGATTTACCCTGCGCTGCTGAGTTGGTTGATTTCTTGCTTGCCATAATTTAAGTGTAATCAGATGTTATCGATATTTCAATGTTGAGATTCTGTAACATTAAACGAACGTCGCCGAAAAAAGTTTAGCAATACTCAAGAAGGTCGTTCATTTCGCGGGAAATCAAATCGTTAACCGGAATAATCGAAAACGATATTGCAAAACGCCTTGATGCCCACATCCAATCGGCTGTCATCGAGATAGAAATCCGGAGTATGATGACCGGCTGCTTCCTGTGGGTCCATTCCCTTCGGCATTCCGCCGACAAAGAAATAAAATGAGGGCGCCTTGGTGCCGAAATAGGAAAAGTCTTCGGCGCCGGTCGTCCACTCACTTTCGATCAAATTATCCGCCCCGACCGCCTTTACGAGCGACGGCAGCATTTTGCTGACCAGCTCGGGGGTGTTATAGGTCACCAGGGTCTTGGTATCAATTACCACTTCGGCCGTCGCTCCCTGGCTTTCGGCAATCGTCTTAACCGTATGCCGGATCCGGCGATGGACATCCTGCTGCATTAGCGGGTCAAGCGTTCTTATCGTCCCGGCCATTTCGAGTGTTTCGGGGATGATGTTTTCACGGACACCGGCGTTAATTTTACCGACCGTGATCACCACCGGAGCGGTCGTCAGCCTGGATTGACGAGAAACAATCGTCTGGAGCGCGCTGATAATCTGTGTTGCCGTTACGATCGGATCGACCCCGGCCCAGGGCGCAGAACCGTGTGCCTGCTTGCCCTTGACCCTGATCTTGAACCAATCGGAAGCTGCCATCGTGGCTCCCGACTTATAGCGGATCTTTCCAATCTCCGTCTGCGAATTAATATGGATTCCAAAGACCGCATCGATCTTTGGATCGGTCATAACTCCCTCTTTGACCATGAGTTCAGCGCCACCCTCTTCACCCTCCGGGGGACCCTCTTCAGCGGGCTGAAAAATAAAAACAACGGTACCCTTGATCTTGTCTTTCATTCCGGCCAATACTTCCGCGGTTCCCATTAGCATCGCGACATGCGTATCATGGCCGCAGGCATGCATCACGGGTACCTGCGTGCCGTTATAATCAGCGACGACTTTGGACGCGAACGGAACGTCCACTCTTTCCTTAACCGGCAACCCATCCATGTCGGCACGGAGACCGATCGTGGGCCCGGGCTTTGCACCCTTTAAAATCGCGATGATTCCGGTCTTGGCAATTCCGGTCCTGACTTCCAAACCAAGCGACCGAAGATGGACTTCAATATACTTGGCAGTTTTGAATTCACGGTTGGAGAGCTCCGGATTCTGATGGATATGACGCCGCCATTGCACGACCTTGGGCATTATTTTTTCGGTTGCCAGGTTGATGTCCCTGGAAAAATCTTCGGCTATGCCGGAACCTGCGGCTGCCAGGATTAAACCTGTGATCAATAAGAACTTATACATCCTTTTTTTCTCCGTCCTTGAAAATGGTCTGATTGTGGACATTGTATCCTGAGTCGCTGTGAAGGCAAGGTAAGCTGATTGTTTATTTCGTCAGTTTGCGATCCGATATCTTTCAAAGAAACGAATTCATATCTTCAGGTCGATCGGTCTTGAACGATTTCTACACCCTATTGTTTTTCAATTTGACGTTGATCCGCCATTGGATCTTCAACCTCCAGTGAATCATCCGCGCTCCACTCCTCAAAAGAACCGTCGTAGAGTTTAACCTTGTATCCGAGCTTTTTGGCAGCGAAATAAGCGAGTGAAGCCTGCTGCCCGATATGGCAGTAGGTGACCACGGTGTCATATTTTCCAACTCCCGCATCGGCAAACAATTTTCGCAAGACCGCATCGTTTTTAAAATTGTTGTTTTCATCTACAATCTTAGTAAATGGAATATTCCTGGCGCCTTTAATATGTCCCGCACGCGGATAACGGCCTACGCTTGATCCATCGTAAAAATTCGGCGTGCGAGCATCGACAATCTTGACCGTCCGGTCATTGAGTTTTGCTTTCAGCCACTCCGCTTTGGCAACATATTCGTCATTGGAAACCACCGTCAGAGATCCCCGTTGAGGTGATATGACTTTTTTAGACAGCGATTTCCCGGCTGCAACCCAGGCCGGCATTCCGCCGTCGAGAATCGAAGTGTTTTTCATTAGCCCGGCATAGTCCAACGTGAAGTAAACGCGGGTTGTCGACGTCACCCAGTCTTTTCCAAAGTAAAGTATGATACGTGAATCATTACTGATACCCAGTTTTTCAAAGTTTTCCTTTAATTTAACGGTCGGTAGCAGCTGCAGCGAAAGTTCACCATCGGCCTTGGGAACGGCAATTTCAGCGTTTGAAATATATTGTGCTCCGGGGATATGTCCGTTATCAAACTCATCCTTTTGGCCGATGTGGAGTAAAACAAGATTCTTGTGATTAATATGTTCGCCTAACCATTCAACCGTAACCGTCATCGTCGTCTCGCTTTTCATCGCATCCGATTCTTGTGCGTCAGCATTAATTGAGTTGATGATTATCAGCGAAAAGGTGACTGCCGCAATTGCAAGGTTGCTGAATTTAAACATGTTACTGCTCCTCATAACTTGATTTGCCGCTCGCCAGATTTAAACCCGCCGCCAATTTAATCCTCCAACAGCTTCACCGGATCTGATCCATCTGCATTCGCGATATAAATGTCTGAATTAGGAAACCGTCCGGTGATATAAGCGATTTTTTTTCCATCGGGAGAATAACGGATGTAATTGACCGAGATTCCTTTTCTTATTTCAAGATTCGAACCATCCGGCTCGATCGTGCAAATCAAGCCACGGACATCATCTCGTGTCGAGACAAAGACGATTTTCCCGTTCGGATGAAAGGAAGGGAAAATATTATGCCCGATGTTATTCGTTAACAGAGTCGGGTTTGATCCATCCGGCCCGATAGTCCAGATCTGATCTTTGTTATCTCCCATTTCTGAATAATAAACCAATCGCTTACCGTCCGGAGACCATTGCGGATTATAGTGGTCCAGCTCCGCATCGTCCGTAACGGCCTTTTGATTCTTCCCGTTTGCATTCATTATAAAAATCTGGGATTTGTCACCGCCGCGAGTCGATGTAAACGCGATCTGCTTTCCGTCCGGTGAAAAAGCGGGACCCGAATTCCGACCGGCGTTACTGGTCAATTGCTTCAAATTACCGCCATCCCGGGCGGCAACAAATATATCTGACGATTTACTTCCCTCCACGGACCCACTAAATGCCAACATTTTTCCGCTATTTGACCAGGTCGAGAAGATTTCGTTCATTGCTTCCCCGGTTATTTTTCTCAACCGCGTCCCGTCCGCCTTGACGACATAGATATCGGACGTCCAACTGTTCTTTTCGCCCTCAGACTTAAAATCCAGCTGCGAAAAACTCAAATATTGTCCATCCGGCGACCAGGTGACTTCCTGATGAAATGTTCCGACTGCGTCCTGCGATAAAACGGGATATGCACAAAGGGCCGTCAATAAAACAAAAACAAAAAATCTCATCATAACCTCTGATTATTCAGGCGGATGCGGATTCAGCATGCCGCAAACCTACCGTCTTAAAGGACTTTAATTTTACGCGGCTCGATAAATAGCCCGGCTTGACCGGCTCATCTCTAAATAGATCCGTGCTGAGATACTTCTTATTGCTGTCGGCAAAAATTGTAGCAACTATTTTGTGATCCCCTATTTCTTCCTGGGCCTTGATGGCCCCCAGGAAATTTGCACCCGATGAAATTCCAACCGCTAAACCCAATTCCGATGCAAGTTTTTGAGCCATCAAAATCGCGTCTCCGTCAGACACACCGATGACCTTATCCAGCTTGGCAAGATCTACTATCTTCGGGATAAACTCGTCCGATATTCCCTGAATACGGTGGTTTCCGGTTTTATGACCCGTACTCAGGGTTGGGGATTCCGCGGGTTCGACCGGAAAGAGCTTGATGTCCGGAATCTTGCTCCTAAAGTACTCTCCGGCCCCCATTATCGTTCCGCCCGTACCGACGCCCGCAACAAAACCGTCGGGAACGAGACCCAAACTCCGCAGTTGGTATAAAATTTCGGGCCCGGTGCTTCGGAAATGCGCGTCACAATTCAGCTTGTTAGAAAACTGGTGGGGCAGGAAAACTTCCTGCCTTCCTTCAGCCATCCGGTCGCATTTCCCGATACTTCCAACGAACCCACCCTGGTCCTTGCTGACCAGAATGACATCCGCCCCAAAACTTCGAATCAGGGCGATTCTTTCGCTGCTCATCCAATCGGGCATATAAATTAATACCTTGTGCCCAAATGCCCTTCCTATCGCAGCAAAAGAAATACCCGTATTACCGCTGGTGGCTTCAGCGACTATATCTCCTGCTTTGAGTTTATTCGTCCGATATGCTTCCTTCAGAATATGTAATGCCATCCGGTCCTTGATGCTTCCGGTCAGGTTTATATACTCCGCTTTTGCGAAAACCCGCCTGTTCTTTCCTTTATATGAGAAATGAATGTCAAGCAGCGGCGTGTTGCCAACGATGCCGTCTAGCTCAGTTTTATGTTTACTTTCAATCATACTTGGAAAAAAAATAACGCCGATCAGCGGATCCGGCGTTTCGGTTAAGACTTATTGACTCGTTGTACCGGGTTCCGCTCTTGTTTTCAAAACCGGACTGATCAAAAATACCAATTCTTGGATCCCCCGTTAATCGCCAAATAGCCGAATTACAAAAAACGGAGGATTCTTGCACCGGTCGGCATAATTCCTGATATCCATTGGGAATCTAACGCATTCCTTTTAATCTTTCCTCAAACAGCTTGGTGGAAACGGTCAAAAAATCATGCGCTGTGAGAATCCCGACCAGCTTGCCTTTGCTCACGACCGGCAAACAACCGATGTCCTTCTCGCGCATCAGATCGAGAGCTTCCAAGGTTCCGGTCTCGGGAGAAACAGTCACTACATCGGTCTTCATAACGTCCCGGACGACGATCTGCTCATCTGCCGGTCGCCGGCCTCCGGCCAGCAAATCGAGCAAATCGCGGTGAGATACGATCCCCGAAAGATTACCTTTATCGTCTTCCACCGGAACGTGACGAACATGCTTCCAGTTCATAAGGCTTGCGGCGAGATCGATTACGTCTTCAGGCCTGATAGTAAACAAATCGGTCGACATGAATTGTCCCACCGTTCGATAATTATCAATCCAATCCGAGGTCAAGGGAATCTCAGCCAACTTCCATTTATGCATTGGAATTTTTTCCTTTTGATTTTTCTTCATGTCAGAAACAAGAGTTCTCATCCTTACATTTCGTTTTGCCCGGATATCCATTCCGGCCAGTGATTCGAGCGCCCATTTGGCCCCTGTTTTTTCACGTTTGACCCGTTTTTTGATAATTCCAAGAAACCGTTTAATATCATCAGAATCGATTCCGACTTCTTCAAGACCGTCTTTTGCAACCGGCAGCAATTTATCCAAAATCAGGTCCGAGGCCCGGTGCGTTTTTTTGTTAAACCAGACCATCTGTGTATTCAATCCAAATCGGGCCGCGCTAAAAAAGTTGTTTTTCACGTCGTCAAACGCGAGTTTTTCCCGGACATCGCCAAATGCCTTTGGCAAACCGATCATCAAACCGAGAAAGAAGGCTGAATTTGCCATCTCGTCGGTTACCGTCGGTCCCGAGGGGAGATATCTCGCTTCTATCCTCAGGCTTGGCCGGTTATTCATAATTCCGTAGCACACGCGGTTCCAGCGCCAGATCGTGCCATTGTGCATTTGCCATGCGGAAAGCTTTGGAATCCCCCCGTTTGCAAGAACTTCAAGCGAATCATTTTCTAACTCTCTGGTAAGGATGACGCGAAAACGGGCCACATCCTCCCGCAGTAATTCGGGAATTGAGTCGTCTACCCAATGGTCCCCAAAATTGACCCGTGCCGGCTGGCTTCGCGCCTGATGCGCGGGTGAACGGGTGTCAACCGCGCGTTTAAAGAGAGCAACCCGGGTTTCATTCCAGAGTCGATGACCTAACAGAATCGGTGAATTCACAGCGCTGGCAAGAACCGGCCCGGAGACGGCTTGCGACCAATTGTAAGCCTTGGAAAACTCACTTATCCCAACCTGCAAGTGGATCTGAAAGCTCGTGTTGCACACTTCAATTATCGCATCCGTAAGGTGCAGGTTGAGTTCATCGAGTCCTTTTATCACAATATTGCGGTCGTTCCCGTGGAGTTCGGCCAATACACGGTTAAGCTCATGATATCTTGGCTTGGGAGTGATACTTTCCGGGATCAAGTCGGATTGCTGGATTGTCGGCAGTATTCCGGTAAGAACGACGTCAGAGTCGAATTTGTTGGCTGATTTACGTACGAGATCGAGTGTTTCGTAGAGTTCGTCCTCCATCAACGTAAGGCAACTACCGTTGAAATTGTGTGGTGTTAAATTTATTTCCAGATTGAAGAGGCCGATCTCGGTTGTCAGACGTTCATCACCAGCGTCCGCCAGGATCTTCATCGCAACCGGCGAAGGAGCCATTGACGAATCCACGAGGAATAACTCCTGTTCGGCACCGATTCTCAAAACGTCTTCCTCAAAATGACCGGCCTCGAGCATTTTCTCAAAAGCACGGAGATCGCTTAGAATCGCCCTTGTAAACTCACGCGCCTGATACTCACTTACATATTTTGCTACTTTCTGTTGTCCCATTTCGAGTTGGCGAACAAAAACTTCTTCGACTTACCGAAATCCGGTGTCGATCCATTTCACTTTCCGCATTTTCTCCAATGTTTTAATTATATAATACGACAAACATGATCAAGATCATATTTTTTCCAGACAACATAGGCGAACTTGAGGCCAGATGATCAGGCAACATCGTCACAAATCGGGTGAAAGAAGGCTTTGCTGCGGGATAAGGAATTGGTTTTAGTGGGAATGATGATCAAGAAAATCGAGAAGTGATTTTGTCTCGTCGATTATTACCTTACCGCGTACTATCTTCAGCAGTTTCTTGTCGGCGAGTCTGCGAACTGCCCGAATCGTTGTCTCTGTGGTAAGCCCTGCCATTTCGGCAATATCCTGCCGGCGCAGCGGAATCTTGACCGGACCGGATCCACTCTCTTTTTTAGCCAGCCGAACGAGAACGTTCCCGACCCGCTCTTCGGGTGAGGCGGTGGCCAGATTCTCTATCGAGGCGGTCGTTTCACGCAAGAGCTCAGACATTCGCTTCATGGCAATTGAAGAAAACTCCTCGGAATTCTTCAAAAGCTTGATGAAATCGTTTCTGTAAACAAGCAGGAGCTGCGTATTTTCCATCGCAATTGCGGTGGCCGGGTATTTTTTGCCGTCCAGGACCGGGGGGATCGCAAAAATTTCGCCGCCCTGGAAAATGTTGATTATTACTTCTTTGCCATCGGTCAAGTATTTTATTACCTTTACTTTCCCCGATAAAACAATCGGCAAAAACATTGCCTCATCACCTTCGGCAAATATCTCAGCCCCAGTCTGAAACGTCTTTGTTCGGCCGACCTCGCGGAACTTTGCGACCAGTTCTTCGCTTCCCAATTCATCGAGTGATCTCATTTTTTCTTGAACGGACTCTTTGTGTCGTGCCGGCGGCGGCTGACGACCAATTTCTCATTTCGCCAGCGCCTTTTTCTAAAACCAAGCAGGTGAAAAATCTGGAGCGGAAGTATCCGGGCGACGTTTGTATTTACGATTAATGAATCCGGGTCCTCCGGATGTCTTTTTACACCCGGGAAAATAGTCATCAGTTCTCCGATCTTGAAAAAACGCAAGACTCCCGAGAGCCAAAGCCAAAACGGTGAGATCTGTCTCCCGATAAAGAACCCGTCTTCTCCCTGCGCCTGGTACAGCGGCATCAAGATCAAGCCCGACTCGACCGCGGTTATCTTGCGGTTTTTATCACTTGCAAGAACTTCGCCTTCCTTGACGGGCTGAAAATTCGTATATCCGGGTTCCATCTTGAATTCGTCAGAGGGCTTGATGCCGTGCCGGTGGCGTATTTCTATCAGGCGTTGTTTTCCCAACGCATTTCTGAGTACCGTCTCATATTTCCGGCGTGACACGTGTTTTTCATCGAGGACCCCGGAATTGATCAAAGCCAGCCAGCTAAATGCCTCCTGATTATCGATCGCCGCCCGGGTGGTGTGTTGCCCGGCTTCAAACCCAAGAGTAACCGCTCCGAGGTTGTTCATAAATTCGAGGATTGTACCGTCAAGCTGTTCCTCAATCCCAAGCAATATGGTAGCCGGAAACTTCTGTCCGAATGCGCGGTTCCGAAGGGTGTCGCCGATCATCGCAAACGGTACGCTTTCAGCAGAGGTCGAGTGAAGGTCCAAAGCGAATACTTCGTTTTTCGCGGAAGCGAGAATTCGGTTCAGAATCAAGAGCATCTCTCTTTGTTCTTTATCCTCAATGCGGTTGGTATTAATTTGTGATCGGGGACTATTTCGATGTGCGATTTCATCGGTCCATTGGCGGTTGAGATCGCTGTCGATATAGCGAATATCTTTTTGCAGCGCACGGGTATTGCCTGCGATCAGATATACCCTTCCTTTAAGAGTTTCTTCCAGTTCCGCAAGGCGGGGAATCATTCGTTTCATCGCAGTAATTCCGCTTTGTTCATTTCCGTGAATACCCCCAAAAATGATTACAGAGACGCCGAGCTTGTCACCTACGAATTCTCCCAGTATATGATTTCCCGGCGTTACCGACACGGGTTCAATTATTTCTTGTTCAGGAATTGATAATTCTTGCATCGGATTAATCTGGAAACTCCAAATCGCCGTAAATCTTTATACAATTAACTATCCGTGTAGTTCAGTATAGCCAATGACCGGCAGATGTCGATTGTTCCACCTTTCTTTTGAGCAGCATTTATGCTTCTCCGTTTTTCTAATTTCACAAACCTATTTATTGAACTGAACCAGATCCCACAAATTTCCATATAGGTCTTCAAAAACGGCGACCGTTCCATAATCTTCGGTTTTGGGTTCTCTGGTAAAATCTAATGCCGTTTGACGTCATTTTCTTATAATCCCGCCAAAAATCGTCGGTGCCGAGAAACAAAAACACGCGCCGTCCGGTCTGGTTACCGACAAAGCCTTCCTGTTCTGGTTTTGATGGCCGCGCCAGGACCAGGCTGGTTCCGTTTGACCCGGCGGGGGCGACAACAACCCAGCGCTTGTCCTGTGCGGGTTGGTAAGAATCCTCGATAAGTGTGAAGCCGAGCTGCCCGGTGTAGAATGAGATCGCGTCGTCGTAATCTTCGACCAATAGAGCAACATGGACAATTGATTGATTCATAAGCGATTTCCGGACGCTTCGTTTTTTTGGCAACCGGATGAAGTCAAATGGAACCGCAAGTTTAGAATAACAAGTAATCAGAACCGGCACCAAACGACTCTCCTTGTTTCCCTGGATATACATACAAGTAATGATTAATCTCGCCGTCAAGGCTTAAAAAACCTAACGACCGCGATCACAAGGTGAACCATCGGTTCGTGATATAATCCAGCAAATTCTTCGAATAATCCGAGTTTATGAAATCATCAGAGTTTGCGATCGGCACGGTAAAAGGTCCGGGTGAATTGCCCCACGAATATCTGTTCATCACGAAAAATAACAACCGCACGCGAATAGGCGAGTTTGTTTATTACACCGTCGCCGACGGCAAGCAGGAACGCCGAATTATCGGTACCATTAAAGGCCGGAAACTAGTCAGAAACCTGCCGGATCCGTTCCTCGCAGATCCTGAGACACCACCCGCAATGATCTCATCATTGATCGGACTCCAAAGTAATGAATGCGAGATCTATGAGATTGAAGTCGAAACGATCGGATATTTCAGCCATTCGCTGAGCGACTTTGTAAACCCGCGAATCCCTCCCAATCCGGGAGCGCCAATCAGACTTGCGACTTCGGCCGAACTTGCTGAAATGCTTTCACCAAGAAAAATATCGGAGGCGGGTTCGGCGCATATCGGAAGCCTTTTGACTCGCGAGCAGGGAGAGGTTCCGGTTGTCCTTTCGGTAAAAGACGTTGTTTCGACCCATCTCGCAATTCTCGCGTCGACCGGTTCCGGAAAATCATATACGGCAGGCGTGTTGGTTGAAGAACTTATGAATTCATACAACCGGGCAGCGGTTCTGATTGTAGATCCGCACGGCGAATATCACACAATGCAGTCGGTTCACGGGGACTCGCAGTTTTTTGGAGATGACGGATATAAACCAGAAGTAAAGATCTTTACACCGGAAAAAATAAAGGTCCGATTTTCGACCTTGACCGAGGCGGATGTGAAATATCTTTTGCCGGAGGGGACATCGGACAAGATGAATCATTTCCTATCCCAGGCGTTTCGAAAACTAACCGATTCACCGATCGCCGGACGCGGGCTTTGGGGATATCACGATCTGCGTGAGGCGGTGGTCGAACAAAAATACGGAGATGAAAGCGCGAACAGCAATAACGCCGGCAACGTTTCTTCGATCGAGGGATTGCTTTGGCGGCTTGATTCCCGTTTTGATAAAAAGGAAGGGATTTTTAGCGACAACGAACACATTCCGCTTCAGGAACTGTTCGCGCCCGGCCGATGTACGGTTTTGGAACTCTCGGATATTGAACAGCATGAGCAACAGGTAATCGTAGGCACGCTGCTTCGCCGTGTAAACAAGGCACGAATGTTGACGGTTCGCGACGGAGTCGATGGCGGAGAAAACTTTCTGGATTACCCGGTTTTTGCGCTGCTTGAAGAAGCTCACCGCTTTGCTCCGGCGGGTGCCAGCGTTGTTTCAACAAATATCCTGAAGCAAATACTATCGGAAGGACGTAAATTTGGTGTCGGAATCGGACTAATCACCCAGCGCCCGGGAAAACTCGATCAGGACGTGTTATCTCAGTGTATGACCCAGATCATTATGAGGATCGTTAATCCGATCGATCAGCAGACAATCGCGCAATCGGTCGAAGGTGCAGGGCGGGCTTTGCTCGATGAACTCCCGGCCCTGACCAAAGGACAGGCGATAATTTCAGGGGTCGGAGTCAACACACCGGTTATGTGCAGGGTCCGAAAACGTCTGACAGCGCACGGCGGCGAAACATTCGATGCGCCAAAACAATGGCTTAAATGGCATTCATCCAATGAAAAGGATAGACGCGATGAAAAAGACGCGCTTTATTTGAAAGAGTCGTCTGACAAGCCACCGGAGAAGGTTGGAAAATACAGGATTTAACTTATAGAGAAAAGGCTCCTTTTTGGTCCCGGGAAACGAAACATTATAAAAACGCTCCGCTAGTCCGCGATCCGATCAATGGGAATGGCTTGCGGTTCGGCTAAGTCATTTCTAATCAGCAGGTAAAGTTTAACGCCCGGACGGAGCGGATAACTTCCCGCGTATTTATAATGCGCGGCATATTTTTCGGCAAGTTTGCCACGCTGCGATTCCGATGCAACGATCATTTCGGATGTATTGGAGTCTACCAAACCGCCGTGAAAATTCGCCAGCGGGTAATCTTTCAAACTCCAGGGCATCGGCCAGTATTGGGGTGTGACAATTTCGATAGTGACATCCTTCCCTTTTTCACTTTTTTCCGAATACCGTTTAATTTGCTCGATCAAATCATTATATCCGCGTTCGGTATGGGCATAAACATAAGGCAGGCGATCACTGTCATATCGGACAAGATTGAGATCATACGTCTGAAAGCTGAAAATAAATAAAGCCAGTAAAGTAAGAACGGCGGCGAGAATCTTGTTTAGCCGCTGGCTGGAAACCGCAAGTTCGTTGACCGCATAGCCGGCAATAATGCACATTGGCAGCGTAAATGACAGCGCCAGCCACGGCGTTTTATACGGGATGATCGAATACGCAATAAACAATCCGAATGCCCAGAGGCCGGTAAACATTGCCACCCGATGTTTTGCCCGGATGATTGCCATCAATGTTCCGAGGATCGACAAAATGATAAGCGGAGATTCGATTTGGGCGATCCATTTGATATAAGCGATGAGACCATTTTGAGTATGGTCTTTACTGCCTGTTTTGGCCCAAATTGCATAGGCCTCGAACGCGCCTTTGAGGCCATCCGGATAGGTAAAAAATGATGAGAAAAATAATACGCCGACATAGATGAATATCACTATTCCGGCAATTACGACGATCAGAGCGTGTTTCCATTCGCCGAATGCCATTCTAAAATCCCGCCACCCGGAGTCAACGAACCGCGGTCGATCGCTGGATTCACCCGGTACCGCCGGTGCTTCAACCAAGAATGATCTCCACGCAAACAGCGCACCCGCCGCAAGTAGAATGATCGCCAATAGAACAATCCTCTGGTCGGGAACATCGGGGCCGGCAAACGATAGATAAAAGGACGTATAGAAACCCTTGAGCCGGTCAAAAAAGAAATATCCGGCAGCAATTGCCGCAATCGCAAAAATAAAATGCGCATACATCAATATATTAAAACTGGCCCCGCTGAGATTGTAACGAGAATCCAAGATCTGCCAAAACCGGACACAAAGGGCCGAAATGAGCATCGTTCCGACCGTGATAAAAGCCGTTTCTTTTGTCGCAAACAAAAAAACCAATGAAGCTGAGGCCAGCATCAGATAAATCGGCCGACCGTTGTCCCATGCCGAAAGCATCCGCATAACGAAGAATATAAATACCGATTCGATCACAAGAATTATCAAGCTTGACGGCCAAAGCAAAGATGAATTATCAGCCGCCGCGTAAGTCGCAATTTTCAGTGACGCCGGAACGAAACAAACCAGAAGCAAAAGCGTCATCCAACCGACGGCGAATATTCCGGCGCTGTTTTTTTCCATAAAAAACAATACCGCGATAACAAGGCTCAGGCTGAAAAACACGAAGATGATTTCGTGTATAAAATAACGCGAAATGAAAACCATTCCAGGTGCAACGGCTAGAAATGACGCAGCGGAGAGGCTGCCAATCGTACCGATGTAGCGCCTCAGGAAAAATGCGAGAACGACCGTCAAAACACCAAATACAGCGACGCTAAAGCGAACGGTCGCCGTATTGAGGCCGAACAATTTAACGAATCCCAGCGAAAAGTAATAGAGATCAGGTCCGTGGTAATTTGCCGGATCATACTCGTAGACGCCGTCGCGAAAGAGATTGATCAGGAAATGACCGTTGACGCCTTCATCATGATGCATCGGTCTAAGTTCAAGCGACACAAAACGTAAAACGGATGCGATTCCGGTAATCAGTGTGCATGACAAAAGCCACGCCCAATTATCCTGTACCAGTTCGACAAATTGACGGATCGGATGACGATCACGTTGATTGGTTTCTTCACCCCTGGGTTCTGATTTTTCCACCCTGTTCATTTAACTTTGTAGACTTTATACTCACCGACTTCAGCGGCGATCGGATATTTCTCAAAATATTGTTCGTTTACCGGAAAAGATCTGCGTTCTTCGGGTGAAACCAAAACATAATCGACTCCGTGCTTTCTCAGCAGCAAATCGGCAGTTGCGGTGCCCGCGTAAATATTCTTAAGGTCGCGCTCGCGTTGAGAATAATCAATCCCGTGGGAGGAAAGATGTCCAACATATCGCATCAAAGAGCGGCGTCCCGACAAGACTGCCGCGGAATTGTAGGTCGGCGCGTTGAGAATCAACGCATCCGTCTTAGTAGCATTATTTATTTGCCCCGCAATTTCGACCGCATCTTCGTCAAAAACCTCAAATCGAGTTTGGGCCGAGGTTACACGCCATATGTCCAGCGCACCCGAAAAAGTCAGGATGATCACGCAAACAGCCGAGCCGATTCGGTATCTCCGGCCTTGTTGCCAAAGCGAAGCCAGGACTAATGACACGACCGGAATCGAGCCGATATACCAATAAATTAAGAGCTTGATGTTGTCCCACTCCCACGGCGCCAATCTGAGTATGTTCGAAACGACGAAGATAAATACAAAGGGGAACAAGAATGCAAGTATCGACCACGGCATCGCGGGCCGGGCCCGTCGTTGCGTTTTTCTTGTTGTGGATTCGCTTTCGTCATCGATCGCGGCGTCTTCGTTTCCGCTGCGCAATGCCGCCCACAGTGAGCCCGTCACCAATAATGGCAAAAAAAGCCCGGTATTCTTAAACCAAAACCAAAAGATATTGTCTCCCCGGTGGTCCCATCCAAAGTGCCATGCAAAAAACTGACTCGTATCCGTCGCACTTCCGGACAGTATCCAGGCCAATTCCGGAATCGCTATAACCGAAACTCCCGCCGCATAAGCAATCCAGTTCTTCCACCATTTGAGCCTTTTGAAAAACCAAAAACCCGAGACAATAAACAGCACCAGAAGACTGTGGCCGTGAATCAACGGCAGCATGCCGGTGAAGATCCCGACGAGAAAAGATGACCCGAGAGTGTAATCGAATGCGCTTCCCCGAAATTGATCATCTTTCTTATTATCCGATCCGCGTTTGTGTCCAACAATCCAGCCTTTCGGGTCGACAAGTACGCTCCATAAATAACTCAAAACAATTATCGTCAGGGGCATTCCGAGCAAAAGACTCCGCTGAGTGACAAGTAGTGTGGTCATCGTGTTTCCCCAACGTAAAGTCTTGCCGATTGTATAATCCCGGGGAAGATTTGAAAGAAATTCAAACAAGCCCTGAGATCCGTACCAGAAATCTTTGAAAAACCACAAAAATCCCAGTCCACCGCTGAAGAACAGGAGCAGGGAGGCAAATTTCGAAGCGGTCCGGCTGTTAGTCACCAAGGCGACAAACCGCTCAAATAAGATCAAAAGCGAAAACGCCCAGCTGACATTCAGAACAAACATCGACGACTGCACACCGGCCCCGAGCTTCATAAAACAGCCAGTTATAAAATCAACCATAAACGGATAGCTGAATTTGACGCCTGCAAACGAAGGGTTTTGAGGTGGAAAATTGTTGCCCTCGGTAAAACTAAGGACTGCACCGAGATGAAACGGCAAGTCGCCAAGATTTTGCGATGCCCCGGTAAATATCCCGTCGCTGCTGACGATCATTGCCCGATCGAAAAACATAACGAATAGAACAAAAAAGAACGCATAATACGAAAGCCGCCGGAGTTTTTTAATGGTGAAGCCCTGTGTTTTGTCTTTGGCTCTTTGCCATTCGTGCTTCAGCTGGAGCCTTATATTCTTGTTTCGCAGAAGAAGCATCGGAGCCGACGAGATCGTAAGTGAAACGATCACCGGGACGAAGGAGAATCCAAAAGCGTTTGCGGCGATAAAAGTTACCAGCCCGAAAACAGCTGACCCGAGAACGGTTCCGGCGGCAAGACGCCACAAAATCGTCTCCTCCTTTAGAAAAAGGTGAGTCAACATTAGGCCGCTTAACGCGATGATGAAAATTATGACAAAGGAAATTAACATCGGATTCGGGAAATAAACGGTTATTCGAGCGTCGGATTAATATCTGATAGTGCGCAAGCGATCTCCGACCATACCAGTTGAATTTCACTGAGCGTTCGTTGACTGCCGTATCGTGTTGGTGATGCGGCGCCACTCAACCCGGAAAGCAAGTAAAATACAAGTAAACCGTTTGGAAAGAATCGGTTCACGTGCCAAACTATCATTCTCAAAATTAAGCCATAATTTTTCGATTTCTCAAAACCGCGCCTAGAGTTTAGAATGTCTAGTTTGAATTCGGCTCTATCT
>JBFGKW010000044.1:0-23542 GCA_041576495.1 Aridibacter sp. | reverse complement strand
TCAGGCAAAAACAAAGGCGAAAGAAGATGTCTATATGGAGCTCAATTCCCGTTTCACCTGTTTTCCGCTAAAGACGGCTACTCTCCCGCCGGCGAGTCACACCAATTGCTTTATTGTTGGATCCAGACGCTTTATCGTAATTGACGCCGCATCGCCGGATACCGAAGAACAAGATAAACTCTTTTCCTATATCGACCGGCTGATCAAATCCGGGTGTGTTTGTAAGGAAATAGTCGTTTCGCATCTCCACCCCGACCATTTTGGAGGTGAGACGGCCTTAAAGCGTCATCTGAAAGAAAAGTTTGATCTCGATATTCCGATTACCGCACATAAAACGACGGCCGAGAGCCTCAACGGATTGGTCAGATTCGACAGATGTCTCGATGATAAACATACTTACAATCTGAAAGATCAGATCGGCAATGAGTTTGAGATACTCGCATTTGACGCTCCCGGGCATGCCCGCGGACATCTTTGTTTTTATGACGAGGAACTCGGCTTCTTACTTTCAAGCGACAATGTGGTCGGAGTCGGGACGGTGGTCATCGCCCCCCCCGAAGGCAATATGACGGATTACCTGAAAACACTTGAAAATCTGTTGGAATTGCCCAATTTGAACTTTTTATGCGGTTCTCACGGAGCGGCAGTTTATGACGCAAGGGGCAAGATCAGGGAGTACATTGAGCACCGGATCCAAAGGGAAGAACAGATCTTACAGTTAGTAAGACAAGGGATCAGCGAGATCGATGAGATCGTTGAAAATGTCTATACGGGGTTGGATCCAAAACTCATTCCTCTGGCCGGAAAATCGGTTGATGCGCATTTGGAAAAGCTCAGGGCCGAGAACCGGATATAAAAATTTTCAAGCTCCGCGTGCAACATTCTGCGCCAAGATTTCGTTCGTTTCTTGAAGCCTATTGATAAATTTAGGGCAGAAGTAGGGGAAATAATTAATTTTTCCTGCTGCGCCCAATAAAACTATGAAAATCTTCGAATTGCGAAAGCCCGCGTTGCCGATACTTTTGACCCTGATATTTCTGATTACTCCCGCCGCAGAACTCTATTCACAGACCGGAAGAATCGTTCGCGAGGTTTTTCGGGCCAAATCACTTGAGAATACTGTTACGAAGGAGAATCCGGAAAGAAATATCAGCGTTTATCTTCCGCCCGGTTATGATTCAGCGGTTAACCGGCGATACCCGGTAATCTTTCTTCTTCATGGAATTGCAGACACTGACCAAACATGGACTCGCCCCTGGTCTGAGCAAAATGACGGGTACGCAACGATCCGGGACGCAATGAATCGCGGAATCGCTGATGGAAAATTTGGAAAAATGATCGTCGTCATGCCAGATCAGAAGACAAATTGGTTCGGCAGTTTTTATGTAAATTCAACGGTAACGGGTAATTGGGACGACTTTACGTCTAAAGAGCTCGTTGCTCACATAGACGGTAAATACCGGACTCTAAAGGATGCCAAAAACCGGGGGATCGGCGGGCACTCGATGGGGGGATACGGGGCAATCACGTTATCGATGAAGCATCCGGATATTTTTAGCGCAGCATACGGGATGAATCCCGCGATTATCGATTGGGGCGGCGACTTGACCATTGCCAGCCCGGCGTTTGAGTATGTTCTCAATGCAAAAGATCTTGAAGAAGTCGGTGCGACGCGTGACATTTACAAAATGGGGGTCATTACCGTCGCCCAGGCGTTTTCACCCAATCCGGAGAATCCGCCTTTTTATGCGGATCTCCCGTTTAAAAAGCTTGACGGAAAACTCGTACCGGACGAAAAAATATTCGCCAAATGGCGAGACAATTCGTCTATCAGAATGGTCGCAAAGTATCGGTCAAATCTGATGAAACTCCGCGGTTTGCGGTTCGATTCCGGGTATGAAGATGAATTCAGGTTTATCCCGGTGAATTCACGCGCATTTTCCAACGAACTTACGAATAACGGAATCCCCCACACGTTTGAGGAATATAACGGCGATCATCGAAATCGGCTTTGGGGGAAAACCGGACGGATAATGACCGAAGTACTTCCGTTTTTCTGGGAGCTGATAAAACCTTAACCAACCAGTAAAAAGTAAAAAGTAGAAAGTAAAAAGTAAAAAGTAGAAAGTAAAAAAGTAAAAGTAAAAAGTAGAATTTGAAATCTGTAATCTGATACCGGAAATCTGAATTTCGGCGTATTTTATATTGGTGCATCCGGACACCCTAATTACGGCATCTCAATCAGGAGGCTGGGGAACAATGTCTAAAACGGAAAACAAATTATTATGCGCCGCCGGATTGATGGCTGCGGTGTTCGCGGCCTGGATAAATTATTCACCGGCGATCGCCCAGCAAGCCCCCGGTCGATCAACCCATTCTTCCTTCGTCCAACGGCCAAAGCTGGCCGAAATCGAATCAACACCGATCCGTGAGGTGCTGACCAACGCCCGCCAACAGTTAAAGACGACCACTTCTTATTCGCAAAAGTACTATTCGATGTCATATCCAAACGGGGATGTACCCATCTCGACCGGGGCATGTACCGATGTCGTAATTCGTTCGTTCCGCGCAGCAGGGGTTGATTTGCAGCAAGAAGTCCATTTGGATATGAAACAGAATTTCAATAAATATCCTTCAAAATGGGGACTGAATCGAACAGATACGAACATCGATCACCGGCGGGTTCTTAACCTGCAGACGTTTTTCAGGCGTAACGAAAAGTCCATCCCGGTTACGTATGTCGGATCCGATTATAAGCCCGGAGATATCGTTTCCTGGGACTTGAACGGAAAAGGGCTGACACATATCGGAATCGTCTCGAATATCTGGAACGTTCAAAAGCGGCGATATTTGATAATTCATAATATCGGCGCCGGCGCACAACTCGAGGATCGACTCTTCGAATGGAAAATTACCGGGCATTACCGATATTTTTAGAGCGTGCCGGTTTCCGAACCTGCCGTTCAGCAGCACACTCTAAATTTCGAATCCTCGCCCCGGCCACGGAACCTTCAAACCGTTTGTCTTAACGGAAAAAAATCGTTTGATTTTATTGATTGGTATTATTTGTTACCGGCATCAAAACCCGTTACATTCTTAAACGTGAAGACCGTGCTTACATCCACGCCGTTTGAAGCCGCCGATTTTATAAAAAAAGGCGGAATCGTCGCGTTTCCTACTGAGACGGTTTACGGACTCGGTGCAGATATTTTTGACGCACGGGCAATTGCCAGAATATTCACTGCCAAGAAACGCCCGTCCGATAATCCGCTGATCGCACACATCGGAAGCCTCAGTCAAATATCTTCGCTCGTTAAGGAAGTAACCCCATCAGCCGAAATACTAATCAAAGAATTTTTCCCCGGCCCGTTGACGCTGGTTTTGCCCAAGGCTCCAAAAGTACCGATGATCGCAACTGCAAATCTGGAAACGGTCGGTATCAGAATGCCGCGAAACAAACTGACAAATGAGTTTTTGCGAGAATGCGGAACGCCCGTTGCCGCACCTTCGGCAAATCTATCCGGTAAACCCTCTCCGACATCCTGGCAAGCCGTGTTTGAAGACCTGAACGGACGCATCGACTGCATCCTGCAGGGAGAAATCCCTGAAATCGGAATCGAATCTACCGTGGTCGACTGCACCGGAGATACGCCCATCGTCCTGAGAACGGGAGGCGTTTCGGTGGAACAGCTAAAAGAGGTTATACCCGATACCGAAATCTATAGTCCCCGGGATGACGAAAAACCGCGGAGTCCCGGCATTAAACACAAGCATTATTCGCCCGAAGCGACGGTGATTTTGGTTAGCAGCGGTGAAATCCCCGCAACCGGCCTGGACGGATGCGCATTTATCGGCCTGGTTCAACCGTTTGGCGCCTTTGACCTGGTCGAAGTGGCTCGGTCGCCCGAAGATTACGCCCGCCGCCTGTTTGATTTTTTTCGCAAATGCGACCGGCTGGGGATCAGAACAATATATTGCGAGATTATTGAGCGCACCGGGATAGGAACCGCCTTGATGGATCGGCTTCGAAAGGCATCAGGGAGTCAAAATTGATCCGGAACCGAATAAAAGTTAAAACGCCGAACGGGAGGCGAACTAATTCCGGTTAATCGGTTTGCGCCTCCGAAGGCACCGGCCGAAGACCTGTTCAGCCCAATAAACGCTTAACCTGCGGGACTTTAACAGACAAATCGTCTATAATCTTGACACAAAAGTAATGATTTGAGACTCTTTACTTTAAATCGAATTTCCAGATTACCAAAAAGGGTGAAACGTATGAAAATATCGGCTCAGGAAGAATATGGTTTGCGGTGTTTGGTTCAGCTTGCGACCCTAAAAAATGATGATTCATTAACGTTGCCGCAGATTGCCCAGCGCGAAGGTATTTCTCAGGCTAACGCCGGAAAATTGATGTGGCTCTTGAGCAAGGCAAAATTTGCAAAAGCGACACGCGGTACGAAAGGCGGATACAGTTTGGCGCGCCCGGCGGATGAAATTTATCTGAGCGAGGTCATAAAGGTCCTCGATGCGGACGAAATCAAAGGACATTGCGACAGCTACACGGGGGTCAAAGATTCGTGCGTTCATACCGGAGACTGCGGTATTCGACCGGTCATCGTCGGGCTTCATGAAATCGTCCAGAATGCGCTCTCGCATATAACTCTGGCGCAGCTTGTCGGATCGGAAAAAAAGGTCGATGAACGGTTTCACAGGATTCAGGGATTGCATTCTTCATTAAACATTTGAGCAGCGATCAGTAAGCAGCTAACAGAATGGCAGAGAGGCTGCCGCAGGCAACGTGTAACTTTTAAGCAGTGGGCAGTGAAATATGAGTACAGCAACAGAATTTTTATCGAACAGGGAATATAAATACGGTTTTGTTACGGATATCGAAACTGAAATGATTCCAAAGGGATTGACCGAAGACACGATTCGCCTGATCTCGGCCAAGAAAAACGAACCCGAATGGATGCTTCAGTTTCGTCTCAAGGCATTTCGTCACTGGCTGACGATGGACGAACCGAATTATTGGGCAAATTTCGAGTATCCGCGCATCGATTTTCAGGATATTACTTATTATGCGGCGCCAAAGGAGAAAGAAAAGAAGAAATCGCTGGACGAAGTCGATCCGCAGCTCCTGGATACGTTTGAGAAGCTAGGGATTCCGATATCAGAACAAAAAATGCTGGCCAATGTTGCGGTCGACGCGGTATTTGATTCGGTTTCGGTTGCGACCACATATAAAGCGAAACTCAAGGAAGCGGGTGTAATTTTTTGTTCATTTTCTGAAGCCGTCGAGGAGTACCCGGAGTATGTAAAGAAATACCTTGGTTCGGTCGTACCCACGTCCGATAATTTTTATGCGGCGCTCAATTCGGCCGTTTTTTCCGATGGATCCTTTGTATTTATCCCGAAGGGAGTTCGCTGCCCGATGGAGCTCTCGACTTATTTCCGGATCAATACACAGGAATCAGGCCAGTTTGAGCGGACCTTGATCGTTGCCGAAGAAGGCGGTTATGTAGCCTATAACGAGGGCTGCACAGCGCCGCAGTTTGATACCAATCAACTCCACGCCGCGGTAGTCGAACTGATCGCTCTGGACGACGCCGAGATCAAGTATTCAACCGTTCAAAACTGGTATGCCGGTGATGAAAACGGAAAAGGCGGAATCTATAACTTCGTAACAAAACGGGGTGCCTGCCGCGGCAGAAATTCGAAGATTTCCTGGACCCAGGTTGAAACCGGATCGGCAATCACGTGGAAATACCCATCGGTAATTCTTCAGGGCGATAATTCGATCGGTGAGTTTTATTCAGTAGCGCTGACCAACAACCGGCAGATTGCAGACACCGGGACGAAAATGATCCATCTCGGCAAAAATACGAGTTCGACGATTATCTCAAAAGGGATATCGGCAGGTAAATCGAATAATTCATACCGCGGATTGGTCAAGGTGATGCCCAAGGCTGAAGGAGCCAGGAACTACACGCAATGTGATTCAATGCTGATTGGCGATCAATGCGAAGCGAATACGTTTCCGTATATCGAGGTGATGAACAATTCCGCCCGCGTCGAACACGAAGCAACGACGTCGAAGATTAGCGAGGACCAGCTCTTTTACCTGCAGCAGCGCGGACTTTCCGAAGAAGATTCGATATCTCTGATCATCAATGGGTTCTGTAAGGAAGTATTTAAAGAACTGCCGATGGAATATGCCGTTGAAGCGCAAAAGCTTTTGGGATTAAAACTGGAAGGAAGTGTTGGGTAGAAAGGGTAAAGGGTAAAAGGTAAAAGGTAGAAGGTAAAAAGGAAAAGGAAAAAGGTAGAAGGTAGAAGATAAAAGGTAGAAGGTGGAAGGCAAAAGGTAGAAGGTAGAAGGTAAAATAAAGGGTGGAGAATAGAGACGGGACGCGACCTCGGGCCGCGGTTTATGAGAAAGATCAATTTACCAGACATACCGGCCCCTAAAGGGCATTATTCACAGGCCGTTGAGCATAACGGCTTAATTTATGTGTCGGGTCAGCTGCCGGTGAATCACGAGACCGGCGCGGTTGAATCGGGTTCGATTGAGGCGCAGACCGAACTCGCGCTGCAAAATGTGGAGGCGGTCTTGAAGGCTGCCGGAAGTGATCTGGATAGCGTTTTGCAGATGACGATTTATGTTTCCGAAATGAATCTTTGGGACCGGGTAAACGCCGTCTGTATTTCGCTGTTTGGCGAGCATAAACCGGCGAGGGCCGTCGTCCCGGTCAAGGATTTGCATTTCGGAACAAAGATTGAAATTCAGGCAATTGCCGCGGTTGATTAACGATCCAATATGGATTTTCAAATTCTAATTGCAAATCTGACAAACCCGACATTGTTATTTTTTGTTTTGGGAATCATCGCGGCGATCGTTAAGAGTGATCTGGAGATTCCGGAGTCGTCGAGTAAGTTTATTTCACTCTATTTGCTCTTTGCAATTGGGTTTAAGGGTGGTCAGGAACTGGCCCACAGCCCGTTTACGATCGAAATACTCTATTCGCTTCTATTCGGTATTTTGGTCGCATCGCTGATTCCGATTTATGTTTTCTTTATTCTGAAAAGAAAACTGAATGTCAGCGATGCCGGGGCAGTAGCGGCGGCATATGGTTCGGTCAGCGCGGTTACTTTTGTGGCGGCGACTTCTTTTTTGGAGGCGCAGCAGGTTTCATTCGGCGGCCACATGGTCGCAGTAATGGCACTGATGGAATCTCCCGCAATAATCGTGGGCGTTATCCTGATGATGCGGCACGATAACGGCGCCGAAAACGAAGGAAAGCTGAGGGGGATTATCCAGCATTCGTTTACAAACGGAAGCGTTTTAATAATCCTGGGGAGCCTAATCATCGGAATCATTGCGGATACCAAACAGGCCGAAGGCATCAAACCCTTTACGACGGATATTTTCAAAGGCTTTTTGGCAATTTTCCTGCTCGAGATGGGAATGGTAACGGCGAAACGGTTTTCGGCTTTTAAGAAGTATGGCTTGTATGTGACCGGCTTTGCGATTCTCGTGCCGGCGGTAAACGGACTGATCGTCGCGGTGATCAGCGGATTGGTTACGGAAGACGTCGGAAACAGGCTGATCTTTGCGATTCTGGCGGCCAGTGCGTCTTATATCGCGGTGCCGGCCGCTATGAGGTTGGCGGCACCGAAAGCGGACCCCGGCCTTTATATTCCGATGGCGTTAGGTGTCACCTTCCCGTTTAATATTACGATCGGGATTCCTTTATTTTACGCGGTTATCAAAAACACAGGGTTTTGACGAAGATTTATTATTTGAACTCAAATGCAAGTTTTGCAGTATTACGGAATCGACTGGATAGCGACCGCCTGTGGATTGACAGGGGTCTACCTTTTGGGCAACAAGAACAAGATCGGTTTTGTCTTGTTTATGATGGCCAGCCTGAGTTGGGCGACCTTCGGAGTCTTGACCGGAAGCATTCCGATAACCATCGGAAGTTCGATTTTTTTCGTGATGCATCTCCGCGGTTTTATCAACTGGTTTAGAGAGGAAAGGATATCGAATGCCTGACGTTATCAGGGCCTAAGCGGATGATGTGATTATTTGTGAAGCATGCAATCGAAAGTGCGAATAGCTTTGCCTTCGGATTCTGATGAAATTGCGCGGATACTGGCCGGGGCATTCGGGCCGTTTGAGAAGCTTTATACACCGGAGGCCTTTGACGCGACTATTCTTGATTCGAAGAGAATTTGCCGGCGTTTTGAAGATAAGGGCAGAATTTGGGTGGCGACGGCGGAAAAAGAAATTGTTGGTACGGTTTCGGCCGTTGATGAAAACAAAGAACTTTATATCAGGAGCATGGCTGTCTTACCCCGGTTTCAAGGAAAAGGAATAGGACAAATGCTGCTTGATACGGTTGAAAGTTATTCGACGAAGCACCGATTTGAATACTTGTTCCTTTATACGACACCGTTTTTAGCAGGGGCGATCCGGCTTTACGAGGAAAACGGATTTGTCCGCGGCGAAAACGACGCATTTTTCGGAACACCGCTTCTGGCAATGAAAAAGATATTAAATCAGAAAGGGAATACAACAGAAGATGTTATTAGAAGTTAAGGATTTATATGTAGCCATTGACGGCGCAAATATATTAAAAGGCGTGAATTTGCAGGTCAGGAAAGGTGAAGTCCACGCGATTATGGGGCCTAACGGGTCCGGGAAATCGACCCTTGCAAAGGTACTTGCCGGACATCCGTCGTACGAAGTCACCAAGGGTGAAGTCTTATACGAGGGCCGGAACTTGCTTGAACTGGATCCCGATGAACGGGCCAGGGAGGGCGTCTTTATGGCGTTTCAGTATCCGGTTGAAGTGCCGGGAGTTTCGAACTCGCAGTTTTTGCGCCTTGCCTATAACGAGAAGATGAAGCACAACGGTGAGGAAGAATTAGATCCGCTGGAATTTAATGATCTGCTCAAAGAGAAGGCCAGAATAGTCGATATGAGCCCGGAATTTTTCAAGCGTTCGGTCAACGAGGGGTTTTCCGGCGGAGAGAAGAAGCGCAATGAGATTCTGCAGATGGCGGTCCTTCAGCCGAAACTGGCGTTGCTGGATGAAACCGATTCAGGGCTCGATATCGATGCATTGCGGGTCGTCGCCGGAGGCGTTAACCAACTCAAAAACGAAGCGAATGCGGTCGTTTTGGTTACACACTATCAGCGACTTTTGGATTACATCGTACCCGATTACGTGCACGTTTTAGCGGGCGGGAAAATCGTAAAAGAAGGCGGGAAGGAATTGGCTCTCGAGCTCGAGGAGAAAGGTTACGACTGGGTCAAAGCGGCCGTGAGTTAACCTGACGACTCAATATGAATGGATTTTTGCGCATAGGCTTGCCCGTATATTTTTTTGTGTTCTTTGTGATCGCGGTTGCCGCCCGTTCAATCGTGGTTTGGAAAAAAACCGGAATAAATCCCTTTCCGTTAAGGGAAACTGACGACGTTTACGGTTTTATCCGTTTCGCCTTGATACCGGCTTTTTTGTTGATTTTGCTGTCGATTTCATGCTTTTCGTTTTTCCCGCAGGCATATCAATATATTGCGCCGATCTCGTGGCTGGAGAATTATTGGATTAAGGTAACCGGGTTACTTTTCCTTATCACAGCGCTTGTTTGGATCATCATCGCTCAAATACAAATGGGGGAATCCTGGCGAGTTGGTATCGATAAAGAGAATAAAACCGAACTTATTCAAAAAGGGCTTTTTACAGTCTCGCGTAATCCGATTTTTTTTGGAATGCGGATGATGTTTGCCGGATTTTTTCTGACGATGCCGAATGCGATTACATTGATGACATTTGGAGTAGGCGACGTCTTGATTCAAATGCAGGTTCGGATTGAAGAAGAACATTTAACCGGGCTTCACGGCGAAAAATATGATGAATACCGGAAGCAAGTCCGACGGTGGGTTTGAATTACATAATTCTGATCTGAACTGAGATCGCTGGCCGTATTTATAAATGAGATCAAAGCATTAAGGGAGGGAAGAAAATTAGACTTTCATCACGGGAAGCGGAATATTATGTTTGATCCAGCGAGCAAAGTACAGGATTTTTTAGTCTTCGGTGAATTCGGCGACGTCAATCCGTCTATTACGGATTCTTCAACCTATACGTTTAAGAGCCCCGAGAGAATGGAGGAGCTTTTTGACCATGAAATTGAAGGATGCTTTTTATATTCACGGCATTGGAATCCGACTAACAAGTTTCTTTCACAGGCCTTAGCCCGTATGGAAGACAGCGAATCGGCACAGGTCATGGCATCGGGGATGGCCGCTATCAGCTCATCGATCCTGCAAATCTGTGAATCGGGAGATGAAATAATATCTTCGCACACGATCTATGGAGGAACCTACGCATTCTTCAAAAATTTCCTGCCGCGCCTGGGAATAAAAGTCCATTTTGTCGATTTACAGGATTTGACATCGGTGGAACCGCTCGTAAACGGCAAGACCCGTGTAATTTATTGCGAAACGATGAGTAACCCCTTGCTGGAAGTCGCCGATCTTCCAAAAATCTCGAAGTTTGCAAAAACCAGGGACCTTCTTTTGATGGTCGACAATACCTTCAGTCCGATGATGGTCTCCCCGATTCGCCTGGGAGCCGATGTGGTCGTTCATAGTCTGACCAAATTCATCAACGGTACGAGTGATTGCGTTGCAGGATGTGTCTGCGCAAGCGATGAATTTATCCACAAATTGACGGATATAAATTCGGGCGCTTCGATGCTTTTCGGAGCGGTACTGGACAGTACGCGGGCGGCAAATATATTGAAAAACCTGCATTCGCTTCATCTCCGTATGCGCCAACACAGCCGGAATGCGCGCTTTTTGGCAGAAAGATTTGAGGAACTCGGCCTGAAGGTTCATTATCCGGGGCTCCCCAGCCATCCCGGGCACGAATTGTTGAAATCATTAATGAATGAAGGTTATGGATATGGGGGCATGCTTGCCCTGGACCTCGGTGATTCGGCCACCGCCAATAAGCTTATGGGCCGCATGCAGGAACATAAAGTCGGATATCTGGCCGTCAGTTTGGGTTACTTCAAAACACTGTTTAGTTCGCCGGGCCATAGTACTTCATCGGAAATTCCGATGGAGGAAAGGATGGAAATCGGTCTGAGCGAGGGGTTGGTCCGGTTTTCGGTTGGCCTCGATAACGATATGAATCACTCATACGAAAGGATAAAAGCAAGTCTGGAGGAATTGTCGATAATTTAGACGGGGAATCCGGTCGAAACCGGATTCCGGGTGGCCACGCGCCCCCCTACCTGAAATTCTCGAAGAAGATATCTAATAATATGCAACCAGGAAAAGAGACAATTTATAAAACAGATTTTGAAAAAAGTTACGAGAATTCCAATCAACCTGATTGGTTAAAAGCTTTAAGAAAAAAGGCCTTTGATGAATTTCGTGAAACTGGATTGCCGACCGCGAAAAATGAGGAATGGAAATACACGGCGGTCAGCAGTGAACAGTTGGCGGTGAACAGAATTGCGGAATCGTCGGCGTCAGAAGATGGTTTGGGCCCGGCAATAAAAGAACTTCTTGCGCAAATCGAAACCGGCAACCGTATCGTTTTTGTTGACGGGGTTTTTAACGGCGAATTGACAACCCTTCCCGATTTGCAAGAGGGTTCACGGGTATTGAGCTTTCAAAAAGCGGCTGAAGATGACGCGTTTAAAACTAATCTTGGGAAATTCGTCAGCTACGATTTCAACGGATTCACCGCTGTCAATACGGCTTTTGCTGAGGAAGGAGTTTTTATTCACATTCCAAAAAATACCAGGATTGAAACTCCGGTCCACATTGTTTTTATCGGAAATACTGATACTGCGAATTTTCCGCGAATATTGTTTGTCGGTGAAACGGGCAGCGAAGCCAAGATTGTCGAGCATTACACGCGGACCGGTGAATCAAAATATTTTACCAATGCCGTTGTTGAAATAAACCTGGCCGCTAACGCCCGTCTCGTTCATACACGCGTCCAGCGGGAATCACACCGCGCTCTTCACATCGGCACGACCGGGATCACCTTAAACCGGACAAGCGTATACGACAACACCAATATCACCCTCGGCGCAAAACTATCCCGTCACGATATAGACCTTAGTTTCAAGGGCGAAGGCGCGGAAGCCTGGGTAGACGGGCTTTACTTGGTCGAAGACGGCCAGCACGCCGACACCCATTCGCAGATTCATCACCGGGTCAAAAACTGTGTTTCGCATCAGAATTACAAAGGCATTTTGGACGGAAAATCGCGGGCGGTATTTAACGGCAAGGTCTTTGTCCACAAGGATGCCAGCGGTACGGATGCCAATCAGTCAAACAAGAACTTACTGCTCTCGAATGACGCGAGGGTCGACACCAAACCGCAGCTTGAGATTTACAACGATGATGTCAAATGCAGCCACGGGGCGACGGTCGGCCAGCTTGGAGAGGAAGAATTATTCTACCTGTTGAGCCGGGGGCTTAATGACGACCTCGCCCGTAACCTGCTGACCTATGGTTTTGCCGAGGAGATAATAAATAAGATCACGATAGCGTCGATAAAAAAACAATTGGATGAAGCAGTATTGAATCGACTTAATGCCAGGCTTGAAGCGTAGAAAAAAAGTAGAAAGTGGAAAGTAGAAAGTGAAAAGTAAAAAGTAGAAAGTAAAAAGTAGAAAGTAGAAAGTGAAAAGTAGAAAGTGAAAAGTAAAAAGCGAAAAGAAGAAAGGCGAAGAGAAGAGAAGAAAAGTAAAGAAAAGAAAAGAAGAGAAAAGTAAAGAAAAGAAAAGCGAAGACCTAGACCCGGATTGTGACATCGATAATATGAGGTTCCAAAACGTAAAAGCGTAACGCGTCCGCCGGAAAGCCTGATTTATGAAAGCAGCAAAAGAAATGAAAAGTTTTGACGTCAATAAAATTCGAAATGATTTCCCGGTACTCGCCCAGACCGTGAATGGAAAACCGCTCGTTTACCTGGACAATACGGCCTCATCGCAGGTACCGAATCTGGTCATCGAGCGCGGTGCCGAGTATCTCAAGCACGAACATTCAAACGTCCACCGCGGTGTCCATTACCTTTCTCAGAAAGCAACATCGGCATACGAAGCGGCCCGCGAAAAGGTGAAACGGTTTATCAACGCCCGGGAAGCACTGGAATGTATATTTGTGCGGGGAACGACCGAAGGCATCAACCTCGTCGCTTCCGGCTACGGGCGCAAATTTATAAATGAGGGCGACGAAATTGTCATTTCCCAAATGGAACACCACTCGAATATCGTTCCGTGGCAGATGATCGCCGAGGAACGCGGTGCGAAAATACGTGTCATCCCGATGAACGACCGCGGTGAATTGATCATCGACGAATATCAAAACCTGCTCAACGAACGCACGCGAATAGTTGCTTTGGCGCATGTCTCAAACTCGATCGGGACGATAAATCCGGTCAAGGAAATGATCGAAACAGCTCATAAGTTTGGAGTTCCGGTCTTGATAGACGGTGCCCAGGCGGCACCGCATATGAGAATCGACGTTCAGGATCTCGATGCGGATTTCTATGCGTTTTCGGGGCACAAGATGTTCGCGCCCACGGGCAGCGGCGCGGTATACGGAAAAAAGGAGTGGCTTGAGAAAATGAACCCCTATCAGGGCGGCGGCTCGATGATCAGGACGGTTACCTTTGAAAAAACTACTTTCGCCGGGCTTCCGGAAAAATTCGAAGCCGGAACGCCGGCCATCGCCCCGAGCATCGGACTGGGAGCGTCGATCGATTATTTAAACTCGATCGACCTGGATGCCGCGTTTGCCCACGAACACGAACTGACCCGCTACGCGCTTGAAAGACTGGCGTCGATCGACGGCGTAAAAATCATCGGAACGGCTGTCGATCGGGCCTCCGTAATCTCGTTTACGATCGACGATATCCATCCTCACGACATCGGGACGATTCTGGACCAGGAAGGCATCGCGGTCCGCGCGGGCCACCACTGCGCTCAGCCGGTGATGGAGTTTTTCGCGGTGCCGGCCACTGCGCGGGCGTCATTCGCCTTTTACAATACTAAACAAGAGGTTGACGCACTGATCGATGCTGTTCAACGGGTGATTGATGTTTTTGCGTGAGATGGACCTTCTGATTTTATCCTTTAACTCATTGAATGGTCTGTAGTTTGGCAAGACATACGCGTCCCCGGGAAAAAAATTCTAAAACAAATGAAGAAAGTAATCCTTTCCGAAAAACTGGACCGAATAAACGAACACTGGCGCCCCAAGGTGGTCGGGGAACTCAACGGCCAGGAGATCAAACTCGTCAAGTTTAAGGGTGAGTTTCCCTGGCATCACCACGAACAGGAAGATGAAATGTTTATGGCGCTGAAGGGGAGTTTCCGGATCGAGTTTCGCGATAGAAAAGTGGAACTCAGCGAAGGAGAATTCCTGATCGTCCCGCGGGGCATCGAACATCGTCCGGTCGCCGAAAACGAGGTTCACGTACTTCTGTTTGAACCGGCAAATTTAAAAAACACGGGCAATATTGATAGCGATGAATTTACCGCCCCGATCCGTGAAATGCTATAACAAATACAGTTACCTCGATCTGGATGGAAAATCTTACTCTAAAAAAGCTATACTTCTCACTCAAGGAAACTAACTGATGCCGCTTTCTGACAAATCTTCATTTGGACGGTATAAGGTAATCTCCCAGATCGGATCGGGCGGAATGGGTGACGTCTTTCTGGCAGAGGATTCCGAGCTCGAACGAAAAGTCGCACTCAAGATTCTGCCGGAAAAGTTTTCGGTAGATTCCGAGGGCCTGAACCGGTTTAAGCAGGAAGCAAAGGCCGCATCGGCGCTCAACCACCCAAATATCATTACGGTCTACGAAATCGGTGAAATTGACGGCGCCAACTTTATGGCGACCGAATTTATCGATGGCAAAACGCTTCGCGAACGTATGGATTCGGGCAGGATTTCGTTTGACGAGGTTCTTTCTATCATCACTCAAACCGCCGAGGCCCTCTCGGCCGCGCACTCGGCGGGAATCGTCCACCGCGATATTAAACCCGAAAACATTATGATTCGCCCGGACGGATACGTAAAAATCCTCGATTTCGGTCTCGCCAAACTCACCGAAAACAATAATCCGCAAGCCGAAGCTGAGGATGCTACGCGAAAAATGGTCAAAACAAACCCGGGCGTCGTGATGGGAACGGTCAACTATATGTCGCCCGAACAGGCGCGCGGAAAAGAAATTGACGCACGTTCGGATGTCTTCAGCTTTGGAATCGTCTTATACGAGATCTTGACGGGAAAGGTGCCGTTTGAGGGTGAAACGGTGACCGATATCCTGGCGGCGATTATAAGTTCCGAACCCGTATCGTTGACGGGTATGGCCCCCCATCTGCCAAAGGAACTTCAGCGGATTACCGGGAAAACGCTGAAGAAAGACCGCGGGCAGCGATATCAATCGACACGGGATTTGCTCAATGACCTCAAGGACTTGCATGATGAATTACGTCTAGAGGCCAAACTCGAGCAGACGGCGGTGCCCGACAAATCCGGCGCCACCAGCCCTGACATACCGAGTAGCCAGACGACATCAGGCGGCAACAAAGATGCGCTTTTGCTGACCGAGTTTGAAAACTCCACCGGCGAGCCGATTTTTGATCAGACCCTGAAACAGGCACTTGCATTTTCGCTGGCCCAATCCCCGTTTCTGGATATTTTCCCGGATACAAAAGTCCGGGAGACATTGGGATTGATGGGAAGGTCAACCAGCGACCGTGTGACCAAAGAGCTCGGATATGAGATTTGCCTGCGGCAGCGGCTAAAAGCCTTTATCACCGGATCGATCTCAAGTTTTGGAACGGTCTATGTCTTAACGCTTGAAGCCGTCAACGCCCGCAGCGGCGAAAGTCTCGGGCGGCAGTTTGAGCAGGTTTCTTCGAGGGAAGAAGTCCTGGTCGCGCTTGGTAAGGCTGCGACCGGCCTGCGCGAGCAGCTCGGCGAAAGCCTCAGCTCGATCGAAAAATACGACATGCCGGTCGAATACGCCACGACATCTTCACTCGAAGCGCTGGAGTTTTTTACGCTTGGATATGAACAGCAGAATATGGGTAAAACGCTCGAATCGATCCCGTTTTACAGGAAGGCGCTCGAGTTTGACCCAAACTTTGCTTCAGTCTATTCGGGGCTGGCAGTAATTTACGCCAATACGAACCAATGGAAATTGGCGACCGAGATGACCATCAAAGCCTATGAACTGCGGGATTCGGTCAGCGAAAATGAAAAACTTCGAATTACATATTTCTATTACAAGTTTGTCACGGGCGAAATCGATAAGGCGATCGACACCCTGGATTTATGGAGGAAGACCTATCCTTCACACGTGGTGGCGGCGATCAACCTCGCCGATTGTTATGAACGCGTCGGGCAGTCAGAAAAAGCGGTTGCCGCGGCTCGCGAAGGCATGCGGCTCGATACTACCAACGCGGTCGTCTATATGAATCTGGCGGAATCATTGTTGTCGCTTGACTCGTATAAGCAAGTCAAGGAAGTGTGCCAGCAGGCGTTTGACAAGAATCTTGACGGCGATTATTTCCATATGATCCTTCATAACGTGGCGTTTATTGAAAATAACCCGGACGCAATGGCCGAACACCGAGGATGGTTTGACGGGCGGACAGATGAATATCTGGCGCTCAACCTCCAAACCGGCACGGCGGCTTTTAAAGGACAATGGCGGACGGCGCAGGATTCGGCGAAACGGGCGATCGATTTGGCGAAACGGAGTGATGCGCGGGAGGTCGCCGCGTACTATGCAGCAGAGCAGGCGGTGCGAATCGTCTTTTGGAGTTCCGGTCAAGGGCTGCCTTCCGAAGACGAGAGCCAGCTCAAGGCGGTAATCAAAACCCAAACCAACAATGCCCTGAAATTGGAACGGAGCAGTCCCGTGCTTTCGTTGTGCGCGATCGCACTCGCCATCGCCGGACTCAGTTCGGAGGCCCGGTCTCTGATTGATGAATTAAAAGATGACCGTCCGAAAGACACCTTGATAAGGGAACTTTGGCTGCCTGCGATTCGGGCATCGCTGGAATTGCAAAACGGCAGGGTTAGGGAGGCCATTGAAGAACTCGAAATCACCGAACGATACGAACGCGAAGCCGATTTTTACCCGCAGTATCTCCGCGGACTTGCGTATTTAAGTTTAGGCAAAAAGAAAAGCGCCGTTAACGAGTTTGAAAAGATATTGAGCCATCGCGGCGAATCGCCATTGTCGTCGATATATCCGCTTGCGCAGCTGGGAAAGGCGAGGGCGATGAACGACAAGGCCGAATACGAAAAGTTTTTTGACCTTTGGAATGAAGCTGACGACGATATGCCGGCGCTTGCGGCGGCTAAAAAGGAATTTAAGGGCCTATGAAATGCGGAGGCCGGAGAAAAACAAATTTCGCTGACCGCGCCGCGAAAAAAATTTAGAACAATAAAAAATGTCAGAATTAAGCGATTTATACCAGGAAGTAATCCTCGACCACAACAAGAATCCGCGAAATTTTCGGGCGATCGAAGATTACGATAAATATGCCGACGGCGACAATCCGCTTTGCGGAGATAAGCTCCAGGTTTTTTTGAAAATGGATGGCGAACGGGTTGAGGACGTCTCATTCATCGGATCGGGATGCGCGATATCCAAGGCGTCGGCTTCGATGATGACTCAAGCGGTAAAGGGAAAAACGAAAAACGAAACCGAAAAAATGTTTGACGAGTTTCACAAGATGGTTACCGGCAAACTCGACATCGAAGTAGATGAAAACGATCTCGGCAAACTCCGGATTTTTGCGGGAGTGCTCGAATTTCCGGCACGAGTCAAATGTGCAAGCCTCAGCTGGCATACGGTCAACGCGGCTCTCCACGACGAAACCCTCGTTTCAACCGAATAGCGGATTTTGAAAGGAGTTGCGGCGCCTCGGCCGGGATAATCAGAGTGGAAAGCTTTGGTCCGTATGTTCTTTATGACTTCCCTCCTTGGAACGGAGGATCGCGGCGTTTCGGCGCGGGGTGGTCACAAATAGCTTTCCGCCTTTGAAAAGAAAGGGCGCGGTCTCGGCAGAAATGTAATATGCAGAATCGACCCGGATCGTTTTTCTGAATTATGGAACCCAAGAGAGTGCTTAGAAGTTTTTGGCAGCTCAAAAATGTAGCGCAAATCGCCGGGCTCCAGGGTTTGGCCCTGCTGCTGATTTCAGTGTCAGCCGGCTTCGCTGCAATGGCGGCCGGAGTCAGGGGGTGTCCGCCAAGGCCCGAATACAATTCCTATTATCTCTGGCTGCTGGCGGTAGTCGGCGTTGGGGCACTTTTTCTCAGCCTTTTCTACATTTTCTTTCCGCGTGTCTGGATGCAGACGATCAGCAAGGAGCTTGCGCTTGCGCCAACCGACGTCAACATACCATTTTTCAGTACCCATCCGCTTTATGTATTTCTTGACGCGCTGTTTTTTATACCGGCCATCGCCTTGTTTGAGAGCGGACGCATCGAATCGCTGTGCCAATTTAACGGTCAGCGGGTGATGGGATGGACGATCTTGATTCTGGCGTTCTTTTTCCCCGCGTTTCGCATTTTCAGTTGGTACGTTCTTAAGCGTCGAATTGAGGCGATGTTAATGAATAAGCCCTGGAGACCGGTCATTTGGTCGTATTTGGTAGCCCTTCCGTTAATTGGTTTGCTGACTTATTTCTATATGGACTTAACCGTGCTTTCGCGGCTCCGGGTGCCGGTTGTAAACTCGGAAACTCTTAGTTCCGGGATCAATTATCACCCCGAATTCGAAGGCAAAATCGTGAGGGTACAGGGAAAACTGATCCGCGGAATCGAAAAATGCAGGCCGAACGGAAAAGACACCGAAACCCGGGATTTTCCTTTTGCTACCGTCATTCTCGATCTGGGAGCGAGCAACGGACAGGTCATTGTTCAGGCAACGAGCCCGGGCCAGGTCAAAACCCTGGCGGTGGAAGCCGAAAATAAAATGGGGAAAGACTTTGAGGCTTTCGGAAGACTGACCAAACTGCCAAACCCCGAAAAGAGTATGATTTGCGGAATGGAAAAGGAAGATTTCAAAAGTCCCGAAGGGATCGCGCTCCTCGAAATCGAAATGCCCTGACCGGGGCCGGTTAACCCGCCGATCGGCCGTGGTTTAGATTGCAAGAAAAAATTCCGAACCGGCGAGATATTTATGGAAACACGAAAACACATTCACGAGGAATCCTTTGCGGTTTCGCCGGAAGAGATGTTTGATATGCTCTTGAAGCCAAGCGCGATTTGCGGCTGGTGGCAGGCGTCAAGAGCGATTGTTTTGCCGGGGCGAGACGGCTTTTGGACTGCCGCTTGGGGAGACGAAGACGATCCAGATTATATTTCATCGTTTAAGATAGCAAATTATGATCCGCCGTGTCGGCTGCTCCTCACCGATTCGAAGTATTATTCTAAGGAAGGTGAGCTCCCGTTCGAAGCTGAAATAACTGCCGAATTCGTAATTGAACCTTTGGGCGGGGGTTGCCTGCTCCGGGTCATCCAGGACGGCTTTCCGGCGGATCCTTCCGCAGATGATTTTTATAATGCTTGCGAAACCGGCTGGAAAAATACCTTTGCCGGGATACGCAGGTATCTTGATGAAGACCGGAAGATTGGGTAATGGAAAGGGTTATTGGCAACCGGTATCAGGCTCTACGCGATACGGATTCCTTATCGTAAATTGCGAATCAAAAATGACGAAGATCCCAGGCTAATGACCCATAACCATTTACAAAAATAAGCGAATCACGAATTACTCAACGCGAACCGATGAAAATCAAAGCGATCGAACTGATCGAAATCCAAATGCCGCTCGTACACTTTTTTGAAACGAGTTTTGGCCGGACTTACGGACGGCGCATCATCCTGGTTCGGGTCAGGGATCACGATGGCAACGAAGGCTGGGGAGAGAATACGTGCGGCGAAATCCCTACCTATTCGGAGGAGTGGACGGATTCGTGTTGGGAAACGACCGTAAAGATCCTGGCTCCGATGGTTATCGGCAAAGACTTTGAGGCGGCGTCAGATGTCTGGAATCTGATGTCCAAGGTTCGCGGCAACCGCATGTCCAAGGCCTCGATCGAAACTGCCGTCTGGGATTTAGAGGCCAAACGCCTCGAGGTTCCGTTATGGAAACATCTGGGCGGGAAACGGAGTGAAATCGAATGCGGCGTATCGATCGGAATTCAGGATTCGGTCGAACAGCTTTTTGAAAAAATCCAAACCGAATTGAATGCCGGATACCGACGGATCAAGATAAAAATCGCCCCCCATTGGGATTTCGAGGTCATCCGCCGGGTTCGCGAAAAATTCGGTAATATTCCGTTGATGGGCGATGCAAATTCAGCCTACTCCCTTAAAGACGTCAATCTTTTTAAGCGGATGGATGAATTCAGACTGATGATGTTTGAGCAGCCGCTTTCGCACGAAGACATTTTTGATCACGCCAAACTTCAGAAACAAATTAATACGCCGGTCTGTCTTGATGAATCGATTCATTCGCCGGAAGATGCAGGAAAGGCGATCGAATTCGGCGCCTGCCGGATAATAAACTTAAAACTCGGGCGGGTCGGCGGTCATTCACAGGCAAAACTGACCGAAGAATTGTGCCGTAAGGCGGATATCCCCGTCTGGTGCGGAGGAATGCTGGAAGCCGGAATCGGCCGCGCTCACAATATCGCAATGTCGACTCTGGCCGGATTGACGCTGCCGGGAGACGTTTCGGCAAGTAAACGGTATTGGGATGAAGATATCGTGACGCCGGAAATCACCGTCACCGAAAGGGGTACGATTGAGGTTTCTGATAATCCGGGAATCGGTTTCGAAATCAACCGGAACCGAATCGATAAGTTAGCGGTCAGAAAAATCGCAATAAATTGAAGCTTTCATCGTATTCTTGAGATGAACGTAACACTCCCGGCATTATTGGGTGCTGTTTGAGATAGATTACCCGCGGTCACACGCCACCTGATCGCCTTTACGTTCCGGTCAAAACCCGCGCCGGCACCACCACCTCCGCTGACTGGTGCATAACCCCATGTAGCGGCCGGCGGGTTACCTGGATCATAGTCTGCTGAGTATTCGACGACGAAGGTCAAACCTGTGGTTCCGGCATTTATCGTCACCGTTCCGAGTTTGAAATCAGTATTTGCCGGAACGGCATCTACGATAATAAGATTCGCCGCACTGCTTCCGCCGTCATTTATAAAGTCGACCTTAAACGTCAATTCCGTATTCGGCTGTTGGGAAACGGAAGTGCAATTCGCCGGAACTGTACAGGTTTTTGTCAATGAGATATTGGGCGGAGCACCTACGGTTGTAACAATCGTGTTTGAGGTGTTGTTTCCCGGAACGGGATCGGTCCCGCCGTTTGGCGGCGCAATTGTCGTGTGTTTGAAAGTGTGCCGGCCGAAGCGGCGGTTCCGCTGATCGTAAACGTCACGCTCCCGCCATTTGGGAACGTCGGAATGTATACATTGCTTAACGTCGTTAATCCCGCCGTACCCGGACAAACGGCCCCGCTTGCCGCCACACAAGTAATGGTCACGCCGGTCAACCCGGCCGGTACGGCGTCATTGACGATTGCGCCGTGGGCCGTGGTCGGGCCAAGATTTGATGCGTTGACCGTATAGCTAACGACTCCGCCGACGTTTACCGTCGCCGGCCCCGTTTTTGTGATCGATACATCTGCGTTGACCGCCGGCTGGTTGGAAGAAACCGGGTCGAATGCGTAAGAATTTTGCCGGTCGCAGTTGGAACCCGTACAGCCCACTTTATCGGTCAAATTTCCGCCGATAATGGTAAACGTTGTGCTGCCCGCGAGAATCGTCGTATACATTTCGTATCTGTTGTCCGTACCGATTCCGGGTTGATTATTTACGTGATCTTTTTGATTGTAGCGGACTCCGCCGGCGACCGGTGTTCCGTTCACCAACAAGGTGAGCGACGCAATGCTCACCGCCCCGGTATTGACAAATTCCACCCATTCTAGAATTTCGTCCTTTACTCCGCTGCCGTCGATATCCTGAGCGCTTAAAAAGACCGAGGGTACATTTTTTGGCGTAGTCGTTCCGGAGGCGACGATCTGGAAATCGAACCGGACAAAACCCTGCTGGTTCACCCCCGTTGTTCTGATGGTCGGTTCGAACCGATCGTCAAATCCGAGAACCGTATCGATGCTGACGAGAGTGGCATTGCTTATCGTCGTTAAGGTTACAAGGGCATCGACGCCGGGGGATACATTCCTGAATCTATATCGAGACCCCTGGCTCAGCGGCGCCCCTGTCTCAAGCACGGGGCTTGGATCATTGAATCTGAGGGTCGATTGGGCGAGAGCTGTTTGCGCGGGGAGGATCGAAACCGTAATAGCGATTAGTAGCTTGATGCAACAACAAATCCGGCGAACGGACGAGTTCGTCAATCTCCCGCGAACTTCTTTCTTGTCACATGAATGACCTGAGATTTTCCGCCCAACATCCATAAATTCAAAATTATGAACCTGGGAGAAAATTTGAGAGAAGAATCTGTGAATCGGACGATCTATTCTACGTGTTTAGACGGTTGAAGTCCATCATTTTTTTGAGAAAAAAGCATAAAACTGAGGTCTATTTAAGCAACATAAAGACCGCATCGATCACTCTAATCCAAAACGCTTCGGTCTCAATGAATTTACCTGATCCGCGAAATGAACCGGACATCTCCTGCATTGTTCGGCGCGGTTTGCGATAGGTTACCCGCCGTCACGCGCCACCTGATCGCTTTTACGTTCCGGTCAAAACCCGCGCCCGCGCCTCCGCCTCCGCTGACCGGAACGTAGGTCCAGGTCGCGATACCAGGATTGCCCGGGTCATAGTCGTTTGAATACTCGATCACGAAGGTGAGTCCGGTGGTCCCGACGGTAACCGAAGCCGAGCCGAGCTTAAAATCGGTATTGTTTGGGATCGCGTCTACAATCGCGAGGTTTGACGCGGAGCGGCCGCCGGTATTTGTAAAATTGATGACAAACGAAAGTTCGGTATTCGGCAGTTGTGGATTGGTCGTGCAATCGGCAGGCGCCGTACAGCTTTTGACGAGGCCGACAATCGGAGGTCCGACGACCGTCACGTCTTCATTTGTCGAAGAGGCTGGATTGTATGCCGAGCTTGTCGTTCCGGTCGGGGTTGTCCGCGCCGGATCGAGATAAGTTGCCGTCGCCGGATTCTGATATGTCGCGCCCGGAACATTTGACGCGATATTGGCGACAAAGGTCAGCACCACGCTTCCTCCGCCCGGAATCGAAAATTGAGTCCACTGGGGCGCGATCGCGCCGACAGCCGGGTTTGTCGTCGAAGGCCGTGTCGATCCGCCGTTGAGAACTACCGAGGTGGTGCTGGCGAAGGCAAACCCGTTAGCGACGGGCTGGGGCAGCGTGTCCGAAATATTTAGTTGAGTTGCGGCTGCCTTTCCCGCGGC
>JBFGKW010000043.1:0-24620 GCA_041576495.1 Aridibacter sp. | reverse complement strand
TGACCGAAGTATTACGGACCGCATTCGTCCCCCGAGAACTGCATATTATGACGGTGAACTCGGATCCGTAGCAGGCAAGCCGAACTGGAAAGAACATCAACATCGAATTCTTGATGAATCGATTCGATGGATCGAATCATTAGACCAACCGACTTCCAGAAAGCTGGTTGTGAACCTTGAAACCGAAACCGAGATGGCCCGGGGAGAACGGTAGGACATCAGGCGCTCCGGACTGAACGCGGAATTACGAGAAAAGCGCAGATCGCGAAGCGCATTTACATCTTCGTAAGTTCCCGCGTTCTTTTTTTGTCTTTGTTTTATGAATCGAAAGAAAATGCTCACCCGCGTCAGGGAGCGGTCAGCTCCCTGGGATATCGTGATAATCGGCGGCGGCGCAACGGGTGTCGGATGTGCACTCGATGCTGCCAGCCGCGGGTGCGATGTGTTGCTGCTGGAACAGGCAGACTTTGGAAAAGGAACATCAACCCGCTCGACAAAACTAATTCACGGTGGAATCAGATATCTCAAGCAGGCGAATTTTTCTCTCGTTCGCGAGGCGCTGAGAGAACGCGGAATTCTTCATAAAAACGCCTCTAAATTTGTCCGAGAACAGAAATTCATCGTCCCTTGTTATAGCAGTTGGCAGAAAATTTATTACGGCTTCGGCCTCAAAGTTTACGACCGTCTTTCCGGGAACGCGGGTTTTCCTAAATCAAGAATGCTTTCGAGAACCGAAACGATAAATGCCGTTCCTAATATAAGAACGGATAATCTTTGCGGAGGCGTACAATACTCCGACGGCCAATTTGACGATGCCCGATTGCTCGTTGAACTCGTAAAAAAATCAGCCGAATTCGGTTCCTGCCCGGTAAATTATTGCCGCGTTGAGGAATTATCAAAAACCGACAAAGGAATAATAGACGGTTTAACGTTCGAATGCCTGGAAACTGGGGAAATCTTTCAGGTTTCCGCCAAAATCGTAATAAACGCTACCGGCGCTTTTTGCGATTCGATCAGGCGGATGTCATCAACCGGTTGTGAAGAACTGATCTCTCCGAGCCAGGGAATCCACCTCGTTTTTGACGGGGACCTGCTCAACGGTGATACCGCCCTGATGATTCCAAAAACCTCGGACGGCAGGGTTCTGTTTGCGATTCCCTGGCACGACAAGACAATAGTCGGAACGACGGATACACCGATTGAAAATGTAACTCTTGAACCCGCCCCGATGGAAACGGAGATCGAATTCATACTGGAGACATGCGGGGAATATTTCGCCAATTCTCCGGGACGGCAAGATGTATTAAGCGTCTTTACAGGAATCAGGCCGCTGATAAAAAACGCTAACACCGCAAATACGGCCGTACTTTCGCGGGGACATTTGATCCAGACGGATTCGTCAAATTTGCTCACCATAACCGGAGGAAAATGGACGACCTACCGAAACATGGCGGAAGATGCCGTCACGCGGGCTCTTTCCCTTGCCAAAATGTCCGAGCGAAACTGTGTAACCGATAATCTGGAAATAATTGATCCGAAACACGACGAGAGGATTCACGCCATCATCACAGAAAATCCGGTTTTCGGGGAAAGACTCGATGAAAATTTTTCCTTTCGGAAAGCCGATGTCGTCTATGCGGTTAGATACGAGATGGCCAGGATTCCGGAAGATATTCTGGCACGACGGAGCAGAATCCTTTTTCTGGATGCCAAAACGGCGATCCGTCTTTCTCGTGCGGTCGCTCTTCTGATGGCCCAGGAATTAGACAGAAATCCGGAATGGGTTGAAAAACAAACAAGAAGGTTCGAACAGACCGCTCAAGCTTATTTGCTTTCGCCCTGACGGAAGTCAGTTATTGACTCTTGAAGTAAACCTCGGTTCTCTGGCTCAGGATTTAACCAGATAAGATGGAAGCTGAATTTCCGAATCGAGTTTCGAATCCGCGATCGGGACACCGAACTTTGTTTCAATCGGTACAACGCCCGCCCAAATCGGCAGCCGGTAATCGATTTCGTCATCGATCGGGTCACCTTCGCGAACCTTGGCCGAGGCGTCGTCGATTATGATTCTTATGACCGACGTCACACTTAGTTCCTTTTCATTTGGCTTTCGGGAGTCTTCCCATCGGCCTGGAATTACGTTCTCCGCTATCGCCTTAAGCGCCAGGATCTTCTCATCCCGGTCTTCGATTAAAATGCCATTTCCATAAACGTTCACCGACCGATAGTTCATCGAATGATGAAATGCCGAACGCGCCAGGACCAAACCGTCGACCAATGTGACCGAAACACACACCTCGATCCCATGAGAGAGATTCTTCAACATTCGGCTGATTGACGAGCCGTGAATGAGGATCGAATCTTCGTCCCGCGCATAGAGCGTCGGAATGACAAAGGGCTGCTGTTTGACATTAAAACCGACTTGGCATAAAAATCCCTCATCGAGGATTTCGTAAATACTTTCTCGATCATATTTTCCGCGTTTCGAAATGCGGCGTACTTCGTTTCGCGCTGTTTTTTGGAAATCGGACAAAACGCAAATCTCCTTATGAATTTCTTACTCTCTTGATAATATGTCTGTGCAGACAGAAATGGCAATTAAATGGACACATATCACGATCGGCACGTCCGATTTCGACAGGTCGATCGCCTTTTACCGGGACTTTTGCAACCTCAAGGTCGTACGCGACCGGCGGCGCAAAGAGGGAGGAGGAACCGTTTGGCTGGGATCGCAAAATGACAGCCCGGATAACCCGTCGTTTGTCTTGGTGCTGATGAGATCGACTACGATTTCACCGGTCGACCATCTGGGTTTTGAATGCGGGTCGAAAGAAGAAGTCGAATCGATTGCCCGGCGGGCTGAAAAGGAGGGGATTCTGGAGAACCCCCCGACCGATTCCGGCGGAGTGGTCGGATATTGGACGATCGTTAAAGATCCGGACGGACATTTCGTCGAATTCACATACGGACAGCCAATAAAAGGATTAATTTAAGTCAAGCGATCGCAAATACTCTAAAAACTCTTCGCCGAGGTCTTCACGTTTCAAGGCGTATTCAACCGTTGCGATCAAAAAACCAAGCTTGTCCCCGGCGTCATGGCGCTTTCCGTCTAGTTTTAAGGCGTAAAAGGGTTTTCCTTCGCGAATCAACAGGCGCATCGCATCGGTAATCTGAATTTCGCCGCCTGCTCCCGGATCGGTACGCTCAATCGCATCGAATATATCCGGCGTCAGAATATAGCGCCCGATTATCGCCAGATTCGAGGGAGCGTCCTCAAATGCCGGCTTCTCTACCATATCCTTAATTTTAAACACGTTTTGGTCTTCGGTTTCCTCAGTATCAATTACGCCAAATCGAGAAATCGCCTCTCCTTCGACCATCATCGTAGCGATAACCGGTGCCCGATATTTCTCATACACGTCGATCATCTGCCGTAACGCCGGTATTTTTGAATCCACCAGATCATCGGCGAGCAATACTGCAAACGCTTCAGTCTCGGAGAAATCTTTGGCCTGGTAAATCGCATGTCCGAGCCCCAGCGCTTGTTTCTGACGGGTGTAAGTTATTCGCGCGATCTCTGAAATTTGGCGAACCATCTCAAACATCGCATTTTTGTCACGTTCCTTCAGCATCTGCTCAAGTTCAAAGGAAATATCAAAGTGGTTCTCAATCGGAGCCTTTTCCCTGCCCGTTACGATCAAAATCGATTCAATTCCGGAATTAACGGCCTCCTCGACTGAGTATTGAATGAGAGGTTTGTCGACCAGCGGCAGCATTTCTTTTGGTGAAGCTTTTGTCGCAGGCAGGAATCGGGTGCCTAATCCGGCGGCGGGAAAAACCGCTTTGCGAATTTTGTTTGTCATAGTAAGTTTGTTAAATTTGGTATCGCGTTAACCGTGCGTTTACCTTGGGTAAGCTATAAATTGTAAGCAAAAAAGGTTTTAGAAACAAATATAAAGACTTTAACCAATTTAGCTGAGTATCAAATATCACGGAGAACGTTCATGAAGGCAGTTTTGGGATTCGCTTTAGTTTTCATCTCGACCGGTTGTTTCCTGTTTGGCAAATCAGCAAATCTAAATGAGGAATTCACCCTCAAGAACCACGAGGTTTTACGAGTTTCAAACACCGACCTGCAAATAAAGGCGGGCGATGAAATTTACAATCCCGGATTGCACCCCAAAGAATCTTGTCGATTTAAATTGATTTTCGAAGGCGTTGCCAGGCACGTTGACAGCGAACTCGGCAAGACGGAATCGGTCGGAAATCTGAAAATCAAAACAAAGCGGGCGGGGAGCGGCTGGTGCTCATTCATTGTTACGAAGGAATAACTCATTTACTTTATGTTGGATCTAAACTTTGTCAGGGAGAATCTGGAAAAAGTCAGGGAAGCGTTTGAAAACCGCAATTTTGAAACCGAAGTCTTACAGACGTTTGTTAATCTTGATAAAGAGCGGCGCCGGGTCATAGGGGAATCGGATAGAATAAATCAGCGGCGCAATTCATCAAGCAAAGACATCGGCAAGTTGATGCAGGCCGGCAAAAACAAAGAGGCAGAACAAAAAAAGGCCGAGGTCGCCGGACTTAAAGAAAGCCAACAGGAACTCGAACAAAAACGAACGGAAGTTGAAGCGAAAATGGACGAACTTCTTGCCGGAATGCCAAATATTCCGGCGGATGATGTCCCCGTCGGAAAGAGTGAATCGGACAATAAGGAAGTATCGAATTGGGGTAGCCCGCGTGATTTCGACTTTGAAATAGTCGATCATGTCGAATTGGGCGAAGCGCTCGGCATCCTGGATCTTGAGCGTGCTGCAAAAATTGCCGGGGCCCGGTTTGCGATTCTGCACGGAGCAGGCGCGAGACTCGAACGCGCTCTGGTTAATTTCATGCTTGACGTTCACACCCGCCAGCATGGCTACAAGGAAACCCTCCCCCCTTTTATCGTCAACGAAAGAGCACTTTTCGGAACCTCAAATCTGCCGAAATTCGAAGCCGATTTGTTCAAGTTAATCGACGACCGCCAGTTTTATTTAATACCCACCGCCGAAGTGCCGGTCACCAATTATCATGCCGGCGAGATTCTCGAGGCAAAGGATCTGCCGATGCATTTTACGGCTTACACGCCGTGTTTCCGTTCCGAGGCGGGCAGTTACGGCAAAGACACTCGCGGCTTGATCCGTCAACATCAATTTGAAAAAGTGGAGTTGGTTAAATATTGCCTGCCTGAAGAATCTCAAGCCGAACACGAAAAATTAACCGCTGATGCAGAAAAGATTTTGCAACTGCTCGAATTGCCTTACCGGAAAGTTATTTTATCCACCGGAGATTTGGGGTTTGGATCGCATAAAACCTATGATCTGGAGGTTTGGGTGCCTTCTCAGGATACCTATCGCGAAATTTCAAGCTGTTCTAATTTTCTGGATTTTCAGGCGAGGCGGATGAACCTGCGTTTCAGGCGTGCCGGGGGCGCCAAACCCGAGTTTGTCCATACACTGAATGGTTCGGGGTTGGCAGTTGGCCGGACGTGGATCGCGATCCTGGAAAATTATCAACAGAATGATGGGACCGTCGTTGTTCCGGAAGTACTTCGTCCTTTTATGAACGGAGCAGAAACGATCGAGCGGGAACCGAAATAGACGTTTTCCGCGCCGGGATCAGCGAGCGAAGCCCTGCAATCCGAATGCTTCCCGAACTACCGTTTTGATTTGTCATTCGCTATTGAATGTTGATATCCGAAGAAGCATTAATAAAAAGGATATTTCCGAGCTCATCATAACCGTCAAGGATCATATCCGGGTTTTTCGTCGCCGCCCGGGAAGAGAATCCGATGATTGTCAGATCGCTCGACCGAGAGTATTCGTTGATAATGCTCTTGGGAGTGAATCCCTCCTTGAGCGCAATGATATTTATGTTTTTAACCGAAATCGGAATTCTCCCTGATTTAACCCTTTCAAGCAGTTCTTCGCGTTTCTCCTGAATCTGCGCTTCAGGATAGATGGCATTAATTTTGAATTTTGCCTTCCTCCATTCGCGATGTCCTTTGATTATATATCCAAACAGGATCATCAGATTCTCATTGTTGAAATCCGTCGGATTCATCCAGATGTGGATTTCCCTCTTTATCCCGAATGACCTTTCGGTCGTAGTCAGTATTCCGATGTCGAATTTTTGACATTTTACAAGCGGTACCGTCTCGATGAAGTCTTTCAAGTTTTCGCGCCGGGTTCTCGAACAGGTGAAGATAATCATATTATTGGCCTTGCCCGAGATCCCCGGTAATTGGACGGCCTGCGCGATCGCCGTTTTAATCGACGGACTGACCAGCGTGTCCAAATACACGTTGCTTTTGCTGGCTTCTACCATCGCAACCAGTCGGTTCATCGCATCTTCCGCTTCGATCGCGGTTTGTTTTGAAAGATAACCGACGATTAAATGGATAAATGTCCCAAAACCGTATTTTTCCGAAACCCATCTAAAGAGGTGAAATGCATCATGGTTTTCAAACGTCTTATCCGTAATGATTACCATTGAAGGCCGCCACTGGGAAGAAGCGTGGTCGCTCGCCCGTTTTTGAAGAAATATCTGGAGCGTACGGCTCAGCTGAAAGATCACACCGCTGAAGAGTCCCGCCAGGCCCTTGTCGTCGGCGTTAAATCGGCTGATCGTAAAGTGCAGCAAAAATATGATGGCAATCGAGACGATGGCGTAAGGTACACTCATCTGAAACATCAGGAAGATACACATCACCGCGCCAAGCAGCGAGATATACCAACGTGACTTAAAGGTTGGGCGGTATGACGGGTTACCGGCGAAATGCTCGAGGAACGAGATCAAGCACAGCGAACCGTATGTAATCATAAAGAACATCGAAATGATCTGCGCTACGAAATTTATGTCACCGATCACGATGATGAATAGTGCCAAGGTGCATGTCACGATCGAGGCGTTGATCGGTTCGTTTGATCCTTTTCGTCCGTAGGAAAGCCAATGGTTCAGAAAGTTGAGAGGAATTATCCTGTCTTTGCCGATCGCCTGTAGCGTTCGGGGGGCGACCATGATCGACCCGAGCGCCGATGAGATCGTCGCACAGGCCAGGCCGATCGGAATAATCGGACCCCAAAGGGAAATACTGCTCATTACCAGCTGGTCTTCAGCCAATTGATCCGGAGAAGCCGATGACGCGAGATGATACGCGATAAAAATGTACATCAGCATTCCGGCGATCGTACCGCTGATTGTTCCGAGTGGGATTGACTTACCGGGCTCGCGCAGATCCCCCGAGAGTCCGACACCGGCGGTCATTCCGGTAAACGCCGGAAAGATAATAGCAAATACAATAAAGAACGGATCGGGGTTTTCGATCGTGTCGTTAAAAATGTTGACCCCTTCCATCGGGATATAACCGGTATCTCCGAGAAAAAACATTGCCAGGGCGAGAAACAGAACGGCAACGACGAAATACAGCACGCGGACGCCTGCTCCCGCTCCGTGCCTTAGCATAAGGGCGGTAAAGATAAATATCGTCGGAATGCTGACCACCCGTTTATCGATGTTACCGATTCCCCAACTACTCTGAATCCAATCCAGAATCGGGGAAAAGGCTTCGGCAAATGCGATGATATAAAAAGCCACGCTCAAGGCCTGTGAAAGGAATAATGCGACTCCGATCGTCCCGCCGATGGTCAGTCCGAACGACCGCGAGATTATAAAATATTCTCCGCCGCCCTCTACCTTCTGATTGGATGCGATTTCGGCTATTTCCATTGCTTACGGTATTGTCACCAAATGGCCGATGATGATAATTGCAACCGCGCCGATAAAGCCGACATTTCCGACCGCATAACCAAAACTCAAAAACAAAACGGCGCCCAGAATCGTGGAGATCGCCGTCAGGAAAACCGGTCCCGTGCCCAACCCGAGGCTTTTTTTCTTCAAGCTGTAAGCCATAAGCGTTTATCAATAATTTTGCAGTTGGGATATTACTGTCTGAAGCTAACAGGTTTCCGATGAATTCGTCAATAACAAATCCTGATTACGCAACCTTTTGTGGGGAGTACGATGTAGAATTACAAAATGTTAATTACCCCACCCGGGGAGCAGTTTTGAATTGACAGTGTAATTACGTTGTAGTTACACTGGAGCCAATGAAGAGCCAGATAGTTAAAATTGGAAATTCCCGCGGTCTCCGAATTCCGAAAGCATTGCTGGAGGAGTGCGAATTAAACGGAGATGTCGATCTTGAAGTCCGGCCCGAAGGGCTGCTAATTAGACCGGCCAAATCTCCGCGTCTCAATTGGGAAACTGCATTTCGGCAAATGTCCGAAAACGACGAAGACGAACTGCTTTTGGATGATTCAGATGCACCGAAACGGTTTGAAAAGGATGAATGGCGATGGTAAAACGGTTTGAAATCTATCTTCTCAACCTTGATCCGGAAATATCTGAAGATCCGAAAAACACCCGACCCTGTGTCGTAATCTCTCCCGACGAAATGAATGTAAGTATCTCTTCGATAATCGTCGCGCCCGTCTCCTCGATTAACCAAAAATATCCTACGCGGGTTGCATTTGAGTTCCTGGGCAAAAAAAGGGCAGTAATCCTGGATCAGATTCGAACCGTGGAAAAGGAACGGCTGGTAAAGAATATCGGACGGCTCGAAAAATCCACTCAAACTCTTGTGACTGAGATCCTACAGGAAATGTTTGCGAAGTAGCCCCGGGCGAAACGTCGAAATCTATAGCTCCAGACTCCAGAAATATGGAATTAGAAGGGTCGCCGCGATCCAGATGATGATATTAAGAGGCGTCCCGACTTTTAAAAAATCCGCAAATCGATACTGTCCGGGACCATAAATAAGGGTGTTTGTCTGATATCCGACCGGGGTCATAAAGCTGGCCGAGGCCGCAACGGTAACTGCAATCAAAAACGGACGCGGATTGACCTGTAGCGAATTTGCGGTCGCGATTGCGATCGGAGCCAAAAGCGCCGCCGTGGCATTGTTTGACATTACTCCGGTCAACAGGGACGTCAGGAGGAAAAAAGCGGAAATGAGCGCCACCGCACCACCCCAGGCGCCGACATTATCTACGATCACGGTCGAAACAAGTTTGGCCGCACCGGTTTTCTCAAGCGCTACACCCAGCGTTAATACCCCGGCAAGAAGAAAAATTATTCTCCATTCGATTGCCTTGTAGGCTTCTTCCATCGTGATACAGCCGACCAGCACTAAGAGTATGGAGCCGACAATCGAACTCACGACAATTGGCAGCACGCCTAATGTCGCTGTTAATACAACACCCAACACGATCAGAATCGCCGGAATTAACTTCCGCTTCCGGAACCGTTCCTGTTCAATTTCGGAAATAATTACAAACGACGGATTATGTCTGAGCTGACTAAATCGTTCTTTTTTAACTTCGAGGAGCAAGGCATCACCGGCGTTTAGCTTCGCTTCAGAAAGTTTTTCCCGCATCAGCCTCCCCCGATGTCTCAGCGCCAGAACCGAAGCACCGAATTCCTCCCTGAATCTGAGTTCTTTAAGCGATTTATTGATAAAATATGAGTTAAGCGCGACAACCGCTTCTACCAACCTCGTGTCTTCCGATTCGACGTCTTCGTCGCGCCACTTAAACTGAGGCTTGAAGAGAATTCCCTCCTGCTCCTGCATTTTCTTAAATTTTTCCAAGTCGCATTGAACCCGCAGCAGATCGCCGACCTCCAATACCATCTCCGGTGAAGGAACGGAAAACACTTCTTTCCCTCGATGAACTTCGATAATCGTCAGCTCGACCTCTCTCGTAATCGGTGCATCTTTAATAGCCTTGCCGACCGAAGGGGCGTTTTCAAGCAAAACGACTTCTGTAATGTACTCCTGAAGACTAAAACTTTCGATCAGGTCACCTTCAGTCCGTCGTTCGGGGATTAGACGTATCCCGACAAAGAACATGTACGACATCCCGATCGCAAAAAGAATGAGGCCCAATGGCGCAAATTCAAACATCGAAAAGGGTTCCTGTCCCGACTCTTCAGCAATGGAACTAACCAGGATGTTGGTTGAGGTTCCGATTAAGGTACAAACGCCGCCAAACATCGACGCAAACGACATCGGCATCAGGAGTTTTGAAGTGCTTACTTTGATTTCGCGGGAAACACCCAGCAGTATCGGGATAAAGATAGCGACGACCGGGGTATTATTGATAAATGCCGAGAAAAACCCGACTGAGATCGTCACCATGATCAATCCGACCCAATAACCCCGCTTGAAAACCAGTGTAGTTAGCTTTCCAAGATAGCTAACCGCACCGGTCTTAAAGAGTGCGGCACTAATTATGAACATCGCCGCAACGGTTACCGTCGCCTTGTTGCTAAAACCGGCAATTCCTTCATCAGGCGATATGATTCCCGATGTCAGCAAAACCGCCATTATGACTATTGCGACGACATCTACTGACAGTTTCTCCGTCGCGAACAGGATTACCGCGCAGACAACTACAATAAATACCAATATGATTGGAAATGTCATCCAAGGTTTTTAAGTTATCGGAAATCGCGACCAAAGAGGAAATTAAACTCAATTCCGAGCCATTTGAACGACAGGTATATCAAACTCGGGTGGTTTTAACCTGCGGAGAATGCGGGTATGCCGCTCAAATGAATCTGTTGCAGGATGGGGCTCAACCAAACAAAAGGAAAATAAGTTTCAATACACGAATGGCCACTGGCAAACATTGGTAACCGCGCAATACGGTAATTCACCAACGTCAAGCGAATGGCACATTCTAAAAATAAAAGATCTTATTCTGTGATGTGGATATCTTCCGTTTTATTAACCCGGCCGGAGAGGAAAAGCGCCCCCAATATCAATGCGATCAGAGTAAACACAAGCGCCCCTACAAATGGCATCGTGCTCGCCGCTTCAGCGTCGTCACCCTGGCTTACGTACGTGTAGAAAAATACTCCTGCAACGATAACGCTCACCAAAGCCAGAACTGCGTACAGCATATCCTTCATAAGAAATCACCTCCGTTCCTGTAACAAAATTACGCATTCCGAGAACCGGCCCACGTTTTTGAAAAAACAAGAATCCAGACCAGCTCAAATCAATACGGCAATGCTAAACACCTTTTATTGCTTAAATTGAAATTAGCTTATCTTACCGTGTTTTCGCAAAAAAAGGAATATTTTTTTTGTCCTGTCCATTTTAAAAGCACGAAACCCCCGAATAGTCCTGGTGACCGCGCCCTTGCTGACACGCCCAGGATTCTTGCGCAGATGTGACTTTCCATACGCCTGCGCCATCGCGCCGAAGTTCAAGCCTGAGTCGTTTGCTCCGGATTGAATCATCCAAAAGCCCATCGTCAGTGATCACGGCCGTCACCGAGTTTGATAATTCGGAAGAAGGGTATTCAAAGGAAATAATCCTGGTTTTGAGGTCCTGCATTTCCCCGCTTAATTCGACCACTACATGGGCGGCCGATCGGGTCCAGGACTCGCGGTTTCGGTTTGCGAGCTCGATAATCCTGTTGTACTTATTGATATCCACCGTTCGATACGGTGCATTCGGCTGTGTATTCCCGCCGTCGATTCTTGCATATCCCTCGTCGGCCATTTGCCGCGCTTTTTCGTTCGGATTTCGCTCGGAGCGAACATTGATCTCGTAATCGATCTGTTCGTATCCCGGCAAACCCTTGACGATCAAATATTCTCCGGTCCGCACTTCTGGATACCGTATGAGTCCATCGCTGCCCAAACGATATTTAAATCCACGCATGATGACCGCAAATGGGACGCCGTCGCGAAATCTCCATTCGATTTTGTTGTTGTTTCGGTCAAACCTAAGGCTTTGGGACGCAATATGAACGGAAGAACTGCGGTCATTAGACTGAACGTTGATCTCCATCGTCGTCGCGGTGTCGAAGATATGAATCTGGTATCCTCCGTAGCCCCCGCAATAAGTTGAAACATTTCTGCCAACCGCGCCCTGATCACTCGCGGTCCGGCATTGTGAGCCGAGATCCGTGTACTGACTCGAAAATACCGGTGCCGGTACGCTGCCGCCGTCGGCTTGGGAAGGCACTCCGAGTACAATAATGCTAAGAACGTATGCCGTGCGCGAGTAACGCGTCGCAGCCGTTTCGCCGGCTCCGTATATGCCTGCCATCCCGTTTCTTCGTGTTACGCGAAAATCTATTCCCGCGGGCTGATTTGTAAAACGGGCGAATTCGCGCGATTCAATCTCGCTCAGCATGATTGAACCAAGTCGCCCATATCTGCTTTCTACGCTGCTTACCGTCATTCTCGGACCGACGCCCGCCGCCGTCCGATAGAGTGAACTCCAAACCTCGATAAACGAAATCCTCGAATTATCATCAATCGGCCCGGCAGGATCCAGTTCACCGGCATAAATCGTCATATGCGGTTGATTACGCAAACGGATCTCGATAAGTGCAACGCCTTCGCCGTCGGTCGTCCTTCGAAACGTGTAGCCGCGCATTGCGGTCCTGGCTTCGCCGACCGTCATTCCGATCCGAACGTTACCGGCTGATTGACCGGTGATCAGGCGATTAGACTGCGCTGCTGCGGGGCGGTCCCCGGTTATCACGAAGGCAAGAATCATTGCTCCAAAGCAAAGGTTATAGAAAAATCGGTTGTATAAATTCATATTGCGTTCTCCTTAAAATGGCTGCGTGCGAATAAATCCGTTAATCACGGTTTTATTCGAATGGACTTTATATTAATGGGGAAAGATAAATTATACAGAAGCGGTGTCGATATTAAAAATGAGGCCTTTTTTCGATTAAAAATTCCCTACGAGTCTTCGTTGACCTTCAAAACTGCAAGAAACGCCTCTTGCGGAATCGAGACGCGCCCGACTTTTTTCATTCGTTTCTTGCCTTCCTTTTGCTTTTCAAGAAGTTTTCGTTTTCGGGAAATATCTCCGCCGTAGCATTTGGCCGTTACATTTTTGCCCATCGCGCTGATCGTTTCGCGGGCAATGACCTTTGCTCCGATTGCCGCCTGAATCGGGACGACAAACATCTGGCGGGGTATCAGTTCCTTCATTTTTTTGGCGAGGGCACGGCCCCTGACGGCGGAAGTGCCGCGGTGCATGATGAGCGAAAGAGCGTCGACCGGATCACCCGAAACGAGAATATCAAGCTTGACGAGGTCTCCGGGTTTATAACCCGAAAGATGGTAATCAAGTGATGCATATCCACGCGATACGGACTTAAGCCGATCGTAAAAGTCGAGAACAATCTCGTTAAGCGGGAGTTCGTAAACCAAAACAACCCGGTTTTTAGTGACGTACTCAAACTTCTTTTGGACTCCGCGCTTTTCATCAAGCAGCGGCAGGATTCCTCCAAGGTATTCGTCCGGCGTCAGTATCGTTGCCTCAATATAAGGTTCTTCAATTTTATCGATTCTGACGGGTTCCGGCATTTGGGAAGGCGAATCCACTTCGACCGTAGAACCATCGGTAAGCGTTACCTGGTATCGGACACCGGGCGCCGTGGTAATCAGTTCCAGGCCAAACTCGCGCTCAAGCCGTTCCTGAATGATCTCCATATGGAGCAGACCCAAAAACCCGCATCTGAAACCGAATCCAAGCGCCGTCGAAGATTCGGGTTCGTAAAAAAACGATGCATCGTTAAGACGGAGTTTGTCCATCGCATCGCGCAATTCTTCATACTGGGCGGCGTCGATCGGATACAGACCCGAAAAGACCATCGGTTTTACTTCCTGAAAACCGGGGAACGGCTGTTTGGTTGGATTCGCCGCCTCGGTGATCGTATCTCCGATCTGGACGTCGGCAACCGTCTTGATCGAACCGGTCAGAAATCCTACTTCTCCGACACTCAGCTCGTCGACGGTCGTCGGTGCCGGTCGGTTTACACCCAGGGTTTCAATCTGGTAGTCGCGTCCGGTGTTGAAGAATCTCATCTTCATTCCTTTCTTGATCGTGCCTTCGATAACCCTGAATAAGACTATGACGCCGCGGTACGAATCGTACCAACTGTCAAAAATCAATGCTTTCAGCGGCGCATTCTTGTCCCCCGCGGGAGGCGGAATGTCACGGACGATGGTTTCGAGTATTTCGCTTACGCCCTCGCCGGTTTTAGCGGAAGCCAGCACCGCGTTATCCGTTTCAAGCCCGATGATGCTCTCAATTTGATTCAGAATCCGTTCGGGTTCCGCGGAAGGAAGATCGATTTTGTTCAAAACCGGAATCAACTCAAGATCATTCTCAATTGCAAGATAAGTATTGGCAAGAGTTTGCGCTTCGACCCCCTGTGACGCATCGACGATCAGAAGCGCACCTTCACAAGCGGAAAGCGACCTGGATACTTCATACGAAAAATCGACGTGACCGGGCGTATCGATCAGGTTCAAAACATACTCAGTACCGTCTTTCGCCGTATAATCGAGGCGCACCGCGTGGGATTTGATCGTTATTCCGCGCTCGCGCTCAAGCTCCATGCTGTCCAGCAGCTGATCTTCCATATCCCGGTCGGAAACCGCTCCCGTTTGCTGGAGAATCCGATCGGCGAGAGTCGATTTGCCGTGATCAATATGGGCAATAATTGAAAAATTCCTGATATTTTTCGGATTCATAAAGCGTTCGGTTTTCAGCCGATAAAGCAACAGCGATCGGATAAATACGAATTAGATACAATATCAGAACACCATTTAATTCGCACACATTCGTTTCTAACTAATTGCCTGAAGGTCATGCCGACCGCAGGCAAAGCCTGCCACGGTTCGGGCAGTTGACCCCGTTGGCCGCCTATTTTCATTCGATTTATTTGGAGAAGTATTCTTTTACTATCTTTTATCAGTTTGGTATTTTGGAATAAGTCATTATATGACAAAGTTTAGGCAGCAAAATGATTAAATTCGGCCCTGAAATCTGCGCGGATTTTGATAAATCCTCGAGTCGTGAGTGGCTTGAAACGAACGGAATCGGCGGTTTTGCCTGTTCGACCATTTCGGGCGCCAATACGAGACGTTATCACGGCCTTTTGACGGCCGCTGCCCAACCCCCGCTCGGACGCGTCACGATGCTATCGAAATTCGAGGAATCGGTCACGATCGATGACCAAAATTATGAACTCTCTTCAAATGAATACCCCGACACCATTTATCCGGCCGGTTACCGATATTTAACGTCTTTCCGGCTCGATCCGTTTCCGATTTGGATCTATAGCATTGACGGTATAGAAATCGTGAAAAAGCTCTTCATGGTTTATGGAGAGAATGCCACCGTAGTTAAGTGGTCGGTGCTTTCAAGAATTGCCGGCCGCGATTCACAGGTCCGGCTCAACCTTAAACCCCTCCTTTCTTTTGTCGATTATCATTCACTCCAGCAGGAGACACCGGAAATTGACGGAACCTTTGAAACTGAGGAGGGCGTGGTATCGGTCATGCCTTATAACGGTATGTCTTCGCTTTTTTTCACCCATAACTCGGCGGAGTTAAACAAAACCGGAAATTGGTACCGCAATTTTGTTTATCGGGTAGAAAAATCCAGAGGTTTTGATTATCACGAAGATCTTTTTCAGCCGTTTGAAATGGATTTCGATCTATCCCGTGAAGCCCGAATCGTAATTTCTGCGGAGCATCAACCAGGGACCGAGAATCACGATTTTGAGTCGCGCGAACGTGAACGCCGGAATCAGCTTATCGAAATAGCGAAGGCCGAGGATGATCTGACGAAGAAACTCGTATTGGCGGCAGACCAGTTTATCGTCTCCCGCGGTGAGGGAAACACGATCATCGCGGGTTATCCCTGGTTTTCGGATTGGGGCCGGGATTCAATGATTGCGCTTCGCGGGCTCACACTCTCTACCAACCGGGAAGGAATCGCAAAAAATATACTGCGTGAATATGCAAAACACATTTCCAAAGGCATGATCCCAAACCGGTTTCCGGATTATGCCGAGGAACCCGAGTACAACACCGTTGACGCTACACTTTGGTATATCGAGGCCGTCCGGGGATATGTTCAAAAGACCGGTGATTATGATTTTGTCAAAGAAGAACTTTACGAAAAACTTGCCGAAATCATTTTTTGGCACCGAAAGGGGACCCGATTCAATATTCACATCGCACGCGACGGACTGATCTTTGCCGGCGAAGACGGTTTGCAGCTCACCTGGATGGATGCAAAATACGGCGATCAGGTCTTCACGCCGCGGATTGGCAAACCGGTTGAAATACAAGCGCTTTGGTATAACGCCCTTAAAACGATGCTCGATTTTGCGAACCGGTTCAAAGATGCGGAAGGTTCCGAATTATATGAATCCCTGGCAAAACGGGCCAAAAAATCCTTTAATGCTGAGTATTGGAACGATGAACAGGAATGTCTTTACGATGTAATCGACGGGAAATACCGCGATGCCTCCGTCCGTCCTAATCAAATATTCGCGGTCAGTCTTAAACATTCGATGCTCAGTATGTACCGCGCCAAAAAGGTAGTGCAGAAGGTCGAAAGCGAATTGTTTACGCCGGTCGGCTTGCGTTCACTTTCGCCAAACGATGAGAGATACCGTGGTGTTTATCAAGGTTCTCCGCATTCCAGGGATTCGGCTTACCATCAGGGAACCGCCTGGGCATGGCTGATGGGGGCGTTTTTGGAATCGGTCAGGCGAACCTATCCGAAAGGAAGGAAATCGCGCCGGTATATTGAAAAAATCCTGGAGGGCTTTAGCGCTCATCTTGAAGAAGAGGGAATCGGCCAGATATCAGAAATTTTCGACGGCGATCCGCCGCATATCCCGCGGGGGTGTTTCGCGCAGGCATGGAGCGTCGCCGAGATTTTGCGGGTATTAAAATAGCTTAGTCCACCCGTGTAAACTTTTTTGGTTCCCTCACGGCCGTTTGAAAAGAACACATAATGGGCGGCCCCGCGGGAATTCCGCGTGATGACTGGCAGATTCCGGTGCTTGCATTGGTCAATGCGGGTATTCCGCGAACAAAAAGGAAATTTGAACCTGTGAGCCATTGAATCCTTAAGCAAGGGTCCGGTGTCATAAGTCCACCCGGTAATGCCATTGAACATCCGTTGATAATATATTGGTCCGTCAAAAGCATCGGAATCTCATTGTCAACCCGGTAATTTCCGAAATATGAAGGTACATGGGTTACGATCCCACCATGCGGACAAGTAATGACGCTCGATTGAGTAAGAATGAAATTTGACATTGCGGCTCCCGAAGTTTGGTTTTGCTCATTGACGTAGGCCAAATTCGATTTTGCGGAACCCGACGCAAAAAAACAGGCGGATGCAATTCCGCCTGATTCACTTAAACCCAGTTCCATTCAGCGCTAATCCGTGGTTTTCTTACTCGTCTTTGCGAAATACCCTTCCCGGTGCGTGACCAGTATCTTTTGTTTGGTCAATTCCGGATTTGTTATCTGGATATCGATCTTACGGTATGATCCGTCCCGGGCCTGGTTGAGCGGTTCATAGACCAGCAAATACTGGGAGCGCATTTCTTCCTGGATCTGGTCAAACGCACTGCGGAGTTCTTGTTCATCGCGCGGGAAAAACGCTCGCCCGCCGGTGCTTTCCGAAACGGTTTTGAGCACCCCCTTATTAACGCCGTCGTAATAATTATCACCGATGCCGATCGAATAAATGACCGCCTCAGCCTTTAACGCAGCATCGATGGCGTCTTTCATTTTTTTCATTCCGTAAGTGTTGACGCCGTCGGTCAGCAGCACTATAGCCCTTCTGGTCCGGTCGGGCGAGGGACCGAGAACCTCTTCACTCGTTACCCACAACGCGTCCCAGATCGCAGTCGATCCCTGAACATTTCTGTTCTGACCCGAAATTGGCGGGGTACCGACCACGACTCCTCCGCCGACATATCCTGACGGCGGTGAAAACTGGACATTGTCAATCGCCCGGCGGAGTCGGGAGATATTACTCGTCATTCCCTGTTCAAGAGTCGCTTCGCCGGTAAAGGACACGATCGCCACTTCGTCTTTCGAAGGTCTGACGACGGATTCGAGAAACGACTTGGCGGCGTCTTTTTCCTGCGGCAGAGTCCGTTCCTGCGATGCGCTCGTATCAATCAGAATCGTCAATGAAAGCGGAAGGTCAACCTGTCTGGCAAAGGCCGTGACTTCCTGGATCTGTCCGTTTTCGAGGATCCGGATATCTCCCTCGGTCAAATTCGTGAGAAGTCTGCGTTGACGATCCTGCGCTGTAAAAAGGACGTTTACGACTTCGGTATCGATATTTATAATCTCATCGTCTTCTTCTATCGGGGGCGTCGATGCCGCCTTTGGCGCGGTCGGGGGCAACCCCGGAGGTCTTTCCTGGGCGCCGGTCTTGGTTATCGAGACAAATGCGGCCCCGGCAAACAAAAAGCCGGTGAACACTACCATTAATTTTCTAAACTCGTACATATTTAACATCCTACCAACGCATTATTTGATTTTATTCGCTTCGTGATTTATTGTCTGAGGCTGTCTTTTATTGCCCGGTATTCTTCCTTGGTTCGAATCCTGTATTTCTTTTCGTTAGCCGGATTTGCAAATCTAACCTCAATTTTGCGCTTCCGCCCGTCATAATTCTGGTCCTCGGGGCGATAAGTCATAATATATTGAGAATGGAGTTCCTTCGAAATACGCGTAAACGCGCGCTCGAGCGCAAGCATGTCGCCGGTAAAAAATGCTTTTCCCCCGGTCGCTTCGCAGAGTCGTTCAAGATACTTGTCACCCTTGTCCTTTACCGTTCCCGCTTCGACACCCGGCACCGTTCCGAGAAATCCCGCTTTGGTTGAGATGCCGAAAATCGTCGTTTCGGTTCTCTGAGCGATATCGATAGCATCTTCAATCTCGGCACGGCTGAAAGTATCGTCACCGTCGGTAATAATGACAATCACTCGCCGGCCGGCGGCCGTTCTTAGTTTCTCATCCGAAAATTGCCAGACAGCGTCATAAAGCGCGGTTTGCGAACCGGTGTCTTTAACCTTGTCGACGGCATCGTCAAGCAGATCGAGCTTGTCGGTAAAATCCTGCAGGAGCCGGATCTGGTGATCAAAAGTCATAAAGGCGACCTTGTCTTTTCGAAGCTTGATTACCGTAAAAATAAAATTCTTGGCGGCCTCTTTCGAAAAATCAAGTTTTCCTTTGGTCGAACGGGAGGTGTCCATCAGAACGCCGACATAAACCGGCGGATTGGTCTTTTCATCCGTAAAAAACGTCGATTGCTGGGGTACGCCGTCTTCAAAAACCAAAAAATCACTCTGTTTTAAGCCTTTTACCAGGTAATCCTCCGATTTCTTGACCTTTTTCTTTTCTACGGTTATCGGGAGGCGCACCTCAAACGTCGAAACCGGGTCATCATCCTGCGCAACGACCGAAAAACAAAGCGCCAAGACCAAAAACGTGAATAATAAAATCCGTTCTAAACTTTTCATAAACTTTAATGTTATTTCTGAAGGACCAACTCAGTTTCGATGCGAATGGCGGGCAGATTGTTGCCCATTTCGAAACCGTAAGTATACCAACAAAATTGGTCGTTATAAATCCGGGACCGGTATCAATAGAATACTTTAGGAACTCGATCGGGTGCCTGATTTCCGGTTGACATCACCTGCTCGTTCCTCCGGTTGGCACCGGGAAAGAAAACGGTCAACGTGAGGTATCGCCGCCGAAATCAATAGACTTGCTCCGCTTCGTGCCTCAGTGGAGGCCTGGTTCGGCTCCCTGTCAAACAAACATCTTTCCCGGATTCAAAATGCCGTTGGGGTCAAAAACGGTCTTGATCCCCTTCATAATCGCGAGCGTCGGCTGATCAACCGCGATATCAAGGTACTGTGATTTTACATAGCCGATCCCGTGTTCGCCGGAAATGGTGCCGCCCAATTCAACCGAGAGCTCAAACGTTTCCCTGACCGCTTCGCGTGCCCTTTGAATCGAATCCGGATCATTCCGGTCACACATAAAATTGACATGAATATTTCCGTCCCCCGCATGTCCGAAATTAGCGACGAATGTATCGTGTTTTTTTCCGATCGCTTCAACCTTCCGGATCAGCTCCGGTACCCGCGCCCTTGGAACTACGACATCTTCGTTAATCTTGAGGTTGTTGTACTTCATCAATGACGGCGAAATTGCGCGGCGCGCGTCCCAGAGTTTATTTTCGTCGTCTTTCGATTCGGACCTCAAAATGTCGAATCCGCCATTTTCGCGCAGGGTCCGCTCGACCAGCCTCGAATTTCTTTCGACTTCTTCGGCTGCGCCGTCGACCGCAACCAGCAGTATTGCTTCCGCCTTGGACGAAAAACCAAACGCATAGTTTTGCTCGATCGCACCGATGCAGTTGCGGTCAATCACCTCCATCGCCATCGGAAGCAATCCTTGCGGCGTGAATTTCGTGAGCACACCGCAGGCCTCTTCCATCGTGCTGAACGACGCCCGAACGGTCGCCGTCGCCTCCGGCATAGGAAGTAATTTCAGCGTCGCTTCGGTGATGATCCCGAGCATTCCTTCGGAACCGCACATCAAACCGGTGAGATCAAACCCGACGACGTTTTTGACGGTCTTACCGCCGGTACGGATAACCCGGCCCGTTCCGGTAACGACCTCGAGCCCCAAAACCGAATGTTTTGTGACGCCGTATTTCGGCGTCCTCATCCCGCCGGCGTTTTCCGCAATATTGCCGCCGATAAACGAATCCCTGTAACTCGCCGGATCGGGTGGAAAAATGAGTCCGAACTTTTCGACTTCCTTCTGAAGTTCAATCGTTCTTATACCCGGCTGGCAAACCGCATAAAGATTCTCCTCGCTGATTTCGACAATTTTGTTCATTCGGTCGGTTCCAATCACGATACCTCCGTCAATCGGAACGGCTCCCCCGGTATACCCGACTCCTCCGCCGCGTGCGGTTACGGGGAAAAGATGTTTATTGGCGAGCTTGATAATCTCCGAAACTTCCCTTGTCGATTCAGGAAATAAAACGGCTTCCGGAGGGAATTTCTCCTTCACGGCGTCAGCACCATAGGCCTCCACTTTTTCCGGATCGATGAGAATATTAGCGCCGCCGACTATTTTCGTCAGCCCCTTCAGCACCTTGGGATCGGATGCGGTCGTCTGCCTTCGCCCGGTTGACTTAAAATGGATTGATTCGAACATAAGTAAATTTCACCACAGCGGCGCCCGGAACACAAAGAATAACCCTAGCATGCAATTCAATGTACCAGAATCGGGTTCCAAACCGTATGATACTGTAAAGCAGTTTATAGAAAGCCAATGATTCGAAGATTCGACTATACAGACGTGCTCGGCTGGTCCCACAGCCGCTACAACACGTTTCGAACGTGCAAACGAAAATACTTCTACCAGTATTATGCGGGATTCGACAAAGAGCATGTGATAAAGATCAACACGCTAAAAAATCTTACTTCGATCGCGCTTGAGATTGGCAACATAACCCATCAGATCCTGCAAGTTTTATTAAAGAGAATCCGCAAAAGCGAGGCTGAAATCGACCGTCAAAAGTTCTCCGGATTCTCGAAACGAAAGGCGAAAGAAATATTCCAATCAAAGATCTTTCAGGAGATTTACTATCGCGACCTCGACATAATTGATTTTGAAGAAGACATTCTAAAAAGGGTAAATCAGGGACTGGCGAATTTTCTCGAGAGCGACCGGCTCGAATGGCTTTTTGCCGAGGCCCTGACGGAAAAGGATGATTGGATGATCGAGCCGGAGGGGTTCGGGGAATGCCGGATTGACAATATGAAGGCATACTGCAAAGTCGATTTCTTGTTTCCAATCGGCGATGAAATTCATGTCATCGATTGGAAAACCGGAAAATCCGATTATTCAAAACACAGCGAACAGCTCAAGGGATATGTCACCTGGGTCGCTTTCCATTTCGGGAAAAAATACGACGAGATTAAACCGACGGTCGCCTATTTGCTTCCGGAATACAGGGAAAACTCGATCGAAGTAAACGAGTTCGACATCGAAGACTTTTCCAGTCAGATACGAAAGCAAACGAATCAGATGTATCAATATTGCCTCGATCCTGAAGCCAATACGCCGTTGGCCAAGGAGCGGTTTCCAATGACTGAGAACGAAAAAATTTGTAAATACTGCAATTTCAGGGAGCTTTGTGACCGCATTTAGCTGCCGGATCGAATTAAGAAATCAGCTTCGACTAACCGTTTATTCATCGGACGTCGGCGCAAAAAGACTCGGTTGTTCGCCGTCATCCTCATCGTCTTCAATTTCATATCCTTCAGGGTACCAACGGTAAACATCAAGATCGCAAAACCCCTGCTCGTTAAAGTCGATTCCTTCGCCGATCAAAAGGTTTTGCTGAAGGTCTACGATCATCGTTATTTTCGCCGTTGAGCATCCGCCTTTGGCATTTATCACCCGTTGCCAGGGAACATCGTCGGTGTTTGACGCGTTCATCACATAGCCGACCGTCCGGGCGGTGTAGCCCTTTCCGAGAATATCGGCGATTTGCCCGTAAGTCATCACCCGGCCGGCCGGGATTTGCCGGACAATTTCATAAACCCGTTCGCGATAACTTTGTTCGCTCACGCCCATGCGGATAATTTACCACAGAATATTTCGGAAAAGGCTTCGGCAAGTCGGCACTTACTGTATCGACTCAGGGAATTCTCCCACGGAACCGACCTAATCTAGCCTTCAATTGTCCGTAAAACCGTTCTGGCAGGTGAACCGTCACCGCCGCCGCCGTCAATTTTAAGAGGCAGGCAAATCAACTCGTATTCCCCGGCGGGAACCCCGCGAAGATCGAGCCCTTCGAGTATTATTACCTCCTTTTCCAGAAACGTAATGTGGGTTTCCGGAGTCTTCGCACCAAATGATTCGACCGAAAGATAGTCGATTCCGACGAGCCTGATGCCTTTTTTCACCAATAACTTTGCTGCCCCGGGTTTGATATAGGTGAAGTCCTGACGAAAACCGCGGTCCGGATCACTCCAAAATTCCGAATTCCGTGTCTTAAACAAGACCCGCTCAACGTTTTCGAGTCCGGTAATATGTTCCTCGCCGATTTCAGTAACGTCATCAGCCACTTCGACCACCCGGCAGTGCCCGATCAGCGTTTTTAGATCCAGGTCAACTACCCGTTTGGAGCCTTCAATAAAATGGTTCGGCGCGTCAACATGAGTACCGGTATGAACACCCATGCAGATCTGTGAGACGTTTGCCGGATCGCCGCCCGCCAACGAAAATTTGAGACTAATATCAATATTCGGGTCACCCTCATAAACAGGAGTCTTCCCCCCGATTGGAACTGTTACATCAAAAATTTGCATAAAACCAGAATAGTGCAGATTTGGCAAAGCGAAAAGCCTTTGTTACAAATAAGCGAAGAATCCACTGCCAAATGGGAAAGACGGGATTGGAAATCCGCGAAATAGGCGGGGCGATCCGAATTCGCGGCTTTGGTTTTGTTTGGCCGGTTCACGAGGGTTATGAAGTCAAAAATAATTTCTGCTTCAAGTTATTCAAACACCGCGCCGCTGATCTGGTCCTTTCTTTATGGTTCGCGGCACGGGAAATACGAACTTATTCTCGATACCGCACCCTCCCGTTCGGCCGAACTTCTCGCAGGCGGGCGGGTTGAGGCGGCCCTGGTGCCGGTTATTGCTGCTCAGACGGTCGAAGGGGTTCGGATAATTCCGGATGTTTGTATCGGCGCAACCGATAAAGTCCGAAGTGTTTGCTTCGTCACAAAAAGTAAAGACCTAGCCGATGTAAAATCGGTCTCGCTCGACATTTCCTCAAAAACATCCGTAGTTTTAACAAAAATCATTTTCCGCGAATTTCTCGGGTTTGAACCCGAGTGGTATAAGGCCGAACCGGATCTCGCTGCTATGCTCAGCCGGTCGGATTGCGCGCTATTGATCGGTGACCCCGCATTGATGATTAATCAATCCGGATATCGAGTATTTGACCTGGTGGAAATTTGGCGGAAGTTTACGGGTCTCGGATTCGTCTTTGCTATGTGGATGACTAGAAACGAGTCGTGCGATATCGATTTCGCCGCGGCCCGCGATGAGGGACTGAATCATCTTGACGAGATCATTTCCAGTTATGAATCGGAAATTCCGCTGTCCCCTGCAGATTTTAAGACATATTTGAGCGGGAACATTTCTTATTGCGTTGAGCCTTCGATGAAAACGGGAATGGACCTTTTTTTTGACCTGGCCTGTAAGAACAAACTGATTGAAAAAAACCGCCCGCTTAACTTCACTTGATTACTCGAGCTCAACCTGTTTCAAAAGGGGTTCTACGGTGCATACTGATGGAAACGGCGGCCAGCTCAGCTCCTTATTTAAGGTGGAGGGCCCCGACACACATTTTACGGCAAAGCCACTTCGGGCTTTTTCTTTTGTTCGGGTTCAATCTGCTTTACGTATTTGTCGTACCAACCAAGAAATCGTTCGAACCGGTCCTTTAGAAAACTCGGCCTGCGGATCACGTGAGGTTCGCCGGGATACACAACCAGCTGTGTTTCCCTCCCGAGACGCTTCATTGCCTGGTACATTTGCTCAGAGTTTAGAATCGGCACATTCCAATCGCCGCCGCCGCCTATCCACAACGTCGGTGTCGTGATT
>JBFGKW010000042.1:0-25148 GCA_041576495.1 Aridibacter sp. | reverse complement strand
GTCTGCTAAAAGCAGTTTTAGTTTTGACACAGAGATTTACTCCTCAAATTTCGGCTCGAAATATAGTCGATCTATCCTGCCGGAAAAAACTATCACTCGTCGAATAAATCGTCAAGACAGCCATTTTAATTAGATCTCTTCTTCTGGGTAAACATAAACAGCATCGTTTTGAGCTGATTAGCCGTAAACGGTTTTGGCAGGAACGCAACCGCACCCGCTTCAAAACTGTCTGTCGAAAGCTTTGGATTCTGTTCCGCGGTCATCATAATTACCGGAATATTCTTGAGTGCCGCTTCCGATTGCATAAATTTGACCAATTCCGTCCCCTGAATATAAGGCATTACGACATCGAATATCGCGATATGATACTGGTCATCGGACTGTAGAAACTGGTAGGCTTCCTTTCCGTCACGCGCGGAAACGACACTGTATCCTTCTTTTTCAACAATCGCCTTGACGAGACGCAATATTGCGGGATCATCATCCGCTATAAGCACCGTCCCGCGCGATTCCGAATTCTCTTCCATAATCAACTAGTTCACCCTTCGAAAAATGAAATTATATACTACCAGATTTTTAAGACCTATTACGAATATCCACAAAATGGGCACCAAGTTTGACCGCCGCTTTAAGACTTGAACTATCAGCCAGATTCTTCCCGGCAATATCGTAAGCAGTGCCATGATCAACCGAGGTTCGAATAAACGGTAAGCCCAAGGTAACGTTAACAGAATCGCCAAATGAAAGACACTTGACCGCGATTGTCGCCTGATCGTGATAGCAGGAAACAACAGCATCAAATTCACCTTTATATCCCCTGAGGAAGATCGTGTCCGGGGCAAATGGCCCTGAAACGTCAATTCCGTAATGCACTCTGCACTCTTTAATCGCGGGCGCAATTTCTGCCTCCTCTTCCGATCCAAACATCCCATCTTCAGAGGCATGCGGATTTAATCCGGCGACCGCGATTTTGACCTCTTTTCTGAGAAGCACAGAAAGTTTTTCGTTCGTAAACCTGATCAGCCGTGCGATGTTATCGGCCTTAACCAAGTCGATCGCGGCAAGCAGTGAAACGTGTGTCGAAAGCAGGACGACACATAGATCGCCGGCGAAAAAACTCATCGCAAAGTCCTTCGTCCCGGTTAGTTCCGCAAGCAACTCGGTATGCCCCGGAAAACTGAATCCGCCCATCGCAACCGCTTTTTTATTAATCGGAGCGGTTGTAATCGCATCGATTTCTCCATGTTTCCAGAGTCTGACGGCGGCTTCAATATATTCTACAGAAGCTTTTCCGGAGACAGCCGACGGTTTGCCGGGCTCTATTTTCTCCGGTAGATTGTCTAAATCGAAAACTGAAACGGTTGCGGGATCCGAAATTAATCCACCGCCCACGTTGTTTCCGACAAATTCAACTTCTGCGGCGCAAGACCGGGCTGTTTTACGCAAAAGGTTAAGGTCACCCACGATAACCGGGCTGCAAAAACTTTGAATAGATTTATCGGCCGCGGTCTTAACAACAACTTCGGGGCCGATCCCTGCCGGATCGCCGATGGTAATTCCTATTTTAGGTAAATTATTAGTTGAATTCTTATCGAGCGGGGAGTTTATGTTCTGTTCGATGCTCACAGACTAAATTTTCCTGTCGTGCAAATCATTTCAGACTTAATCAAACGGACCCGCCCAAAAATTCGCAATCACCATTAAGGTGAAGATCTGATGAAACATTCCTGGTCAATTGCGGTAAAACATTCTCCGACCCGGTCGAGGCTGAAATTCGTCTGACGCAGTTAGTCAGCCTGACGCCGAATAAAAGTCGGCACTTCCAGATCTTCGTCTTTCTTTTCTTCGGAAACTTCTTTAAGCGACGGCCCGGTATAACCGGTCGACACCGCCGATTTTGCCTGCAAAGTCTCGGCCCTGATCTCGTTGGACGCGATATTGTGTTCGAACCCGGTTGCGATTACCGTAATCTTTACCTCGCTGTCATCAGTCTCCTTATAAACGGTTCCAAAAATAATATTGGCATCGGCATCGGCTTCGTCATGAACAAGGGCGATCGCTTCTTCAATCTCGTTGAGAGGAGTATTCTCCGACCCCGTAATGTTTATCAATGCGCCCTTCGCACCCTTGATCGAGTTTTCTTCCAGCAGTTTTGAATCGATCGCATTTTTCATCGCCTGTAAGGCGGCCCCGTCGCCGCTTGCCCGTCCGATACCCATCAGGGCGACACCCATTCCTTTCATAACCGCTTTTACATCCGCAAAATCAAGATTGATTATTCCCGGAATTGTTATCAAATCGCTTATTCCCCGAACAGCCTGCAGCAAAATATCATCGGCCCGCTGAAAGGCTTCCTTGATCGTAATCTGTTCTTCGACTTCCTTAAGTTTGGAATTCGGAATCGTTATAATCGTATCTACACAACCGCGAAGTTCGGCCAATCCTTTTTCCGCCTGACGCATCCGTTTACGCCCTTCAACGGAGAATGGCTTTGTAACGATTGAAACCGTTAACGCCTCCATTTCGGTGGCCAGAGCGGCAATCACGGGTGCTGCGCCGGTTCCGGTTCCGCCGCCCAATCCTGTGGTTACAAAGACCATGTCCGATCCTTCAATGACGTCCATGATCTTTTGCGAATCTTCGAGTGCCGCGCTGCGGCCGATATTCGGGTCCGCTCCGGCGCCAAGCCCCCGGGTGAGTTCACTTCCGATTTGAATCTTCATCGGCGCCTTTGAATCGTTAAGTGCCTGAAGGTCGGTATTGGCAACGATAAACTCGACGTTCTCGATGCCGGCGTCGATCATCCGGTTAACGGCATTCCCGCCGCCGCCGCCGACGCCTATCACTTTTATTTTTGCACCGGTGATCGGAGGTTCGTCCAGATATATTTCTAATTTTTTGCTATTTTGAAGACTTTCCGTATTCATCATTATTGCTTCCTTTTTAGTCTTTTTTTATTTGAACCCTCGATGCAGCGGGGAAATGCGGTTTTTGCACCATTTCAACAATATGTAGTGCCTTTGGGTCGTAAGCATACAACGATTAGGGGTCAAAAATCTAGTCGATATGTCAATTTTATCTAAATTTTCCGCGAAAATTTTCGAACCATTCGGCTACCTTTCTGGTAGGCGATTTCCCGTCGAGGTTGTGCTCACGAATTTGCGAATTCATAGACGAAATCGCAAGCCCAATGCTGACAGCCCATTCGGGACTTTCCAGCTCGTCAGCCAAGCCGCCGAGCATCGTTTTCTGGGGTAGACCGACCCTCGTCGGGGCATCAAAAACCTGTTCGGCAATCTCGACGATTCCCCTGATTGACGAACTTCCTCCGGTCAAAACGACTCCACTCGAAATCTGCGCTTCCACCCGCGCGACTTCTCCGGCAATATGCTGCAAAAGCTCGATTGCTCGCGGCTGAAGAACATCACACAAGATCTCTTTTGTCAGCTGTCGGGTTTCGGTGCGGCCCACGGGCGTGATCTCGATGATTTCCTGTTTTTCCTCATCATCCATCAAATAACCCGCAACGCAGCCGGATCTTATTTTGATTTTTTCGGCTTCAGGAATAGAGACTCTCAATCCCGTGGCGATATCCTTGGTGAAGTTCATCCCTCCAAACGGAAATATTGCAGTATGTTGTACCGCACCCCTTCCGAATATCATCAGACTCGTAATTTCGGAACCTATATTTACGAGTGCACAACCGTATTCCCGATCTTCATCCGACAGCGTACTTGTCGCCGCCGCCAGCGGTTCGAGGATGATCTGTTCGACCTCGAGTCCGGAATTATGAATCGCCTTGACGATATTCTGCCTCGCGGCGCTTGGGCTCGTAACGACATGGACGAGCGCTTCCAGCCTCGCCCCCCGCATACCGATCGGTTCGATAATTCCGTCCTGGCCGTCAATAATAAATTCCTGGGGCAGACGGTCTACGATTTCCCAACCTGTCGGCAGCTGGATCGCGCTCGCAGAATCAATTGCCCGTTCAACGTCTTCCTCGGTTATTTCCCGTCCGCTGCCGGCAACCGCGACGACGCCATTCCTATTTTCTCCCTGAAGATGCTCGCCCGAAAAGTTTACTGTGGCCATCTGAATCTCGAGTCCGCTGACGCGTTCGGCTTCATCGATAGCCCTCTTGACCGAGTCAACGACCGAATTAGTCGTCGTCACAATACCTCTTCGCAGGCCTTTCGATTCGCTCTGTCCGAATCCGACGATATTCATCTTGCCGTCTTCCTCTCGTTCACCAATCACGCACCGTACTCGGCTGGTGCCGATATCTAATCCGACGGCTAAAATATGTTCGTTAATCATAATTTCGTTTAATTGTTACCCGAAGGTTATGAATTCCGGTATTCAATAATCGGCCGTGCTCCGCTGACGATTATTGCCTCGATTTCTTTACCGCGTCCTGCGATGTTTTCAAGACCGCGCTGGAGTGCCTTTCGATAATCCTGTTTGCCCAAGTAGATGGTCACCATCTCCCCTGAATCAAAAACCATCGCACGCGGATCTCGCAGGTCGGAAAAATCAACTGCAGTGACCCGGCTTTGCAGGTCGTATTCTGTCCATTCATCTTTCATCTGTAAATAAAGCGAGACCCGCTCCCTGTTATCCCGAATTGCCGAATTCGTCTTACTCCGGTTCCAGCCGAACATCGTAAACGGAAGATTTTGCTCGCCGGCTCCGACCCTGTTTAATATCAAACCGTCGTCATCCACCCAAAAATCGGTGCCGGCAATTCGTACGATCGCCCGCGGAATTCGTTCGTTTACAATGACATGAAATTTATTCGGCAATACGCGGGAAACACTTGCGCTTTTAACAAGTCTCATCTTTTCGATATCGTGTTTCATCCGATCTATGTCGGCGTTCCAGACACCTTCGCGGACCGAATTTATCTTTACGATTTTCTCGATTTCGGAGGCGGAAATTCGGGTTGCTCCGCTGATCAGTACTTCCTCCAGATCAAAAAACGAAGAAGCGGTCACCGTTCGATAGCCCATCAAAAACATAAACCCGACGCAGAATAGAATACAAAAAATGATAAAAAGCGGGACGACGAAATTAACCAGCTTGTCGTTGCCCTTTTTTCGGTTGACTGGCCTTGCTCTCTTAACCGGGGTCCGTGTTTGTCGTGATACGGTAGTTCGCTTTTTAACCATGCTGCTCCCTCAACTGTTCAAGAATTTCATCGGAGAGTTTTGTAATGCTCCCCGCTCCAAGAGTTATCACCAAATCGTTTGGCTGCAATTTTTGATTCACGATTTTCGCGGCGGTTTCAACGCCGCCAATATACTTCACGTTTTTATGTCCAAACTCTTCAATCTTTTGTTTAAGTACTTCTGCAGTAATTCCCTCTATCGGATCTTCGCTGGCAGGATAAATGTCGAGTAAGAAAACCACGTCAGCGTTGTTAAACGAAGTCGCAAAATCTTCCAAGAGATCCTTCGTACGCGTGTAGCGGTGTGGTTGGAAAACGACAACAATCCGTCGTCCCGAAGAACTGTTTTTCGCGGCCGAAAGGGTTGCCAGGATTTCCGTCGGATGATGACCGTAATCATCGATCACGACGATGTCGTTGATCTCGCCCTTAAACTGAAACCGTCGGTTGGCATTTTTGAATGTCGAAAACGATTCCACGATTTTTTCAAAGGCAACGTCCAGTTCTAGTGCGACGGCTATTGCCGCCAAAGCATTATAAACATTATATTTCCCTGGAACGGGCAGCGCAATTCGACCGAGTTCGCGGTTTCCTTTAAAGACGGTAAACGAGGAACCAAAATCAGAACCGAGCGTTATGCCGTGAGCAGATATATCGGCCTGCTTGCTAAATCCGAACGTTACGATCCGGCGCTTAATATTAGGAATTATTGATTGAACATTCGGATCGTCGAGACAGATTATGGCCGCTCCGTAGAACGGAACCTTGTTCGCAAAGTCGGTAAAGCATTGAACCACGTCTTCCATACCCTTATAAGATTCCATATGCTCCCGGTCGATATTCGTCACGACAGCGATCGTCGGGTAAAGCATAAGGAACGAACGGTCGCTTTCGTCAGCCTCGGTAACAAACCATTCACTGCTTCCGAGCTTTGCGTTCGATCCGAGCGTTTCGACCACGCCCCCGACTACGGTGGTCGGGTCTATTCCCGCATAGCCCAGGATCGTCGCCACCATCGAAGTCGTGGAGGTTTTGCCGTGCGAACCGGAGATGGCCACCGAATACGGCTTTAGCGTCATCAACTCGGCAAGCATTTCGGCCCGGGGTATAATCGGAATCTTTCGAATTTTTGCGGCTTGAATCTCCGGATTTGTTTCGTTCACCGCGGACGAATAGACGACTACCTGCGCCTTGCCGACGTTTTCCGCGGCGTGTCCCTCGGAAACCTTGATGTCAAACATTGTCTCGAGCCGCTCCGTATTCTTGGATTTATTAAGATCCGATCCCGTCACCTTAAATCCAAGGTTACACAGAACTTCGGCGATTCCGGACATCCCGATCCCTCCGATTCCAATAAAATGTATGTTTTTAACGTGTCGAAACATAATTTACTACTTCATTATTCGTAACTCGTTACCGGTCTTAGGTCAGCTGCAATTTTCATACCCGCTGCTAACTGCGGAGAACCGAGGGCGCTTGTGCCATCTTCTCAATCAAATCCACCGTCATTTCTGCGGCGTCGGGCCTGGCCAGTTTCCGGGAGGCGACTTCCATCTCCGTGATCACACCGGGTGATTTCATAAGCCGCTTGATTTCATTGGCTAACCGTTCCCCATTGAGATCCTTCTGAAGAATCATTACCGCCGCTCCGGCGTCCTGCATCGCTTCTGCGTTATTCCTCTGGTGATCGTCGGCTGCGGTCGGAAGCGGGATCATAATGGCCGCCTTACCCGCTGCGGATAATTCGGCGCAAGTGGTCGCGCCGGCCCGCGATATTATTAAATCGGCATTATCAAATTCTGAGACCATATCAGATATATAGACGGTAATCTTTGCCGAATCCCAACCCATTTCCCCGTATGCCTGTTCGACTTTTTCGAAGTCGTATTTTCCCGTTTGGTGGGTAATACTCAGGTCCGGCTTTACGTCGTTTAACTGAGCGAGGGCGTCGACCATCGCAAAATTTATAGCCCTTGCTCCCTGCGAACCGCCGAATAGCAGAAGGCTGATCACCCGGCTCCGCTGCTTCGGCTTGATTTCAAAAAACTCTTTCCGGACCGGATTTCCCGTAACGGTACCCTTATCGCCAAAAAATGGAAGCGCTTCATTAAAGGACAAAGCCGCCTTTGTCACGAATCGCGCTAATACCCGGTTTGTATACCCGGGAAGCGCATTCGAGTCCATCGCGAGCGTCGGAATCCGCATCAGGCTTGCCGTTAACAAAACCGGCCCCGTCACATATCCGCCGACTCCGACAACTGCGTCGGGCGCAAAATCCTTAATGATTCGGCGCGCGTCGACAAAGCTTTTCGGCAGTATTGCCAGCCCTTTTATCTTACCAATCGCTCCGACATTTTTTAGTCCGGCGCTATTTATCAAAGAAAGCTCAAATCCATTTTCCGGAACGATTTTCTTTTCGAGGCCGCGTTCCGCACCGACAAAAAGTACTTCGCTTTTTTCGTCGCGCCTCAGAATTTCTTTGGCGACTGCGATCCCGGGATAGATATGTCCGCCCGTCCCGCCGGCTGCAATCAACACTTTCATACCTAATTCCGGATTCCGGCAATCCGACCTGATTTACGCTTCCCGGGCCTTCTCGTCTTTACCCTCTTCCTCTTTGCCTTCAGCGGAGGTGCCGCCGCCACTCCTTCATCACGTGATTTGAAGCCGGAATACTGCGAAATGCTTAGCAATACACCCACTGCAAAGAGGGTAGCGATGATCGATGAACCTCCGTACGAAATAAATGGAAGCGGTATACCCTTCGCAGGCAAAATCGAAATCACAACGCTAATGTTAAAAAGAGCCTGAACTATAATTCCCGTGATTATTCCAATTCCGAGCAGCATTCCGAATCGATCCGGCGCCAGGACTGCCGCCCGTGTTCCCCTCCAAAGCAGAAATCCGAAACTTATGACGACCGCAAACGTGCCGACCAGCCCGAGTTCTTCGCCGACGTTTGCAAATATGAAATCCGAATGCGGGTATGGCAGATAAAAGAGTTTCTGCTGACCGCGGGCAAACCCTTCTCCGAAAATTCCGCCGGATCCGATACCCATCAAAGACTGGCACACCTGATAACCCGCCCCGACTCGATTTTCCTGGCTGCACGGTTCAAGAAATGCGATTAACCGCCTCATCCTCCACGGCGCCATAAGCAACGCCATGCCGCCAATGAATACAAGCGATGCGGTCACCGCGGCGATATGCAGAATCTTCGCGCCCGCCGTAAAATAAACAGTCACGAAGACGGCCGAAAGAACGATCACGGTTCCAAGATCCGGTTCCAGAAATATCAACCCGGCGACGACAGCCATCACCGCCAAACAAGGGAAAACCGTTTCCCTCAAATCACCGACAAGGTCCCTGTTTTTTGTTAAGAAATAAGCAAGAAACAGCGGCAAAGCGATCTTCGCAATTTCCGAGGGCTGAAATGAAATACCCGGAAGCCGAACCCATCGTCTCGCTCCGTTGATGGCCGGAAAGGCGAAAACGGCCATCAGTAAAACCACGGTGATTATCAAAAGTCCATAGACTACATATTTGTGTTGGTAGCGCTTGTAGTCAATCTTGCTGGTGACATACATCACGCCGAGTCCGATCAGAGTGAATCCAAACTGCTTAAAAAAATAAACAAACTGGGTTTGGCCTTCTGTTTCACGAAGTGAAATCATTGCCGATGCACTGTAAACCATGACCGAGCCAAACAGTGCCAGTCCCGCCGTTATCGCAAACAAAAACCAGTCGATTCGTAATTTCTTAGCCATTTAATAATCCCGGTGCGATCATTCGGGCGGCTCGTATCTCGCACCTTCAGGCGGTCGGCCGTTAGCTTATTAAGTTCATCACGCTCATTTTGAATGCTTCGCCGCGCTCTTCATACGACCGAAACATATCGAAGCTCGCACATGCGGGAGCGAGCAAAACCGAATCACCTATTTCCGCATTCTCAAATCCGAGGGCAACCGCATCGGCCATTGAATCAGCACGAACGATGTCGACGCTGCTTTTCAACTGGGACTCTATATTGTCAGCGTCCGCGCCCATCACGACCATTTTTCGAACATTGGCCCGAATCAGCGTTTCGAGCGGACTATAAGGGGCATTTTTTCCCAATCCGCCTAGTATCAATATGATCTTCCCTTCTTCTTCACTCAAAGCTTCAAGCGCCTTTGAGGTCGCATCAACGCTGGTCGCTTTGGAATCGTTGAAGAACTTGACACCGTTTAATTCGGCAACATATTCAAGCCTGTGTTCGACTGCCTTAAATTCCCGGATCGACTCGCGCATGCTTTCTGGAGAAGCCCCGCAAGCGAGTCCGGCAGCCAGGGCGGCCAATACGTTTTCTACATTGTGAATCCCGCGAAGCGTCATATCATCCCGGGTCGTTAAAATCTTTTCCTTTCCGCCGGATCTTGAAACCAGCTGGCGGCCCCGCAAAAACAAGCCCTCTTCCAGTTCTTGTTTTGTCGAAAACAGACTAACCGTGGATCGTAATGTCGCGGCCCAGGCAAGAGTGGTTTCATCATCTGCATTGAGTATCGCCAAATCGTCAGCTTCCTGATTCATAAACAGCCGGTGTTTCGCGGCAGCGTAGTCGGTAAAGAGGTCATATCGATCCATATGATTCGGAGTCACGTTGAGACATATACCGACTGCGGGGCGAAAGTCCTTTATCGTTTCGAGCTGAAAGCTCGAAAGTTCTGCAACAGTCCAGGTATCGCTCGTTGAACTCTCGGCCAGCGTCAGAAGCGGCGTTCCGATATTACCCCCGACCTGGGTCTTGATACCGGCATCGCTCAAAAGTTTACCGGTCAAACTGGTCGTCGTCGTTTTACCGTTGGAACCGGTAATTCCGACGATTCTTCCGTGCATGAACCGATATGCCAATTCGACCTCTCCAATCACTTCGCCGTTCTTTCGCTCAACATACCTGGCCGGAACGACCCCGGTCGGAACACCCGGGGATATCACCACCAAATCGATCTGATCGAGAAGCCACGATGGAATCTCGCCGTCAAGCAGACCGACACCATATTTTTCTTTCAAAGATCGCGCTTCGTCGGTCCATTCGGAGATGTTCTTTTTGTCGTGGATTGCCACGACGGCACCCTTTTTTTTCAAAAACGTCGCGGAAGCGATCCCGGATTTTCCGGCGCCCAGCACCAATGTCTTTTTTCCCGCGATTTCCAAATCAATATTTATTCCGCAAATTGATGTTGATAGAAAGTTTTGTCTCCTTCTAATTCAAACCTAACGCTTAATAAACCTATCTCAGCTTTAACGTCGACAAACTGAGCAATGCGAACAAAATCGCCACGATGACGAACCGGAACACGACTTTTGATTCCTTCCAGCCGGAAAGCTCAAAGTGATGATGGATTGGCGCCATTCTAAATACTCGTTTTCCGGTCAGCTTAAACGATGCAACCTGAATCATCACCGAAAGTGCCTCGATAATGAACACCCCGCCAATGAACGGAAGCATGAATTCCTGCTTGGTCAGGATCGCGACCGTGCCAAGCGCTCCCCCGATTGCGAGCGAACCGACATCGCCCATAAATACTTCAGCCCTGGGAGCGTTGTACCACAGAAATCCGAGGCTTGCTCCGACCATTGCGCCACAAAACACCGTCAATTCTGCCGCTTCGGGTTTGTGGGTCAAATCCAGATATTGCGACCAGCGCGCGTCACTTGCCACATAAGTTAACGCGGTTAAGGCCGACATGGCGATAAACGTTACGCTAATCGCCAGGCCGTCAAGGCCGTCAGTCAAATTTACGGCGTTCGAGGAACCAAGCAAAATGAAAATGATAAAACCCAAATAAACCCATGGACCGACCCACGTGATATTTGTCACCGCCGTCGCCTTAAAAAACGGAATACTGATATTCCACGGATAATTCGAAATGATCCAGAGCACCGACCAAACCCCTATTGCTACCAAAACCTGACCGAGCAGTTTCTGTTTTCCGGTCAGGCCAAGGTTTCGTTTCTTGACGACTTTAATGTAGTCGTCTGCAAACCCGATCGCTGCAAAACAACTGGTCGCCACCAGCGCTATCCAGAGGTACTTGCTGTCCAGCCGCGCCCACAAGAGGGTTGAAAACAAAACCGATCCGATAATCAGGACGCCGCCCATGGTCGGCGTACCGCGTTTTTCATGGTGGGACTGGGGTCCCTCTTCCCGAATTTCCTGACCGTACTTCAGTGCAGCGAGCTTTTTAATGACCTTGCCGCCGAGTAAAAGTGAGATTAAAAGAGCAGTGATCGTCGCCCAGGCCGTCCGGAAAGTAACATATTGAATAACATTGAGTCCCTTGAAAAGGTACGACTCTCCTCCCGGGCCGTACTGTTTGAAAATCAGCTGATATAAAATAAAATGAAGCATCTGGAAAGTTTTTGACCCCTCCCGGGCCGGCTACCGTTTCGCTACTCATTTCGGAACTTTCAATCCGAAGCTCTCAACCAGTTTGGCGATAACCTTCTCCGTTCGGACTCCGCGCGAACCCTTGACCAGAATCACGTCGTTTTCGTCGATCTCACCGATCAGAAACGCGCCCGCATCATCTGAAGTCTCAAAAAATTTTGTTTGCTTAAGCCCCGCTTTCCCCGCGGATTCGACCAATTCCCGCGCCAGTCCCCTGACACCGATTAAAAAATCGATACCGCTTTCCGCCAGTTCCCGGCCGGTCTTTCGGTGGATTTCCTGTTCGTCTGATCCGAGCTCGAGCATTTCACCGGCCACCACGATTCTTCGTTTTCCCTTCGCCGCGCCATCGTTGAGGGTGTTGACCATTTCAAGAAGTGCGGCGGGGTTTGAATTATATGAATCATTGATTACGGTGAACCCCTTCTGAAAATGGAGCACCTCGCCTCTTTGCGGCGGAGGCTTAATGCTTCCCAACGCGTGCGAGATTTCCATCGCCGTCATCCCAAAGCTGTAGCCGACGGCACATGCAGCCAACGCATTTAGGACATTGTGTCGTCCGGAAAGCTGGAACACGACGTTCACTTCACCTTCGGGCATTTTCAACGTGAAATACGTCTCGCCATATTGTTTCATTTCAACCCCCAGCGCCATAATATCGGCGTCATTTTCAATTCCGAACGTGATTACACGTCCCTGATGTATATGCCGCATCCCGGCGACGCGATGATCATCGGCGTTCAGCACCGCAGTACCGGCTTCCTTGAGTCCCTCAATCAATTCCGCTTTTGCCCGGGCGACGTTTTCGATCGTCCCAAGATGCTCGATATGAACCGGCAAAACATTCAATTCGACACCTACATCGGGCGGGGTAATTTTGCATAACCGCCGAATCTCGTTCATCGGCGTTGACATCCCCATCTCAAGAACCGCAACATCAAACTTACCGTCACCAGCGAGCTTAAGAACCGTGAGCGGCAGTCCGATTCCGTTGTTCAGGTTCTTAAGATTTCGAAGGACCTTTCGGCCCGAGGACGCCAACACATGGGCGATCAATTCCTTGGCAGTCGTTTTTCCGGCACTTCCGGTTATCGCAACTACCGGTTTGTTCCAGTCCAGATAGACTCGATGCGCCAAGCTCTGAAAGGCGATGATTACGTCTTCGGCAAAAATTGTCCGGTCCTGAAACTCGTCAAGCGATTCGCGCCGCTCCTCAAACCGGTCTTTTCTCGCTACACAAGCGACCGCCCCGTTCTTGAAAGCGTCGGGGATAAACTCGTGCGCATCCTTGAATTCCCCATTGAATCCGTTGTTGCTAAACTCAGGCTGCGAAAAGGCAAAAAATAAATCACCCGCTTTTACCTCCCGCGAATCGATCGAAAATGACGCCACGTCTTGCTGGAGTAAACCGGGGCTGAGGTTTATCGCATCTGCGTTCATGTATTCGATTGCGGTTATAAATTTCAAGTCTTTCGTTGATTAATGATGTGCGAATTGAGTTCCGCAAAAGGATTCATGCGAATCGTCAGCGGTTCCCTGATCCGGGCTGTTGTTTTCGGCGGACGCTGTTTGCCGTCCTTTGTTCGCCGCCTGGAAGCCGGCTTCGTACGGGGATCATCCTCGGATCCCGTTTCGGTTTGAGAATCTATTTGAGTTTGATCAACATCTGGTAAATCTCCGTCAATCGGGGGTTCTTCGGAGTTCTCCATGTTTTCCGATTCATTTAAAGGCGAATCCGGAACAGCAGGGTCATTCGGCAAAACTGCGTCCGGGATGACGTTTAATTCCGGCAGAACCTGTTCGGCAATCTCGCGGAACACGGGAGCCGCAACTTGTCCGCCATAACGGAGTGCTCCCTGCGGTTCATCGATAACTATTGCAATCACGACCTCCGGTTTGTCCGCGGGGGCGAATCCAATAAAGGAAGAAACATATTTATTTCGATTGACGGCTTTGAGTTTGGCATCGTATTTCCAGGCCGTTCCGGTTTTTCCTGCTGAACTGTAACCTGCGAGCTGTGCGCTGCGGGCCGTTCCGTCAAGTACGACTTGCTGAAGCATTCTACGTAATTTTCGTGCAGTTCCAGTACTTACAACTCGAACCTTTTCCGGCTTCGTCGAGGAAACTATCTCACCGTCAGATTTACGTATTTCTTTGACGATGTGTGGTTGGACTTTGACACCGTCATTAGCAATAGTCGCAAAAGCGGTCGCACTTTGCAACGCCGTAACGCCGATTTCGTAGCCGATCGACATCGATGCCAGAGAGTCCCCGTTCCATCGTTTCGGAGGCCGCAAAAGGCCGGCTGCTTCGGCCGGAAGCCGGATGCCGCTTTTCTGTCCGAATCCAAAATCAAGTGCATACCGGTAAAAGGATTTTTCGCCTAATTTTATTGCAGTTTTAATCGCGCCGACGTTACTCGATTCTGCAAACGCACGTAAATAAGATACCTTTCCGACCGAATGTGAATCCCTAAACGTATGTTTGGCGACGGTTATGGTCCCGGTTCCACAATCGATTTCATCTTCCGGATTGAATAGCTTTTCTTCAAGCGCGGCACCGTATGTGATCAGTTTGAATACCGAACCCGGCGCGAAATTATCCTGAATCGTACGGTTTCTCCAGATACCCGGTTCGAGCCGGCGGAATTTGTTGGGATCAAAGGACGGGTAGTTTGCCATCGCGAGTATTTCGCCGGTTTTTGGATCCAGCACGATCGCTTTTCCTGATTTTGCGTTTACCTTTTTCACGCCGCGGGCAAGCGCCTCCTCGACCTTGTACTGAATCGAGTTTCCAATGGTCAGCACGATATCTTTCGGATCTTCACGGGCCGTTCCCCATTCGTCATAAACTCGGCCAAGACGGTCACGCTCGCGTGTGGTTTTGCTTACCTCGCCATGGAGCGCCTCTTCCTGCGACAGTTCTATTCCTGCCTGGCCTTCATCATCCGAGTTGCTAAACCCGATCACGCTCGCCGCCATCGTCTTATACGGATAATTTCGCTTTTGCTCTTCTTTCCAGTAGAGTCCGGGAAATCTTGGCAAATCGTATTTTTTTAACTCCTCGTCGCGAAGAGACGCATTCACATCATCGACCTTTTCCTGATCAAGTTTTCTGACTATCCAAACAAAACGCTTTTCCTTTTGCTTTCCCTGTTCGATTCGTTTTGCAATGGCGCGCGGATTTAGTTTAAGAACCTTTGCGATCTTGCCGGCAGTACCCGGTATATCGTCAATTTCAGAAGGATCCGCGTAAAGGGAATTGACCTTGACGCTCATTGCCAGCGGCCTTCCGTTTCTGTCAAATATGGATCCGCGAAGCGCTTTCGTTTTGACGATGTCACGTCGCTGATTTACCGCCTGTTCGCGGAATGTCTCGTGTTGATTGACCTGCAGATGCACGAGCCGGACCCCGATCGCACCGATCCAGAAAATAAAAAATGCGACGATTAACATAAATCGCGCGAATACAGACTGCTTTGAAGAGCTATTTGTTTTTCGCATTCTATTTTGCATATTTCTGTTTAATTATCTGAAACGCCGCCGGACGAAAATCGGGTGCCGCATACGATTGTCCGTTATTTCTTCTTCGCATTTATTACCGGGTCCCGGCTAACCGTTTTCTTTCCGGTTTTATCGGAGGATGACTTGCGGACACCGGGTTCCGGTTTGCGGGTGGCCGGCTGGGTAACTTTCTTTTCGATTTCCTCAAACTTGACGTGGATGGCCTTTGCCAGCGTGTCGCTATTGGTGAATGCCTTGACCTGCGGTTGGTCGTCGGAGACCGCCAAAACCACCGGGAGTTTTTGGGCCGGCGAGCCGACAACTTCGAGATTATTTACCGTTCGACTTCTGAATCCGATTTTCTGAGCGACTTTGTTGACAGCCGAGAGCGCTGCTTCGCGACGCAGGATGGCGATCCGGTTATCGGTCTTGAGCTGTTCAAGCTCTTTACGCAACTTTGAATTCTCGATCCCGTATTCGATTGCGGTAAAGTGAAGTCGAGCCGCGAAGAAAAACCCGCCGACGAGAATTAATCCGCAAACCAGCGTTAACACGCAGTATTTCCAGGGAATCGGATCGCGTTCGCGTTTGATTCGTGTCGTTCGGGTGGCGGTCGGTCTTTTTCTCTTCATCTTTTCCTTCCTCATTTGGCTAATTGGTTAATTCAATTTCGTGCAAACCCGGAGTTTGGCACTTCTCGACCTGGGGTTGGTTTCTTGTTCCGGTTTCCCCGGAACGATTGGTTTTCGCGTCAAAATTTCAACAGTCTTTATGGCTCCACAAACGCATTGTGGAAATTTGGGCGGACAGAAACACTTTCCTGAGAGGTTCTGCAATGTTCGTTTTACGATTCTGTCTTCCAGTGAGTGAAACGTTATAACTGCAAGTCTCCCGCCGGGTTTCAGAAGGTCCACGCTGTCCCTGATAAACCCCTCTAGTATTTCAAGCTCACGGTTAACCGCGATTCGAAGCGCCTGAAAGGTTTTGGTCGCCGGATGAATCTTGTCCGTCCGTTTTCGTTTGACCGCTTTTTCAACGAGCCTGGTCAGATCAGCGGTTGTTTCAACCGGCTCATTTTGATCCCGCTTTTCGACGATCCGCCTCGCGATTCGCCGCGAGAACTTTTCCTCTCCATACTGATATATAAGGTTTGCGATTTCCTCTTGCGAAAGCCGTTTAAGAAGCTCGGCCGCAGTCTCGTCATCGGAATCGGCATTCATCCTCATATCGAGAGGGGCATCAAATCGGAAGCTGAACCCGCGACCCGGACTGTCAAACTGTATGGAAGATACGCCCAGGTCTGCGATTATCCCGTCGACCGAATCGATCTTCGACTGCTTAAGCACTGCCGAAATCTCCGAGAAACTGCGGTGAAATATTTCGACCCGTGATCCAAACCGGTCCATCCGTTTCCGGGCGTGGGAAATTGCGTCGAGGTCTTGATCGATCCCAATCAGCCGAATTCTATTCCCGGCCGACAGGATTTCATTTGCATGCCCTCCGAGCCCAAGTGTTGCATCGACATAGAGTCCGTCTTCTTTGATGTCGAGGAACTGAATTACCTCAGTAAGAAGGACCGAACGATGCAGATTGTCGATTTGTTCCGTCGATTTCTTCAAAGAACATCTTCCTCAAAGGGGTTTAGCTAAAGAATAAGGCTATTGAAATCCGGATGCCGCGGCGGTAATTCGTGTATGAACTGTTATAAACGGTCAGCGAATAAATATTTTATAAGTCCGTCACTTATGAATCCGGAAGATCATCGAGAATAGTGCTTAAAATTCCTTGTATTCTTAAACACTTTTTTGGGGTTAGTTGTGGAACTTCATCCTGCAAATAAGACTGATAACCACTAGGTATTGTGGATTTTACGCTGAATACGAGTTTCGTGTCAAGACAATTCTTGAATATTACTTTTAATCAAGTGCTTAATATTTTCGAATTAAATTTTACCCGCTAATTTACATACCTAGTATGTTGTTGCAAAGCAATTGCGTTCCCACAATATATTGCGTAAAGTTTAGTTTTTATGGAATTTACTTTTGTCCAGCTTTTATTTTTTGGAATAATCGTCGCGTTGGCCAACGTCCTGGGCGGATTAATACTGTTCCCAACCGGCATCTACAAGCACTACAAGAAGTTGCTCAAGTATTTGCTGGCCCTCGGCGCAGGCTTTATGCTCGCGGTTACCTTTGTCGAAATAGTTCCAAAAACAATCACCATCTGGCAAACGAATAAGAATCTACCCTCAATTGGGGAATATCTGTATCTGCCGATGGTTTTGTTGCTTGCCGGTTATTTGCTGACGCAGTTTTTCGAGCACACGATCGCGCCGCATTTTCATCTCGGAGAAGAGGTTCACTCAGACCACTTAATTTCTACAAAGTCAGTGTATACGGCGATCGGGGGTTTACTGATTCATACTTTTTTTGACGGAGTTTCCATTTCGGCCGCGGCCCAGGTGGACTCAAGGGTCGGCATCTTGATGTTTGTAGCGGTTTTACTTCATAAGTTTCCCGAAGGATTCACGATAGCTTCGATGGTTCTGGCGGCGGGAAAGGGTTTTCGGGAAGTCCTGATTGCGACATCGATCGTTGGACTGACTACTTTGCTCGGCGTGCTTGGTTTTTATTTCATCGGCACCAACATTGAGTCTTCCGTTGCCTATGCGCTTCCGCTGGCTGCCGGAATCACCCTGTATGTCGCGGCGAGCGATCTGATCCCCGAGGTAAACCATCATGGGGGAAAGAATCCACTCGTTTCATTATCGGTTTTTGCCGGCGTTGCAATGTTTTTCCTGATGCACGTCCTGCTCCACTCGTTATTGAACGCCTAGGTCCGGCTGTGAAAGTCATGACTTCCCTGTTATACAATGAATTGAGATGATCACTTACGGTCAACAAATGAAACGCACAATTCTTTATATTACTTTACTTGCCGCGTTCATTTGCGCCGGCACGAACTTTGCCGGTGCGCAGGAAAACGAGCCGTTTTCGCTCAATGCATCACCAATTCCAAAACCCTCAACCCCCGTGGCCGATCTCGCGGGGGTTCTCGATCCGGATGTGAAGAGCCGTATCGAAAAAGAAATCATCGAATTTAAGAACCGTTCGAATCCGACCGTCGAACTTGCGGTGGCAGTCGTCAAGACCACCGGAGACAGGCCAATTTTTGATTATTCGCTGGCTGTCGCACGGGGCTGGGGAATAGGTTCGCGCGAAGATGACAATCCAGGCGCTCTTCTGTTTATCGCCATCGAAGACCGAAAATATTTTACGCAGGTTAGCAAGGACCTCGAAGACGAATTGCCGGACGGCCTCGTCGGCTCACTTCAGCGCCAGTTCCTGGTACCCGAGTTTAAGAAAGGCGACTATGGAAAGGGCATCGAAGATACGATAAATGCGTACATCACGACGATCGAATCAAAACAAAACGGCACGGCACTTCCGCCGGCCGCGGCGCCCGCCGAATCGGTTGATGAAGGCTTCAATGAAGGTTTTATTTGCACTATCGCCGGGTGCGGCATCGTCATATTTATCGTTTTGGTGATTATCATTTCCGGTTCGGCCCGAAAATCCGGACCCGATCAACAGGATCGTGACCGGTGGGGGGGAGGCGGATTTGGCGGTTCCGGCGGAGGAGGCGGCGGTCAGGCTGCAGATATTGCGATCAGCGTGCTCGGCGCGCTTATCTCAGGACTTGCCAGCGGATCATCAAGCGACGGGGGTTCGAGCAGCTGGGGAGGCAGTTCGGGCGGGGACTGGGGCGGATTCGGAGGAGGCGGAGACTTCGGCGGTGGAGGAGCCGGTGGTAGCTGGTAGCGTTAAGTTGCGGTTTTGAGTCTTTATCGTGAAACCGTATAGTCAGTTTAGAAAATAATCATGAAACATTATTTTGCGGATTTTATTGATGACATCAAGATTACTCATGGCGGAAATCTGGCGTCAGTGATTCTTTACGGCTCGGCAGCGGCCGGGGATTTTATTCCCCATGAGTCTGATTACAATATATTGGTCGCTCTCCGGGAGATTACTCCGGCCGAGCTCCGTAACGCTCACGCATGCATGCGGGAGTGGAACAAAATGGGCCACCCCGTGCCGGTCTATTTTACGGTTGACGAACTTAAGAATGCAGGCGATGTATTTCCGATTGAATTTCATCAAATGGAAGAGGCGCGTGTAGTCCTATACGGGGAAGACGTGCTCGCCGATGTCGTCATATCTGACAGGTATCTTCGTCATCAAACCGAATTTGAGCTGCGAAGTAAACTCCTCCAATTGCGTCGCCGGTATATTCACGCATCGACTTCCCTTCCGCGGCTGATCGACTTGATGGCCGATAGTCTGGCGAGTTTTGCCGCATTGTTCAGGGCTGTCCTGTTATTACTCAAAACAGATCCGCCTGTTTCGAAACGCGAGATTGTCGCAGAAACCGTTGAACGATTGTCAATCGACGGTGAGCCGTTTGAAAAAATCTTTGATATTCGGGAAAATGATAACTCCGCGAAATTGACCATTACTTCGGCCAACGAACTATTTACGGAGTATATGGAGCAGATTGAAAATGTGATCCGATCGGTGGATCAGATGAGAAACATCGACGGTGTTTCGGATGATGGCTGATCGAGCACAAAAAAATTGATTTAGAATTTGTATAAAAACCTGAGGAGAAAAAATGAGAAACGCATTACTGGTATCAATTGCTTTGTTTATCGGATTAGGCTTTAGCGGTTGCAGCTACAATACGCTGACCGAGAAGCAGCAAAACGTCAAGGGCAAATGGGCGAACGTAGAAAGCTCGATGCAAAGGCGCGCGGATTTACTTCCCAATCTTTTCGAGGCGGCCAAAGCTGCGGGATTTAATGAGCAAACCGTTTTTGGAAAAATCGCGGATGCCCGTTCGAAACTTGCAAATGCCCAAAAAGCCGAACCCGCCGGAACGGACGGAAATAAATCTCCCGAGCAAAAACAGGCGATTTGGCAGGCTAATAGCGACTTGAGCCGGCTCCTCGTTATCTTTGAGAATTATCCGACTCTCCGTTCAAACGAGGCTTTCCTAAAGGTTCAGGATGAGGTTGCCGGTACTGAGAATCGGATCGATGTTGCAAGAAAGGATTACAACGCGGCGGTTACTGATTACAATACTACGCGGAATCAATTTCCGGCTGTTTTGACTGCCGGTCTTGTCGGGTTCCAAGAAGAGCCATATTTTACAGCTGAAGAAAAAGCAAAGGCAGTTCCGCAGCTGAACAGCGAAGATATGAAAGGCGACAAGTAAGCTAAAAGCCTCTTGAACTGCACATAGAACAATGATCGCAAGGCTTGCCGTTTGGCTCAAATGTGCAGGCCTTTTCATTTTGATAGTGTTCGATTATCTGATCGGCGACTGCTTCGACGACATCGAACTTTTCGAGGCTTGGGTGGGCCGACTGCGGAATCGTGGCGGGCTGTTTCTCATTCGAATCCAATTTCGATTCGATCGCTGCCAATCTCCGGTTTAATTCTTCGATGCTCGACTCAAGCGAACGCGATTCTTTTGACTCACTTGCATTCTGCAGAATGCTTGCAAGCTGTTCGGCCAATTTTTGATTGTTTTCTAAAGTCATTCAGCTTTAACCCCGGGGCAACTCAGCCAACTCAGCCAACTCAGCCAACTACCGGTCAACTCAGTCAACTTCCTTCGCAAGCAGATCAATCCGGTCGACGACGCCGACGATCGCGGAATCGATTGCGGCACCCGGTTTACCGGTCGCGGCAGTCGAAGCGCTAAATCCTTCTCTTGCAATAAGGACGATGTCACCTTCTCCGGCATCAACCGAATCGAGCGCCAGCAGCGTCGTCTTGGTATCTTCGCCCTCTGGTGTCAGTTTCCGGCACAGCATTATCCGTGAACCTTCGTAACGCTGATTCTTCTGCGTCGCAACGACGTTACCGATGACACGCGCAATCAACATCTATTGTCTCTCCCGGTTATAAACGTGGAGGTCGGAATCGACGATTCCGACGATCGTACAATCCGTCGGCGTCGCGTCACGTTTAAATGGAAACGCCGCTTCCTTCCCGCGGCACCAAAAAACCAATTCGCCGATTCCCGCGCCGATCGCGTCGAGCGCAATCAAAGGCTTGCCGAAAGGTTTTAAATCCTCAGTGAGATTTTGGACGATCATCATCTTCCGCCCTTTGAGCGATTCATTTTTGACGGTGGAAACAACGTTTCCGATGACTCGTGCCAGTTGCATAGGATTCAGATCCTTTAGTTCAGGTCATTGCCAAGTCTGAAAGACGGCAGTCCGTGAGCCGGTGGACGGGTTGTTCACAACAGTAAAACGGCGACAACTATCTTGACTAAAATAAGCCGGTAGTTTCGCCGCTTTGGGAAGCTATTCCGCCGCAGTAAAATCAATCGTGTCGATTACGCCGACGATTGCCGTATCGACCGGGCAGTCCTTATTTCCTTCCGCCATCCGCGCCGACGAGCCTCCAACTATCAATACTCTTTCGTGGAAGCCCGCACCGACGGTGTCGACTGCAACGACGTAATCATCCGTTTCAGTTCCGTCGGGATCAATTGCCCTCACTACCAGGAGCTTTTTACCCTTTAACCGCTCATCTTTTTGCGTCGAGACAACGGTTCCGATTATTTTGGCAATTCGCATGGTTTGCTAGCGGGCTGCTGAGTACAGGCTTCTTATTTAAGAGTCACCGGAAGGCCCACGTCTACACTTTCGTGCGGACGCGGAATCACGTGAACGCTGACAAGTTCTCCGACCCGGCGGGCGGCCGCGGCACCGGCATCGGTCGCGGCCTTTACGGCGGCAACGTCACCGCGAACAATCGCAGTTACAAAACCCGCGCCGATTTTCTCATAACCGACGAGATGGACATTTGCGGCTTTGACCATTGCATCCGAGGCTTCAATCATCGCCACAAGTCCTTTTGTTTCAACCATTCCTAAGGCTTCTTGCATTTACGTTTGCTCCTGTTTTGATAGACCTAATCTTTGTTTAAATTTACAGCGTTTTTAGCTAAATCACCAACGACAAAAGTATGTTTTCCTTTTTCGGCAATTCTTGTAATCGTCTCTAAATACTGGACGAATCTGATATTCTCATCCCCTTTCATTAGCTCCGACGCATTCTTTAACGCCCGAGCTGCGGCAACCTGGGTACGTGCGTTTTCAAGGTCCGCCTTCGAACGAATTTTTGACTCGAGCGTTTTGGCCATCATGTCCTGAATTGACTTTGGGAACGTCAGGTCCCGCAGCAGCAATCTGTCCAATCGGATTCCGTAACCGCTTAGCTCGGTTTGCAGCTGGTCCGGAATTTCCGGAAGGATATCGTTTCTCCTTTCGCTCAATTCTTCACTTTCAATTTCCGATATGACCCTCCTCAGCTGAACCTGGGAAAGGTTATGGATAACTTGTTCTGCCTCAAAAAATACGTCGTATGGATTGGCGTGAACGTTAAACTTATCGATAAACAGGTCAGGATCGCTGATCCCGTATTCGATAAAAAACGAAAACCGAAGGGCAATGTTGTCTTTGGTAATTACTTCCTGATTGACGACATTTTGGATTCGGCTGGTTTTCGGAAGTGTCACGATGCTCAAGACTCTCCGATAGTCAAAACGGTCATAAACACCGGCTTCGAGTTTCTTTTCCAGGCGATTTCTGTGATAAAGATAGCCAATCTCATTTGGCGACACCGAAAATCTTACACGCCAAAATGGCCGTCTCTTTTCGTTTTGAATTAACTCGTACATCTCGAATAGTTATGCCGTCGGAAAAAAAGAAACAACACAAACAGGGGAAACCCGATTTAGAAATGGCGAAGGCCAAATCGGTATCCTCGGGTTTGCAAGCCGGTTTATATCTGTCATCCAAGCCAGTTTCTTTTTTTCCTCAGGCTCTTGTCAAATAGGTTCTGAGCCTAGTGTTACCACAACAAACGAGGAGTCGAACCTCCGGGAATCTGCTCCGCAATACCCTGTAATACGCAAATCCCCCTTTTTACAGGTGGCGGTTGATGCCGATTTTATTCTCTTTAGACGATTAATGCTAATCGCGAAGTGTAGCAACCTGATTTAACAGCTCAATCAGCTCTTCCCGCGAAAACGAGACTTTCGAACCGTTAGAATCAGAAGTGCTATCGAGTTCGCAGATGATATTTGTATCATGGAGATAACCGCAGGCCTGACAGCGAGCTGATTCGGTCAGGTATCCCGCTTTTTCCCGGATGTTTATAAGTTTTTCGATTGCGTCGGCAGGCAGGTCGTTGGCACCCCCCAGCGCCTTTGCAAGGATTGCGATTTTGGCGGTATGTTCCAGAGTTTCCATCCTGTCAAACGCTTCCCACAGATCTTTCCCGTAGGCTACCGCGCCATGATTGGCCATCAGCAACGCATTGTGATGCGGGACGAACGGTTTCATCGCGTCGGTCAATTCATCGGTCGACGGGGTCCCGTATTCGGTCAGCGGAACACAACCAAGAGTCAAAATCACTTCTGACAGAATCGGCTTGTCAATGGCGAGGCCGGCGGCGGCGAAAGCGCTTCCGTGCGGAGGGTGAGCATGACAAACCGCCTTGATCTCGGGACGCATCTTGTAAACCAGCAAATGCATTGCAAGTTCCGAAGAAACTTTGTTTTCATTCAGCGCCTTGCCGTCCATATCGGTTATCGCTAGCCCACGCTCGGTCATACGGCCCTTTGACGTCATGGTCGGAGTTGCCATCACGCGATTCTCGTCGAGGCGGATGCTGACGTTTCCGTCAGACGCAACAACATAGCTTCGCTGGTACATTAAACGGCCGACTTCGACAATTGTTTTTCTGGCTTCCGATTCGTTCATTTCCGCACAATAACCGACTTGCAACCTAAAATTGAATCACAGATTAACACAAATGAAAGCGATCTTCATTTGTATCCTCCCCCGCTCCTATTCTGGCAGGTCCGCAACAAAGGCAGAGCAGGCGGACAATGCTTCTAAACAGGCGGGCAAATTCAAACATTTTGGGGGTATTCGGTTGGCCCCTCAGCCGAAAACCGTATTTACCTATTCTTTTCCGTTGGGTGTACCCGGTTGGGCGAGAAAATAGGATAAACTCTCCAACGAAATAGTAAGGTCGACTGTCTTTAACTTTATCTCTTTGGCAACCTTGAGCGGAATCGGCGCAAAATTCATAACCGCCCTGATGCCGGCCGCTGAGACGATTTCCAAAACGCCCTGGGCAAAAGGCGCCGGCACCGCGATTACTACGACATCGATTTTCTTTCCTTCGGATACTGCTGCGAAATCCGCAATATCGAAAATGCGGACATCGCCGATCTCTCCGCCGATCTTTTCCTTATCCGAATCAAAAAGCGCAACAACATCAAAATTGGTCTGCGTAAATCCGTAATAATCGGCGAGTGCGGCACCGAGCCGTCCCGCCCCGATTATCGCCACCCGGTGCTCTTTATCGAGACCGAGGATTCTCTGGATATTGCTTCTTAAATCGCCGACATAATAACCCACACCCCTGACCCCGAACTCACCAAAGCAGGCCAGATCTTTCCGGATCTGAGCTGAATTCAGATGAAATCGTTTGGCGAGTCTGCGTGACGAAACGGTCTTAGCACCTTCGGATGCGAGTTCCTCTAGACAGCGCAGATAAACGCTCAGGCGGTTGGTAGTGAGCTCAGATATTTTCTCAACTTTCATCGGCACGGATAATTATAATCGCAATAATCGTTTTTGTGAAAAACGGCGCAAATGAATGTTGCTCTCGAATTGGATTTGAACTACAATTTATGTTTCAAGTGTGAAACACTATGATTTCATATCTTTCGGGCAAGCTCTTAAATAAAGAAGCGAATGCGGTGATAATCGATGTTGCCGGTGTCGGCTATGAAGCGACGATTCCGTTATCCACGTTTTACGAACTTGGAGAAATCGGTTCGGAGATTTCGCTCCGTATTTTTACGTACGTCCGTGAAGATACACTTCAACTCTACGGGTTTATTACCGCGCAGGAACGCGAACTGTTTTTGAAACTGATAACAGTCTCCGG
>JBFGKW010000041.1:0-25765 GCA_041576495.1 Aridibacter sp. | reverse complement strand
TTCTTGACCCGTCCGAAGGAGCTCAAGTGGTTTTACCAGTATGGCGCAAGCGAGATTTATGCGGATTATTGGGAACGCTACCGGGATGAAATCCCCGAGGATGAGCGGGGCGATATGATTAGCGCGTATCACAAACGCCTGACCAGCGATGACGCAGCCACACGGGCTTCGGCTGCCCGGGCTTGGAGCGTCTGGGAGGGGTCGACATCAAAGCTTTTTCCCGACAAGGATTTGATGGAACACTGGGAAGACGAGCGCGAAGCGCTTTCGCTGGCCCGGATCGAGTGCCACTATTTTATGAATAATTCGTTTTTCCCTACCGAGAATTACCTGATTGAAAATGTCGGGAAAATAAGGCATATCCCGACCGTCATCGTCCAGGGCCGCTATGACGTGGTCTGCCCGATGGTATCTGCCTGGGAACTTCACGGTGCGTTTCCCGAGGCGGAGTTAAATATTATCGGCGATGCCGGTCATTCCATCTCGGAAAAGGGAATTACCGCCGCCCTTGTTGAGGCAACCGACCGGTTTCGGGATAATGAAAACAAATAGTTATGGATAATTTAAAAATCAAGGGATGGGAAACGGGTTTCAACAAACTCAAAATGATCGAGGTGTTAACGGAAGACCTCCAGCTCGATAAAGATGAATCGGAAAAACTTGCCAATGCGGTTTCGGCGGGCCAGGCGATAGATCTCAAAATCGAAGACCCCAGGCTGGCCAAAAGCCTGTATGGAAAACTTAAGGGCCTGGGTGCCTTGGTGGACCTCAGTCAGATCGAATAATCAACCGAGATTGTGAAAAAAGGTGAAAATAATTCGATTTAGCTGTATCATTGGGAAGCTCAGACTTTTTTATGGGTTTATGCGTCACAAGGAAAGTTAAAAATTATGTTTGGTTCTACAGAAATTATTTTGATCGTTTTGGTGGTCTTCCTGCTTTTCGGAGCTAGCCGTCTTCCGAAGCTTGCGAAGTCGCTTGGGCAAAGCCGAAAGGCATTTAAAGAGGGACTCGAAGAAGCTGAAAAGGAATTTCGGGGTGATGAGGAAAAGCAGCTCGAATCTGCTGAGGCGCCGAAAATCAGCAGTATGACCGACGAAGATTTGGCGTCTGAAATGCGTCGCCGCGCTGAAGCTAACCAGTCGTAAAGTCTTCCAAAATTGGGTTTGGCCAATCAGCTTTTGATCGCGGTAATCAGGGTCGCCTTTACGGAACATCGAAAACTAAGATCATCACACTCAGCATCAATTTTTTGGGCAAGTTTTTCTGTAACTTGCTCTTTTTCTTTTTCGCCGAAAGACTTCAGCCATCCCGGCATCAAGAAGTATTTGATCAGCGGCGATTCTACAAACTGCCTGCCGTTTTCAAATTCAAGAATTTCGGTTTTCGTGGAATCGTTTATTTTCTTAAGGCTGAGTTTTTTTGAGATCGACTTAATATCTGAAACGGTCGGCAGGTCCGTTATCAGGGATTCAATATCAGCGCTCTTTTCAAGCAGGTCCAGATCTAGAAGGACTTCCCATAAATAAGAAAACACTTCACCGAAACTTCCCACTGTAGGAAGAAAAAAGGCTACGTCCTTGCCGCTGGCGGATACCGCCCGGGCGAGGGAGTCCGGCAGTTTATCGGATGATATTAGACTCAAATCGGCTATTACGATATCGGATTCGACTAACGGCAGGGAAGTCGAAAAATCGAGTTTAGCGTTGAGCGCATTCGATTTTTCCTGGGCGATCTTTTGCAACTCCGAGTTTTCGCAAACCGCGAACATCTGTACATCCGGGTCGAGTTTTCCGCACAGGTCCAAAGCGTGATTTCCGGTGCCCGCGTTAATATAAAGCACTGTCTCAGAATCGTTAAGCTTAATTCCGCGGTCGACACTTTTCGTAAATATCGAAGTCCATTCGTCTTCCACGCAGAGTCCGTGAAGGAATGCGATTTCTCTCTTTGTCTTGGCCATCATTCAGGTGATATTCCGCCGAAACCGGAAGTTAAGAAATTGTGTATCTTTGATTCTAAAAGTGACGCCGGAACGAGCTGAGGTGTACGCTGGGTATAGCTCAAGATGTTGAAGCAGCCGGTAAATTAAGCAAGGATACGATAGATTCCTTGGTCCCCTCCGGACCCGTCAATTCCAGCCAAAATTTCGATTCTCCCGATTTCGCGATCAATCTAAAACTTAAGAACGGGCAGCACTTTCGTTCAAAATTAATAACTTCGACCAGATCTTTAAGGATCGCGTCATAAGCTGGAAACCCGTACCGGTAACCGTTTTTCAATTCTTCGACACCCGTCACATCATCCAGGATCTTCTTAAAAACGCCGCTTCGTCGCTTGTCTAAATCCGATTCCGACAAACTACAAGATATTTGAACATCAGTCATTTTACTTTTCGGCAGCTTCTTTACTCTGAGCCGCTTTTCCAACCTGTACCCTTGCCGGACGAAGTAAGCGGCCGTTAATCGTATAGCCCCTGGCATATTCGGCAGTTACTTTGCCTTCATTTTCCTCATTGACTTCGACCAGATCTACCGCTTCGTGAAGTTCCGGATTAAACGATTCTCCAACCGAGGCAATCGCTTCTACGCCGACGTTTAAGAGCGACTTCTCAAAGCTCCGGGCAGTCCCTTTCACCCCGTCGAGAAGATGTTCAAAAGACGAATCCGTATTGCTCGCTTCGATTGCCAAGTTTAGATTGTCCAAAACCGGCAATAGCGTACCGAGGAAGTTAAACCTGTCCTGATCGGCTTTCTGTTCAAGCGATCTTTTCATTCGCTCGCGCCGTTCTGCCGTTTCCCGCTCGAGGTTGGCTTTTTCATCTTCAAACCGCGCCTGAACACTCTGAAGCTTCGATTCAGCGGCCTCGCAACGGATCATGATTTCCTTAAGGGCGTTCTCGAGTTTGATAACTTCGGGCGACTTAACTTCGGCATTTGAAATCGTTTCCCCGGGATTAGAAGCGTCCTTGACCTCCACGTTAATCCTTTCGCCGGCTTCATTAAATCTACGCTTATCATCAAACGGAACCGCGTCTCCGTCACCTTCCTGTATTTCTTCGTTATAGATATCCTGTTCGCTCATCTTTCCTTTATTAAACCAACTCATTTATTTCGAGATTAAATCAACTTAAAATCCATAAAAACTTCCCGACCCAACAAGAGTAACAGACCGACATTCAATGGCAAGCAAATGGCAGCCGTGATTTCGTCACAACGATCGGTTTCCAATTTCCGATTGCATTCGATTCCTTCGGATCTAGAAGCCTACGCCGCAGCTCCGGCCTGCTCAGGCGTAAATACCATTTGACCATCCTTGGCCGATATTTTCACCGTCTGCCCGTTTTGAATTTCTCCTTCCAAAAGTTTTACCGCCAGCGGATTCTGGATATAAGATTGAATCGCCCGTTTGAGCGGCCTCGCACCAAAATTCGGATCATAACCGACGGTCAGGAGCAATTGTTTGGCCGAATCATCGAGCTTGATCGTGAGTCCCTTTTCGGCCAACAATTTGTGAAGCCGCCTCAGTTGGACATCGATAATTTTGGCAAGTTCTTCTTTTCCAAGCGAATCGAACACGACTATGTCGTCGATCCGGTTCAGAAATTCCGGCCTGAAATGATTTTTCAAGATTCCAAGAACCATTTCTTTCGCGGTCGTATCAACCAAATCGCTCTTGTCCTGAACTTCCCTTGATCCCAAATTTGAGGTCATGATCAAGACGGTATTCTTAAAATCGACGGTCCGGCCTTTCGAATCCGTCAGTCGTCCTTCGTCCAGAATTTGAAGCAGGATGTTAAATACGTCGGGATGCGCTTTTTCGATTTCATCAAAAAGAATTACCGAATACGGCCGCCGCCGAACCGCTTCAGTGAGCTGTCCGCCTTCTTCGTAACCGACATATCCGGGAGGTGCCCCGATCATCCGGGCGACGGCGTGTTTTTCCATATACTCCGACATATCAAGCCGGATCATTGCCTTTTCGTCGTCAAACAGGAATTCGGCAAGAGCCCGGGTCGTTTCTGTTTTGCCGACGCCGGTCGGGCCCAGGAAAATAAATGAACCGATTGGCCGGTTAGGGTCTTGGAGTCCGGCACGCGAACGCCGCACCGCGTTGGCGACCGCAAGTAGTCCCTCATCCTGTCCGATAACCCGCCGCCGCAAATTGTCTTCCATCTTGAGAAGTTTTTGCATTTCGCCTTCAAGCATTTTAGAAACCGGGATGCCGGTCCATTTGGCTACGATCTCGGCGATATCCTGTTCGCCGACCTCTTCTTTTAGCATCACGCCATCGGTTTGTAATTCCTCAAGACGCGACTGTTCATCGCCGAGCTGTTTTTCAAGCTCGGGAATCGTCCCGTACTGAAGTTCGGCAGCCTTATTCAAATCGCTTGCCTGCCGCGCGCGTTCGAGTTCTAGCTTGGCTTGCTCAAGTTCACCCTTGGCGGCCCGCATTTTTTCAATTTCGGCCTTTTCCGACTGCCATTTTGCCTTCATTGCCGATGATGTTTCCTTTAGATCGGCGATCCGCTTTTCGATATCGGCCAGACGCTCTTTTGATTTTTCATCTGTTTCGCGCCCGAGTGCCTGTTTTTCGATTTCAAGCTGAAGAATCTCGCGTTCTATATCATCTATCTCTTCGGGCAGAGAATCGATCTCTATTCTCAACTGAGAGGCAGCTTCATCAATCAGATCGATTGCCTTATCGGGCAAAAACCGGTCAGCAATATAGCGGTTTGACAATGCCGCCGCCGAAACGATGGCTGCATCCGTAATTCTGACGCCGTGGTGGACCTCATACTTCTCCTTGAGTCCGCGCAGAATCGAAATCGTTTCTTCAACATTGGGTTCCGCGACGTAAATCTGCTGGAACCGCCGCTCAAGGGCAGCGTCTTTTTCAATATATTTCTTGTATTCGTTGAGCGTCGTAGCCCCGACCGCCTTCAATGTTCCGCGCGCGAGGGCCGGCTTGAGCATGTTTGACGCGTCGATCGCACCTTCAGATGCACCGGCGCCGACCAGGGTATGGAGTTCATCGATAAACAATATGATCTGGCCGTCGGAATTCTCGATTTCTTTAAGCACTGCTTTGAGCCGGTCTTCAAACTCGCCCCGGTATTTCGCCCCCGCCAGCATCGCTCCCAGATCCAGGCCGACGAGCTTTTTGTTTTTGAGTGTTTCAGGAATATCGCCCGAGACGATACGTTGAGCGAGCCCTTCGACGATCGCAGTTTTACCGACCCCCGGTTCTCCAATCAAGACCGGATTGTTTTTCCTGCGACGGGAGAGAATTTGAATCGTCCGGCGAATTTCATCATCACGGCCGATGACCGGATCAAGTTTTCCCTTGCGCGCCAAATCAGTCAGGTCTTGGGCATATTTTTCCAATGCCTGAAAATTATCTTCGGCATTCTTGTCGGTAATCTTTGAGCCGCCTCTGATTTCTTCGATAACGGTTTTGATGTCTTCTTCAGAAACCCCGCGGGCGCGTAAGATCCGGCCGGCATCGCCGTCTTTTTCGGCGGCTATTGTCATTAGAAGATGCTCGGTTGAAATATATTCATCTTCCATCTTCTCGGCGATTTTTTGCGCCTCGGCGAAAATGGTATTGATACGTGAACTAAAATACTGCTGTCCGCCGGTGACTTCAGGATACTTGGCAATCGCGGCTTCAAGATCGGATAGAATGTTGGCGCGGTTAGCACCTACCTTTCCCAAAATCGGCCGCACTACGCCCTGTTCTTGTTCGAGCATGGAAACCAATAGATGTTCGGGTTCTACCTGCTGATTCTGGTTTTTCTCAGCAACACCGATAGCGTTTTGGACTGCCTCCTGCCCGCGAATTGTAAATCGATCAAATCTCATTTTCTTGTGTCGAACGTGACGGGTGAAGGATTAAAAACCCCTTCACCCGCCGCCATTTTTTTATGCGCTTCCTGCCTTCGCTTCAGTTTCAATTACCTTGGGAGTTTCATCTTCGCCTGCAATTTCAATTTTGCGGGCTTTTGCTTCTTCCTTCTTCGGTAAACTCACGCGCAGGACTCCGTTTCTGAAATCCGCTGTTGTGTTATCTGCAGAAACCGAACGCGGCAGGCTGAACGATCTTGTGAAAGATCCGTATGCGCGTTCGACACGATGATAGTTATCGGCTTCATCTTTCTTTTCAAAACGTCTTTCGCCCTTCAGCGTAATGACATTGTTTTCGATTGATACTTCAAAATCCTCGCGCTTCATACCGGGGAGCTCGGCTTCAAAGACAATTTCACCTTCGCTTTCGAAAATATCGACGCTGGGTGACCACCCGCCGCTGGCCATGTCTTCGTGCGTAAACTGGGCGGGAAAATTCGAATGAAAAATTCGATTCATTTCATCCTGTAAACTCTTTAGTTCCCTGAACGGGTCATACTTAATAATACTCATTTCGTTAAAACCTCCTAATACATTTAACAGGTCAAATCCTTAAAATTTTGACTAATTAGCTTAGTCCAAGAGAATAATAAAATCTGAGCCTGTGTTTGTCAAGTATTAAATCGACAAATCGATTCGATTACAATATTTTTTATTCGCAGTTTTCGGGTGACATAAACCCCTTGGAAAGGTTATATTTATTTCGCATTTCCAATATTAAGGGCAACAAATCTAATTAAGTAACGAATTTGCATCGTTTGCAGCACGCATAAATGAAAATTTTTCGCGAAGCATTGTACCCCCTGATCGCCGTGTTCGCCGCATTTGTTATCGGCGGCGTTTTAATCGTGATCATCGGAGACGATCCGTTTTCCACATTCTTGCTGCTTGTCGAAAATTCATTTGGCTCCGTAAAAGGTGTGACCGAAACTTTATTTTATGCTACGCCGTTGATTTTCACCGGATTGGCGGTAGCCGTTGCCTTTCGATGCGGGCTGCTCAACATCGGAGCCGAAGGTCAGCTTTATGTGGGCGCGTTTGCAACGGCTTGGGTGGGTATAAAATTTGGCGGGACGATTGTCGAAGTTTTCGGAGAGAAGCAGGATTGGTCCTGGGTCAGTTTGCCGGCGCTGATTTTGATCCCGCTGTGTTTGGCGGCGGCCGTGGTTGCAGGCGGGCTGTGGGGCGCAATACCGGGGTATTTGAAAGCGAAGTTCGGTTCGCATGAGGTGATTAACACGATCATGCTGAATTTTATCGCAATCGCGCTCGTGAGCTATTTCACCCAATATCATTTCAAAGTTCCTGGAAATCCGAATTTGGAGACCGCCCCGATAGGCGTTGAGGCACATATTCCGAGGCTCAACGAATTCTTGCCGTTTATTCCTGCCGACGTAAAACTCAATATTTCGTTCCTGATCGCGATTTTAATGTGTTTTCTGGTTTATTTTTTCCTTTGGAAGACCAAATGGGGTTACGAATTACGCGCGGTGGGCGAAAATCCGCTGGCAGCAGAATACGGCGGCATTTCCCCTAAAAAGCAAATAATCATCGCGATGACTATCTCGGGCGGATTGGCGGGGATGGTCGCCATCGGTGAAGTGTTGGGCGACCGGCACCTCTATTATCACGATTTTTCAGCCGGCCTTGGATTTATGGGTATTGCCGTTGCACTGCTCGGCAGGAATCATCCGCTTGGGGTTTTTATCGCGGCAATTTTCTTTGCGATTTTGCTGCGCGGCGGAATATTTGTCGACGCCTTTACGAGATATGTCTCAAAGGATTTGGTGGAGGTCCTGCAGGCGATAATTATTTTGTTCGTTGCGAGTTTGCAGCGATTCTCGAAACGATAATAAATGGAAGAGACACTTTCGATAACATTCTGGGGAATACTCGTAATACTGATTTTTTCGGCGGTCAGGCTTGCGACGCCGATGATCTTTGCGGCTCTCGGCGGGATGTTTTCGGAACGCTCGGGTGTGATTAATATCGGCCTTGAAGGCCTGATGCTGGCCGGGGCATTTACCGCAGCCGTAGCAACTTATGAACTGAGTAATCCTTATATCGGATTCTTTTTGGGCCTTGTCGCCGGCGGCCTGCTGGCGTTTTTGTTCGCCGTATCCGTTATCAAGTTTGAAGCCGATCAGGTCGTAGCCGGGTTCGGGATCAACATTTTGATGCTCGGTTTGCCGGCGCTGCTTTCGAGCGCGATATATGACGCCTCCGGTTCGACGGAACAGATCGCAAAAGAATACCTGCTTCCCGAAGTGTTTGGTTTGAATATTGCCTCGGTCCTGGCTTTTTTGATGGTGCCGCTATGCTGGTATATTTTATACAAGACGCCGTTTGGACTTAGGATTCGGGCGGTTGGTGAAAATCCCGAGGCGGCCGATGCAGCCGGAATTAAAGTACAAAAGATGCGTTATACCGGGGTGATAATCAGCGGCGTTTTGGCCGCAGCCGGCGGGGCGTATATGGCGATCGGGCAATCCTCCTTTTTCACTCGCGGGATGACGGCCGGCAAGGGTTTTATAGCGCTGGCCGCGTTGATATTGGCGAAATGGCGTCCGATTCCGGTGTTTGTTGCCTGTCTCTTTTTTGGGTTTACCGAGGCCTTCGCGATTCAATTGCAGGGATCGACGTGGGCGAAGATTGGCGGTGAAGACATACCGGTCCAGTTTATCGAAATGCTGCCGTATGTTTTGACAATAATCGTGCTTGCGGGTTTTATCGGGCTGTCGAGGGCGCCAAAGTCTTTGGGAATCCCTTATCGCAAGGAACAGTAATGGAGAATAACGGTATTTAAGGCGTTGGGAGTTTTTCGATCTCAATTCAAATGAAAGTATGAATTACGAAAACGCGGTGGCGACAGCGGATTTTATCCGTAAAAAATACGATCGGGATATTGAAATTGCGTTGGTGTTGGGAAGCGGCTTGGGCGCATTTGGCGATGAACTAAAGAACCCGGTTGCAATCCCATATCGAGAGATCCCGAATTTTGCGGTTTCGACCGTTGAGGGACATGCCGGGCTGCTGCTTCTCGGAGAAGTCGAGGGTGTTTCGGTGGCGGTCCAGCAAGGCAGATTTCATTATTATGAAGGCTACGAAATGGATCAGGTGATTTTTCCAATGCGCGTTTTTGGTCGGCTGGGGGTCAAGATCGCGATCATAACAAACGCCGCCGGAAGCGTCCTGACGAGTTTCAAGCCCGGCCGCTTGATGCTGATTCGTGATCACATCAATATGATGGGGGTCAATCCGTTACGGGGCGTCAATGACGAGCGCTTTGGAGAAAGATTCCCTGATTTGACGCAGGTTTATGATGCCGGACTACAGGAAATTGCCCATGACGAGGCAAAAGCCATCGCTCAGGAAAGATTCGATAACGGAATTGATAAGCGATTCCGGCCTTTTCTAAAGCGGGGGGTTTATTGCGCGCTTTCCGGTCCGACTTATGAGACTCCGGCAGAAATCCGTATGCTTAGAATGCTTGGAGCATCGGCGGTCGGAATGAGTACGGTTCCCGAAGCAATTGCGGCGCGGCATCAGGGAATAAGGGTGCTCGGAATTTCCTGTATCACGAATCTCGCAGCCGGGATCACCAACCAACCGATCAATCATGAAGAAGTTATGGAAACGGGCGGCAAGGTAGCTCAGATATTCAAGGAATTGCTCCGGCGGGTAATTAGGAAATCGTTGAATTAATATGATTATTGGCATTTGCGGAGGTACCGGATCAGGCAAGACGACTATCGCTCGACAGGTCGTTGAGCGCGGTGGTGAGGAAAATGTAATACTCATCGAACAGGATTCCTATTACCTGAACCTTTCCGAAATTCCGCTCGATGAAAGAAAGCAGGCAAATTTCGATCACCCCGGGGCGGTCGACTTTGACCTGTTCGTCAATCATCTGGCGCGGCTCAAAAATGGTGAAACTGTCGATATTCCGCATTATGATTTTTCGACCCATACCCGGGCCGATCAAATGCGAAGGGTCGAATCCAAACCGGTGGTGCTTATTGAAGGAATCCTGCTTTTTGCGGAGCCGCGCATCGTGGAGTTGCTCGACGTCAAAATTTTTATCGATACGCCCGATGACATGCGGCTTTTGAGGCGCATCAAACGGGATATGAAAGAACGTGGCAGGACGCTTGACCAGATACTTACCCAGTACGAAAAAACCATTCGACCGATGCACGAAAAATTCGTTAATCCGTCCAAGATGCATGCGGATATTGTTATTCCGCATGGAGGAAAGAGTGCGGTCGCGTTTGAATTTCTTTGGACATTTCTGAACAAGAGATTGATGAACGAAAAGATATTTGCAACCCGATAAGGTCGAAACCTTTCATATGTAACTCGCCGTTTGGTTTTTGTCTGGAGATTCTGCAATTAATTATGAGTGATTATGAAAAGCTGATTGAATCTGCCGCCGCGGTCCGGGAGCTGGCGTTTGCCCCCTATTCGAATTTTAAGGTGGGGTCTGCGGTTAAAACGCGGGACGGCCGAATCTTTACGGGATGCAATGTAGAAAGCGCCAGTTATGGATTAACAGTGTGTGCAGAAAGGGTTGCGATTTGGAAGGCGGTTTCTGAAGGCGAAACCGATTTTACGGCGATCGCGGTCGTTGCTGATACCGAAAAACTCACACCGCCTTGCGGTATTTGCCGCCAGATCATTTGGGAATTCTGCGGTGATGTGCCGGTGACGCTGGCGAATCTTCGCGGCGATAACGAGACACTTTCAATTTCCGAACTCCTGCCGCGGGCTTTCGATACCAAATTCTTAAAATGAGACTTTGATTAGGATTTTCCGAGGCGTTTCGAACGGGTTTTCCTAGCGGCTTGACTGAGAATCAGGCAGCAAATTCTGATGGGTAAATTATGAAAAAGCTAGTAATTGTTTTGTCGTTCCTGATCCTGCACGGATTTGTCTCATTTACTTATGGGCAAAGGAGGCCGGTCGATCTGATAATCGTCGGCGGTACGATCGTGACCATGGATACCGATCTCAAAGTCATCGAAAACGGCTCTGTTGCAATTCAAAAAGATAAGATCGTAGCGGTTGGCCCGGCAGGGGAAATTGCCGGTAAATATAGCAGCCGGAGAAAACTATTCGCCCGAAATAAGGTCGTCGTACCGGGATTGATAAACACCCATACCCATATTCCGATGACCCTTTTTCGCGGGATCGCGGATGATTTGGATCTCAACGAGTGGCTGACCAAATATATATTTCCGGCGGAAGCGAAAAATGTAGACAGGCGATTCGTTGTGGCCGGAACCCGTCTGGGCCTTGCCGAACTCATTCGCGGGGGCACTACTACCTATTGCGACATGTATTATTTCGAAGATGCCATCGCGTTTGAGACTGCGAAGGCGGGAGTAAGGGGCGTCCTCGGGCAAACTATACTCGATTTTCCGGCGCCGGATTTCAAGACATTTGCGGACGGGTTGAACGGATCGGAGGTCTTTATCAAGAAGTGGAAAAACCATCCGTTAATCGTCCCCGCGGTGGCTCCCCACGCCCCCTACACGGTGTCGGAGGAGCATTTGAAATCTGCAAAGGCGCTTTCAGATCGTTATGACGCTCCGTTGGTTATTCACCTGGCCGAGGCCCAATCGGAGCTGGAATTCGTCAGGCAGAACAAGCAAATGCGCCCGATCGAGTACGCCTCAAAGATCGGTCTGCTAAGTAATCGCACGATCGCCGCCCACGTGATTCACGCCAATGATGAAGAATTGGACATACTAAGAATTGCCGGTGTCGGTATTGCTCACAATCCTCAGTCAAATATGAAGCTTGCGGCAGGTGTCGCGCCGGTTCCGGCAATGCTGACGAAAAACCTGAGGGTCGGGTTGGGAACGGACGGCGCTGCATCGAACAACGATCTGAGCCTTTGGGAAGAGATGGATACGGCAGCCAAACTGCATAAGATCTTCACTAACAATCCGAAGGCGGCATCGGCCGTGGAAGTATTCCAAATGGCAACCATCGGCGGAGCACGGGCGCTTCATTTGGAAGACAAAATCGGTTCGCTCGAACCCGGAAAACTCGCCGATCTGGTCATCGTTGATTTTGACGGAATACACCAGACACCGTTCTATAACATTTACTCGCATTTAGTTTATGCGACTAAATCGTCAGATGTTCGATCCGTGGTAATCAACGGAAATATCGTAATGCGTAACCGCGTGCTTCTTACCCTAAACGAAGAATTGATAAAGAAAGAGGCAAACTCGCTAAGGGATAAAGTCGTCAAAAGTCTTGCGAATTAAGTTTTGTTATTGGACCGATAACGAAATGTGATTAAAGATTTGCAATATTTAGTTTGAAAAGCATAAAATAATGACATTCTGCGGGCCAATGCGCCCTACAACTTTTCGTTCTTAGACCCAATTCGAATACAACAAGTTCAGGATACCTTAAGGAGACTGATAATGCCGCCCAAATCGAAGAGTGTGATTTGTTCAATTTTATTCTTGTTTTTATTAACATCTGCGTCCTTTTCCCAGGCTCCGACGACTGCTGATATTATGCGCGATCGGATTTCGGAGGCGAAGTCCCAGCTGGTTGTCAAAAACTATAGCGCCGCGATTTACGAACTCGAGAGCATACGGCGTGAAACTAATGACCGGACAATTCATCGGGTGTTAAACGTGCTCCTAATGCACGCCTATCTCGAACAAGGCGATTACGAACGAACGCAGGAATTCCTGACCGAATTATACAAGTCCAAACGGCCTACGGCGGCGTTGGATTATTTGGCGGTTGCCGGCCAGGTCGTCAGCGGCTCCAAAACTCAACTGAAACGTTATCAGGTTCTTGGCTTAAAGGTTTCTGATGAAAAGCTTCCGGCGTACGCGGTTGAGGATTTAGATCAGATGCGCAAGACTTTGGAGCTTATCATCGAACAATCAAAGACTCTTGGCGGCGACGAAAAAATATCAGCCAATATATTTGCCCTGCTTGAAGAAACCAGTAGTGCGCGCGGGAGCCTGGGCCGGGACGAGTATGACGTTAAGCGATGGGAAAACGAAATTATTTACGCGCGGCAGCAGATCGCGAGTTCCGGAACCCGGGTCATCGACATCGCAAATGATCCTCCGATAAATGCGCCCGACCCCGAAATAGTATCCGCGTCGCTTCGCAGGGACGTTGAGCCGGGATCGGTAAAAACGGTGCTAACGGAGCCATCCAACACTGCTCCCCGGCGCACTCCGGTGAAAACGGTTGACCCCGAACTCAATGCGGAAAAGAATCCGCCATTAACAACTAAAATTGAGAGCGAAAGTTCGGTTAAAAACGCGGATGCAAGCGAAACCCCGACAGAAAAGCAGGCTGGCATCACCGGTAAAACATCAAAGCAGAAGACGGGTAAGGATGAAACTCAGCAATTGCCGGTCAGTGAGAATTTGCGTCCGACCGACCGCCGAATACGGGTAATCGGATCCGCTGAACGGAATCCTGATAGGGAAGTAATCGATAACCGCAGCGATTCAGACCGTAAATCTGCGAAGACCGAAAACGAACGAAAGAGCGGCGCAGAAAAATCTGCTGCCAAAGAACCGAACCAATCGGAGCCGGCTACGGAAAACGATACGCCCCTGCCGATCGGATCGCTGATCGCTTACGCGACAAAAAAAGTTAATCCGATCTATCCGCGGCAAGCGAAGAGCATGCGTATGACGGGTATCGTGAAGATAGAGCTTGTCATCGACGAAGACGGGAGCGTTTCAAAAATTGAAAACGCCGAAGGGCCTTCGCTGTTGCAGCGGGCAGCGCTTGACGTCATCACGAAGTGGCATTTCAGGCCGTTTGAACGCGACGGACAGCCGGTAAAAGCAACCGGATACGTCAGTTTTAATTTTAATTTATAAGTTTGAGGAAAACTCAGAAAAGCGGCAACTCATTATGAGTTGCCGCTTTTTTTGTGGTTATTTAACAACTTCTATATCAAGTGTTTGTTTACCAAAAATAAGGAAATCAGCTGGCGCAATTTCCTGATCGGTCAATATCGATTGCACCGTCGGATGGAAACCCCCGACCGTCCGCGAATTATTTATCGTAGCCAACACCGATGGAGGAAGATTCGGCAGTTCGTTGGCGCCGATCACCGCTCCCTTCGTCACGCGGTGGGTTTGAACATAAAGCCGGTCGTTCTTTTTGATTTCGTTCAGCAGCTTTACAAGCTCATCGACATTCTTGGGGACAAACTTTGTCGATGGGGATGTTAACTGAAGGGACGAACCGTCACCGACGGTGACCGAAAGGGTACCGGTCGGCGTATCAGCCGGGATTTTGACCGGTATTTTTTGCACATAAACACGGCCTGTGTCAGTCCGGACAAACGCTTCAACTTCAAAAACTTCTCCTGCCCGTACCTCGGCCCGGTTTACTCCGATTCTCTCAAGTCTTGCGGTGCTTGCCTCGTCAGTTGCTTTTAACGAAACTTCGATCGCCGAAATTACAAGATCGTCAAATCGGCTCTGGAGGAGAGCCGCAACCGGTGTCACGATTGCCGATGCGGCTATTTGAGAGGCCTGCGGTCCCGCAAAACGGCGTTCAATGTCGACAGCGTCGCCGCCGCTCAATTTAATCCTGCCGGCAAGCTCAATGGTCGTACTTCCGAGCGCACGCTCATTTGAAACGATCGAATTGTAAACTCCGATGTTTACAAGCAGGGGTGTCAGAAAATCGTCCTTGGCGACCTCAAAGCTGTATTTTTTTATAACGTTGCGGCTAGTTCGGATAGTCAATTCCACCGGAATCATATTCGGCACTTTGCCGAGTCTCCCAAAGACGCCGGTTGCCCGATCCTGAGTCATACTGCCAACCATTGCATCGGGTACCGCCAGCTTGAATGAATTACTGACATTCGGGACGACCGTAATAACGTGCGATTCAGACATTGGTAAATTCGAGGAGCCGAGATTTAGAAACGGATGCCCAAAGGCGTAGACCTTGTCTCCGTCACGCAATGTCACCGTTCCTGCCGCCGACAACGATATATCTCCGCGGGCGAGCTGCATAACGACCGAATCGCCCCCAACCAGGGTGTTTTCATCCGCCTTTTTGAGCGGCCCGATTTTCGAGCTGCCACCGACCGTTGAAACCGGGATGAGTCCCGCCTGAACAAGTTGCGGTGCAAAATGATTTAGCGTTGCCTGGGAAAAACCGCTAAAGATCATCGGTGTCGCGATTCGCTGAAAGGATTGGCCCGCGAGAGCCCTGATCGACGTGAAATCGCTTGAACCCGATAATACTGCGCCGGAGATCACGTTTTGCTCCGGAAATTGAGGTTTCCAGGCATCAGACACGAGTTCTTCAAATGAAAAACTTTTCGGTGGCCGGGGTCCGGCCGAATCGATTCGATTCTGCTCAAAAATCTCAACCATCTGGCTGATCGGAGTTATTCCGCAGATCGCTTCTTTTGAAAATGGAAAGGCATACGCAATCGCGCCGACAAGCTTTCCGTCAATAAATACAGGTGAACCGCTCATTCCGGCAAACACGTGAGTGCGATCCGCGCCCCCGCCCGAAATTCGCCCGACAATCATATCTTGTTTTGGCCCGATTGCGCCGGGTATCAAACCAAGGATCTCGACATTGAAGCTCTCGGGCTTGTTTCCCTGAAAAACGGTCAGGGCGGTGCCCTTCATACCCTCTCGCAGTGCGGATAACGGAAAAAATTGCGATGATTTGTCGGTAACGGATTTATCCTCAGCCGGATAGTTGATTTTCGTCTGCCCGGATACGCTGAGGAAAAATGAGCAGATGACGAACATCGAGGCTATAAGTTTTACTATCATTTTTGTCTAAACCCTTCCTATTTAGGCTCTTGGTATGTTAACATTTTTAGAGATTTTGCCGAAGTCTCTCTCATTTTAGGATTCCTTAACATCGGAACCACGGTGTATCCATTTTTTCAATCTGTCCGGGGAAATTCTCGTTGAAATAGCATGCGAAAGGTTAGCCGTCTAATTAATAGTTTTTATCAGCTTTTGCTGCCCGTTATCGTCTTGTTCCTCGTTTCGTCGGCGGTCGTAGCGGTTGCACTTGTTTATTTCTCCGCCGTTCCCCCGAGAACGAACTATCTTGTCACACCCGCAAAATTTGCCCAGCTCAGCTCGCGGGGAGCGAAGGTTACCGATGAGAACTGGGAGAACAGCGACGGTACATCGTCACGGGGATGGCTTTTGCGGGGAAACCCGGGTCTGCCCGCGATTATTTTGCTTCATCGCTACGGTACCGACCGTTCCCATGTATTGAACCTGGGCGTAAAGCTTAATGAGACTACGAATTTCACCGTTTTGATGCCGGATCAGCGTGGTCATGGTCTTGATCCCGCCGTAAGCCAGACGACGTTTGGCGGATGTGAAGTGGAAGATACACAGAGCGCAATAAAGTTTTTACGAAGCGCGCGCGCGGCCGAAGGAAAACCGCTTGTTGGTAAGGAAATTGGAATTTACGGTGTTGAGCTCGGAGCGGTTACGGGACTCATGGTGGCCGCAAACGACCCAAGCGTTAAAGCCCTTGCGCTTGAATCGGTCCCAAGATCTTCCGATGACCTCCTGTCATCGATCGTCACAACCGAATACCGGGCAGGAAGCTTTATAACGGCGCTGCTGGCAAGAGGCGGCACTTATATATATTACGCCACCGGATGTTATGATCGAACGCCTTCGTGCGCGGTCGCAAAACAACTTCAGGACCGGGATGTAATACTCTTGGCGGGTCCCGGCGCTTCGATTTTTCAGACCTCAACCTCGAATTTGAGCAGTTGTTTCCCAAAGACTACGGATGTCGCGGCATACACGGATCTCACGCCTTCGGGATTTGACTTAACAAATGCGACCTTGCCTCAGGCAGATTTTTACGACCAGCGGGTAATTTATTTCTTCAAGGAAAGTCTTTCAGCTGAATAGCTTCGGCAATTTATATTCCACCCAGATCGATATCTTTTTTGGCGTAACCGTTGGTGCGGGAGATTTTATTAATCTTTGCCGTCTCTTCAACTTTATCTACAGCGTCGAGCAAAATTTCATTCAGACGCGAGAGCCGTTCATTCGTCGAACGCATTTCGAGCATCCCATATTTTAGTTCGATATTCATGTTTAACGCGGCGCCAATCATAAATGATAATTGTTCCGGTTCTTCCTGCGGAATCTCGGGGAGCTCACCGGTCCCCCCGCTGATTTTATGGGCCGCCGCCGCTACCCGCTTAAATAACTCAAACACTTCGTCGGCAAGTTTCAAAGTATCGGCGTCCGTTTCACCGTCGTCCTCAAAAAAGTCTACTTCCGAAACAAAATAAGGCTTTTCATTTTCGACATATTTTCTGATCCGATACCTGATAATACCGTTGGTCAAGATATTTGACCGGCCGCCCTCAAGCGGCAGGTTTTCGCGGATCTCGGCGGCGCAGCCAATCGAGTCGATCAGGGGCTTTCCGTCCGCTCGAGCCTCCGTATCGATCATAGAAATTCCAAAGATATTGTTTTCCGCCTCTACGTCACTGATCATTTCCCGGTAACGAGGCTCAAAAATATGTAACGGAAGAAGTTCGTGCGGGAGCAATACGAGAGGCAATGGAAAAATTGCCAACTGATTGATTCCCGACACCTTATCTGTTTCTATCGACATATTACGAAAATAATTTCGGATTCTCTGCTGTATTTGTGTCAATCTCCTTGGACTCAATCGTTTTGATCGCGATAAAGTCAGCGATTTGTTCCGGTGATTCACCGGCCATCACCATTCGTTTTGTTCCGATTACGGCATCGGTGACATCGCGGATTTGATTCCTGAACCTGGTATCCTGCGCCACATATCGTTCAACCACATTTTTTTCGATCGATTCACGGCTTTGGTCTTCGACGTCCAAATCATCACCGTATTCGATCGGCACCGAGTGATTTCGTATCTTTACGTGGAGAGCCCCGGTTAACTCTTTAGCCTTTTTTCGAATCTTGTCGAGCTCGAGATTCGAATTCGGAAATCCAAGGTGACCGCGGAGGGTTATTTCGACGATCGGCGCCGGCCCATCGTTTTCCGAATCCGGTGTGCGTGCCTCAACCGCTATCTTCTCCAAAGCTTCCCGAGTTAGTTTTTTAGTATCAGCATAACCGGAAACATCAATACCGATTCGCTGAAACGGCCGCTGGACGTAATCCCGGACGTGGTTGGCCGTAACCGTGTGATTCTCGTCGAACTCAACCAGCCACGCACCACGAACTTCCTTAAACTCATCAATATTCGTAATCTCGAGCGAGCCGGGATTAAAGGCCCAGTTATCAATTTCGTAACATTTATGGGTATGACCAAGTCCTACATAATCGGTAACCGATTTCAGCTTCTTCAGATTTTCGACCGTAAGCGCCGGTATAGGATGGGTCTGATGGCCTTCGACGTCGGTATGGAGCATCAAAATGTGAAACGCGCCGTCCCGCCGGTTCTCTTCAATTACGCCTGTTAGCTGGGGGATCGCTTTGTTGGCAGATGCCCCGTACCAGTCAGAACCGAATATTCTCGTTTCTCCGATATCGAGAAACCCGCCGCGATTGGTTTCAGGATTCCATTCTTCATAGGTGATTTGCCCGTCTCTTACGGTCGGCTCAAGAAGATGCAAAAGTTCCCAGTTGGCAAGGGAGCGAAGCCAACTGTAATCGCTGTCGTTGTGTTTTTGATCGTGGTTTCCTTCAATCGAAACTACCGGAATGTTTGCGTCTCTTAACAGGTTCAACCCGGCAAACGCGTAATTCATCGTTTCGGGAGGAACGTTTCTCTTGTGAAAAAAATCTCCGCACATTATCACAAAATCGACACCCTCTTCGATCGCATATTTATTGACGACGTCTAACCACGCGTCGAAAAAATCCCGCTGGCTTTCCTTTAAATGATAACGGGTGCAGCCCAAATGAACATCCGAAATGTGCAGAAACTTCATATCGCGGATTATATCAAATCCGGTTATGATCCTCACGAAACGAAACTTCTGCAACCTATTGAGACCGCAATATCGTATGAGTTTTGGAATTCGTTTCGGAAAAGACACTATGGACAAAGTTATTTTTATAACCGGGGCCTCCAGCGGTATCGGTTTGGAGACCGCCAAGCTCTTCCAGACCAAAAACTGGAAGGTTGCCGCGACGATGCGAAAACCGGAGCTGGCCAAAGAGCTACAACGGATCGTTGATGTCGAATGCTTACGGTTGGATGTGACCGACCCCGCGTCGGTGAAAGATGCGATCCGAAAGGCACTCGATAAATTCGGCCGTATTGATGCGGTGGTAAACAACGCAGGTTACGGATTGGTAGGCGCTTTTGAGGCGGCGACAGACGAACAGATCAGGCTGCAGTTCGAGACCAACGTATTCGGATTGATGAACGTCTGCCGGGAAATATTGCCTTACTTCCGGAAGCAAAAACGCGGCATCATCGTCAATATGGCGTCGTTGGGGGGAAGGATCACATTTCCCTTATATAGCCTTTACAACGCCTCAAAATGGTCGGTGGAAGGTTTTTCCGAATCGCTTCAGTACGAACTCCGTCCGTTAAACATTAAGATCAAGATCATCGAGCCGGGGCCGATTAAAACCGATTTTTATGATCGATCGCAGGAGCAAACGAAGAAAGAAGGGTTAACCGCTTACGATGCATTTTCCGACCGGGTGAGGCCGAAAATGCAAAAGGCAGGTGAAAAAGCGCCGGACGCAGATCTAGTAGCTGAAGTTATCTACAATGCCGTGACCGATGGAAGCTGGAAATTGCGCTATACAGCGAATTCACGTTTTATTCTCAGTCTACGAAAACTGCTGCCCGATGCCTTGTTTTTTTGGATCATCCGGCAGTCGGTTAGGCGAAAAGAATGAATGCCGCTGGGTTCGGATTGCAATTGTTCGGTCAATGATCACCCGATTAGATTTTGAATTTGCGGGAATCCGATTGGGGGAGTATGTTTGGAAGTATTGGAAAGCGATTTGCGCAAGCGGCAAAGAGCTGAATCAATACGGTATACGATGATTTGCCGCGTATTTGGCTGGGCGCCACAGATTAATATTTGTTTCGGAATCGAAATGTGGTACGTTTCGTTTAGTCAATTCGACTACTGACGCTCTCCCGAAATTTCGGCGTACGGTGTTCGATGGAAGTTCCAAGAAATGGATGCTTGAGTTAAAAAGTAATCGTCAAACTATTTTCTAAAAGCTAAAAAAGGAGAAAGAATTATGTTCAGTGGAAAACATTTTCAACGAAAGGCATTATGGTTAAAGTTCGGACTTTGTCTGGTTCTTCTTTCATCGGGGCTAATCACCGCGTCGGCTCAGGACATCACATCGGGAACAATTCAAGGTACCGTATCAGACGAGCAAGGTGCCGTCGTGGCCGGTGCGGCTGTTGAAGCGAGAAATGTAAGAACCAATTTTACCAGAACATTTACGACCGGCACGGACGGGCGTTTTACGTTTCTTTCAATTCCGCCGGGACAATATGTAGTATCAGCTACAAAACAGGGATTCGCCAAGTTAATTCAAGAAAATGTTGAGCTCACGGTCGGCAGGTCGATCGCACTGAGTCTCGCTTTAACAGTTTCGGGTGTAACGGAAGAGGTAACGATTTCAACTACTCCTACGGTTGATACCGTTAAAACAGCATCCAGCTCGACCCTCAATGAAAAAACGATTAGCAATACTCCGATTCTGGGTAGAAAGTTCGAGGATCTATTGACTCTGACCCCGGGCGTTAGTATAACCCAGGGGCCGGACGGCGATGAGATCAACTTTTCCGGCCAACGCGGCATTTTCAACAATGTCAGCCTCGACGGCGGTGATTACAATAACGGATTTTTTGGTGAACAGGCAGGCGGGCAACGTGCAGCAATAGATATCTCGCTCGATGCCATTAAAGAGTTTCAGGTGATCGCGACGGGTGCGGCGGCCGAATACGGTCGCACAGCGGGCGGAATTATCAATGTCATTACAAAATCGGGAACCAACGATGTACACGGCAGCTTGTTTTATAACTTTCGTAATGAGGGTTTATCGTCGAATACATCCGATGGAAAACCGCTGACCGATTTTCTTCGTCAGCAGATGGGCGGCACGATTGGGGGCCCGATCAAACGAGACAAAGCATTTTACTTTTTCGCCGTCGAGGGTATCAGAGAAAATCTTACCCGGCCGAATTTGAGCGAAGCAATAGGTACACCTTGCGCGGTACAGGCTCCGACGGTGCAGGCGAATGAGGCGTTGATCAATGGAAGTCCGGATTGTCAACGGCGCGCTTTGATTACCTTCATGAACACAAGCCGCGGCCAAGATGAAGGTTTACCAATCGACCGTGGTATCAGAAACATCGCTATCCTTGGAAAGTTTGATGCGAATTTAAACTCAAACAATCAACTCGGAATCTCGTACAATTTCGATTATTCAAAGAATACTAATCAGACGTTTGATGTACCTACATACGGCACCTCGGCAAACGGAACTGAGGGTCCGTCGAAAATAAATGTGCTAAACGCAAATCTTTACACGACGCTTTCACCGACTATGTTGAATGAAGCTCATTTTACATATTCAAGGGAAAACAGGCCGCGTTCGGCGACTGAATCAAACCTTCCTGCGGATACCGCGATGGGCTTTGCCACAACATTTCGTTTTGGCAATCCGTTTTTCCTTCAACCCAATATCGATGAACTGTTTTGGCGTACCCAGATCCGGGACAATTTTTCTCTGGTCCAAGGGAGTCACACAATAAAGTTTGGCGGCGAATGGATTCACAGCCTGAACGACCAGGTGTTTCGCGGATTTTTTACCGGCCGCTATATCTTTGACAGCGTCAATGGTTTTTTGAGATATGCCTCGCCGGCAGCGGCGAATGGATTCGGCCCAACAGCTGAACTTTGTTCGGGCGGAAGCTGGATTACCCGCGGTGCGCCGTTTAATCAAACTTGTCCCGGTGTGCAAACGTCCTCAACTTCATTATTGCTTTTCTTGCAGGGCGCGGGACCGACCGGGCCGGCCACAGACGCAGCGGGAGCGTCAAAGATAACCAATGAAGATTTCGCTCTTTTTGCGCAAGACAAATGGCAGATCCGGCCGAATTTTCTTTTTAGCTACGGACTTCGTTGGGAAGCTCAAATATTCCCAGATCCCGAAGTGCCGCCGGCTAATACTGCTTACGGAATATTTCTGAACGACCCGAGATTTCCGTCCGACGGCACTTTGCCAAGCGACAAAACAATGTTTCAGCCACGCCTTGGCTTCGCATGGGATATAGCCAGTAACGGGAAGTCAGTTTTGCGGGGCAGTGCCGGCATATTCAACGCTCGTCAGAATATGTTGTCTCAAGTTGGCTCGATCACCACCAACGGAGTGCAGCAGCAGACCATTGCCGCCGGTCCATTCAATAACGTTCGCCCGGTTTGGCCCAATGTGGTGACGCCGGTTGCACAAACTTGCGCAGGCCCCCTCGGTACGACGCCGTTTCCGTGTTTTAGCGGTGTTCGCGTTTTTAGCCGGGATTATAAGAACCCGCGCATCCTTACGTTCAACGTAGCGTTTGAACAGGAAATCGCTCCCGATTGGGCGATGTATTTGGACTTTACGCATTCAAAGGGCGTGTATCTGACCCGCTTTTTGAACATAAATCGCAACGCATTCTTCTTCCCATACCTGGATGAAACAATGGTGACCAGTTCCGTCGGACAGAGCCTCTATCGCGGTTTTACTGTCGGAATGAGAAAGCGGTTTAGCAAAAAGTATCAGCTCGAATGGAATTATGTTTACTCAAGGGATTACGATGACGATTCAAACGAGCGGGATCCGTTTACCGATCGCGCGTTTGATATCAATAATCTGAGCCTTGATTACTCTCTGTCAGATCGGGACATCAGCCACAAATTCAACTTTTTCGCGTTTTTCGAAATGCCGTGGAAGCTTCAATTTGCTCCCCGCATTCAGGCCCGGTCGGCTCAGCCTGCAACGCCTGCAACGCGAACGGCCAACAATCGTAACACGCTGCGAAAAGACAATAAGTTTTTCTCGTTCGATTGGAGTTTGGCGAGACCGTTCAGTATTACTGAAGAGGTTGAATTAATCCCTCAGATTGAAATGTTTAATACATTCAATTCGGATAACTTTATCAACTCGCTTTCGGGCGCAGGAAATCAAAATTCGGTAACGGCGCCAAGCCTGTTCAACTTCGATGGTTTCTTGCGACAAGGTATAGGCGATCCGAGACAACTGCAGCTTTCGATCAAATTGAAATTCTAATTTGATCCGGATGAAAAAAGATGATGAACCGGTCTCGGAGGAGACCGGTTCATTTTTTTGTTTATAGGAATCGGTGCTGACTTCATTTTTGACGGTCTTATCGAAGTTCCGCCGTGCATTCGTTGCTTCTTATGGCAACGGGATTGTTGTATACCGCTTGGAAGATCCGGATTGGAATATTTGCTGACCTTCACTTATTATAGATCGGACGATTAATGAGTCCGGCCCGTATCTTCAACGGATTTTTCCTCCGATTCCCCAAAAATAATTTCGATGAAAATCAAAAAACTATTAACTCTAGCTAACCTGACACCGATCAGCGGCTTGACCAGGGATCAGGTCATAGAATTGCAAACCGCCCTTGTTGAGCTTGGATTTAATGCCGGGACCGCAGACGGGATTCCGGGGCCCAAGACCCAGAACGCATGGCTTGCGTTTATTGCCGATACATTCGGTACGAATATGATGCTGATCGGGCCCGACGCCGTAAAACTTCTTCAGCAAAAACTCGGCGGGCGGGTTGATGCCGTGGTTCCCACAGGCGGAGATGATTCCAAGCCGAAGCCGCTGAAACTGACTCTATTGAAACAAATTCGGACCGACACCAGGATCGATCGTCTTAACCGGGATCAGCTCAGAGAACTCCAAACCGGGCTTCATCGGCTCGGTTATCCGGTTGGCGACATCGACGGTTTGATCGGAGCCAAAACGCGTACCGCATGGGCAGAATTTGAAAAAGACGTTTTTGGCGGAAACAAATTATCGGTCGGGCCCGTTTCGGTTGACCTGATGCAATCCAAACTCGACCGGATCGGCGGAGGAAGAAAACATGATTTCACGTCTAAAGAGGGAACGATCGAAGCAATCAAGTGGGAATGTGCGGGTCAGGAAATAGGGTTGAAACCTCAAATCGCTTACGTTGTAGCAACCGTCGAATGGGAAACGGCGAGAACGTTTCAGCCCGTTCGCGAGGCGTTTTGGCTGAGCGAAGACTGGCGAAAGGAGAATTTGGTTTATTTTCCGTATTATGGCCGCGGGTATGTCCAACTGACGTGGGAGAAAAACTACAAAAAATATTCGGAAATTCTGGGAATTGATATGGTCACTAACCCCGATCTCGCGATGGAGGAAAATGTCGCGCTTTTTATCCTCATCCACGGTTTTAAGACCGGCTCGTTCACGGGGCGAAAAATTACCGATTATATTGACGCTTCGAAAACGGATTTCGTTAACGCGCGTCGATGCATAAACGGCACCGATCACGACGAGGATATTGCAAAAATTGCCGAAAAGTATATGACCGCGCTCTGAGTACCGGAGTATCGGGCCGTGGGCCGATTATGGGTTTTTGGTTTGCGAAGTGTTATTGAAGTAAGCCGGATAATGAACCGGCCGAATAATTAGACGCTTGGCATCAGCTTCTTCCCCCGGCGACTACCCTAATTCTGCCAAACTCGGTTAAAAGCGTCCTCAGGTGGGCGACGGCTTGTTCGTGAGCGACGCCGTTGGTTGAGAAAACTCCGTTGTAATTGTTGACATCCGCAATATCGTAAATAATTCTCTCGCCGAATATATCCGTCAGCCTGCCGCCGGACTCTTCCAGTATTATTTGAGGTGCGGCGGTATCCCAAAACTTTGTGTGAGGCGAAAGATGAATATAGATATCGGCAACCTTCCGGGCGAGAAATCCCACCTTTAATCCGACCGAGCCGTGTGGATATTCGGCCCCAAAGCCAAAATGCTCGACAAGCCGGGTCATTCTCTTGCCGCGGTGAGAACGGCTCACGGCGAGCGTCATTTTATCGAAGTCTGCGATGCTTGAAACGCCCAGCTTTTCCTGCTGCTCCCCTCTCCGGGTAATAAACGCACCCTCGTTTTTGACCGCATAATACATCAGGTCCTTTATCGGCTGAAAGACAACTCCAAGGACCGGATCGCCGTCTTCGGTCAATGCAATCTGAACCGCAAAATCATCCGCCTTTTCCGTAAACCCCTTCGTTCCGTCCAATGGGTCGATCATCCAAACCCGGCGCTTTCGCATTCTCCGGCCCGTATCGTCCGGTTCTTCTTCCGAGAGAATTGCATCGTCTGGAAAAGTGCGGGCGAGACCCTTCACGATGATTTGGCTTGAGTTCTTGTCGGCGATCGTGACTGGTTCTGAATAATGCGGATTTTCCCATTTTTCCTCGATTTGAAATCCATCGTGAAAAATCCTGAGTATCTCATCACCGGCAGCGCGCGCGAGGCGGATCGCGGTATCCAATTCGTTTTGTAACACATTTAAAAATCTATAATTTAACCGACGATAACGCAAAGACAGTAGAATTCTGACTAACGTTTGAGATGTCCGTTTTTCTTCCGTAAATTTTTGCCGGGAATAATCAAGCCCGTCTTCAGACTCAATCACGAATCGTGATAAAGTTTACAGATGGCTGAAAGCATCGTGTTTTCAAAATCCGCAGACCGTCATACGATTTACGGAGAACTTGCCCCACAGATAAGAGCGTTGGTTGAAGCGGAATCCGATCTCATTGCCAATCTGGCCAATGTTGCAGCCGTTCTAAAGGAAGCATTTGATTTTCTTTGGGT
>JBFGKW010000040.1:0-26201 GCA_041576495.1 Aridibacter sp. | reverse complement strand
TCATATGTTGGCTCAATATATTTTTTATCTTATTACGAACTTTCCAGAAAGTTCTTCCGCCTGAAATAATTGTAGCATACCAACTCTTTTTGAGTGTCAATAAAATTTGATCGGCAATAAAAAAGGAATGCGAAAATCTTGTATTCCCATTCCCCGCAATCAATGTTTGAAATTTCGTTACTGTTCGATCTCAAGTTCCTGCGGCGCAGGTTCTTTTTGCTTTAGAAAGCGATCGAGCATATTTGCGCATTCGGAACTTCGCGACGCGAGCTGCGAATCGTTTTGTTCCTGACTCATTTTAAGCCGGTGAAATTCGTCGGCTACGTGAAGAGCGGCAAGGATTGCAACCTTGAGCGAATCGACCGTTAATGTTCCGGATGAAATATCCCGCATTCGCTGATCGACATATGACGCCAGTTTCTTGATATATTCATTATCGCCGTCGGAACGGATGTTGTAGGTTTGATTATAAATCTCAACCCGAATAGATTGAGCGGTACTTTCGGCCGCATCCTTACTTGCTATCATAGGTTCATCCCCGCAATATTTCACTGACTTCCGGTTCAATAACGGTTATCGCGTCCAGCATCGCTTCAATTTTCAACTGAATCGCATCGCGTTCGCTCATCAAGTCACCGACTTTTTGTTCCAACCTCTCCTTTTCCGAGGTTAATCCGCCGATTTCCTGACGCACGACCGACATTTCATGCTCGAGTTTTTCCTTTTCCTCACGCATCTTCTTCGCAAATTCTATGGTTAAATATATCTTATCTTCGAGATGCGAGAATTTATCCATACCCGTCAAACCGTTCATCAATTTCTCCGCCAAATTGTGTAGTGTAAAAAAGCGCTGAAATGACTATAAATCGTTTTTTTTAAAAGTTCAAGTATTACTGTAAAGGATTACCCTATCTCTGTTTGATATTTAAGTTTACCTTTAACGCGGCAAGGATCGACTGATGTATTTTCTCAACCTCTTCTTCGGTCAGCGTTCGGTCGTCCGATCGATAGTCGAGTCGTATCGTTATTGACCTTTCGTCGTCGGCCATTCCTTTTCCCTCAAAAACATCGACAAATGCAATATTCCGGCAAAGTTCAAAACCCATTTTTTCAATCTCGCCCTTAATATCATCAAACGACACATTGCGTTTGATGAGCATCGAAACGTCCCGTGTAACCTGTGGAAAAACGGGCAAAGGCCGGTAGCCGGCAGGAATTTCTGCCGCCTCCAGGACCGTCTGAATATCAATTTCCGCAACAAATACAGGCTGCCTGAACTTAAATTTCGCAGTAATCTCATCGCTCAACGTTCCGAGGAATCCGATTTCGGTTTCGTCGAAGACGATTTTCGCCGCTTGTCCGCGTTTCAGGTGCCGGACGTGCCCGGCATCAAATTTTAATGGTTGCGAAGTTATCGCGGAAATCGATGCCTCAAGCGAACCCTTAAGATCGCGGAAGTCGTACGCTCTGGATGTAAACGCAGTATTCTCAAAAGTTTCGTCGCCTGTGATAACAATCCCCATTAACTCTCTCTCGGTTGGCAAACCGTTTTCTTTAGACGTTCGCGCAAAGACCTTTCCGATCTCAAAGAGTTTTACATCCCGATTCTGGTGATTGAAATTGTTTTTCAAGGCATCCAATAGGCCGGAAATCAACGTCGGCCGCATCCTGGTTGAACCTTCTATAATCGGGTCCCTGACCGAAACGAATTGTTCGGTAAGGTTTGTGTCAAGTAATCTCGGTACGGGTTCAAAAGATTCATCGTGACGCGCGGCGATAAAACTATACGAGAGCGCCTCATCAAAACCGAGATTGGCAAGTGTTTTTCTGACGTCTCTTTTGCGCCTTTCAAACGGATGATATTCTCCGGGTGAAGTAGCATGGGGAAGTTCGTAGCCGACATTGTCGTAACCCGTGATTCTTACGACCTCTTCGACCAGGTCTTCTTCAATCGCCAAATCATGCCGCCAGGAAGGGCTCACAAACACGCCTTTCGATTTTTGCTTTAACCCCAGTCGATCCAATATTTTCAGAATGTCGTCATTCCCGACACTTAGGCCTGAGAGCCGTAAAACCTCCTCCTGCAGGTTTGGCGCAGGGATTTCCGCCGGCGTCAATCTTTGCGGATATACATCGACAAAATCTTCAGCGCTGCATCCTGTAAGTTGGCAAATAAGCTCCGTCGCACGGTTGGAGGCGAAAACCAAATTCTCAAGATCAACTCCCCGTTCGAAATGGTAGCTTGCCTCGGTCGATAAATTCAGTTCGCGGGATGTATTGCGAATACTGTCCCGGTCGAAATACGCAACTTCAAGAAGTACGTTTGTAGTTTCATAGGTAATCCCCGTATCTATTCCGCCCATCACACCGGCTACCGCAACCGGCTTATCCGTGTCGCAAATGACCAGCATCGCCGGGTCCAGCGGGCGCTCGATTTCATCCAGCGTCACGAGTTTTTCTTTGGGATTGGCTTTCCGTACGATTATCGAATTGCCGTCAAGCTTGTCAAAATCAAAGGCGTGCATCGGCTGTCCGAGTTCATGCATGACGAAGTTCGTAACATCCGCCACATTATTGATCGACCGTTCGCCGATACTTTCAAGGCGTCTAACGAGCCAATCGGGTGAGGGACCGATCTTTACATTTTTCAACAGGCGGGCGGTAAACCGCGGGCACAAATCGGGTGCGTCTATCGAAACGAGCCCGACCGAAGTCGATTCCGGGAGATCATTTCTGGCGGCAGGAAGGTTAACATCGCGATCGGAGAATGCCGAGATTTCCCGCGCCACTCCAAGGTGTGAAAGGCAGTCTCCGCGGTTCGAAGTTACTTCAATATCAAATATGTGATCGTCTAAAAATCGGTCACGGCCGTCTAACTCGAGTCCGATCAGCGTCAGCTTTTCGGCCAAGGCATCCGCATCCAAACCGATCTCGATTAAATCATTAACCCATTGATAACTGATTTTCATAAATTGTCGAAAGGCAACCTTCGGCGTTCGCCGCTTTTACAGTCAGATAAACGAAAAGCCACCCTAAAATCAATCTAATTGATTAAAGACAGCTTCGACGTTATAGCAAAGATATATTTTTAATTGGCGGGTTGCAACTTCTCGATTCTCGCGGCATAGGCCGACCGGAGGCTTTCGTATATCGGAATCAATGTTTGATACTGATTGAGGATCGGCTCGACATACGAATCAATATCGGAGAAACGGTTTTCACGTGTCGCCTTAACCACTTCAGCGCACATTTTCGGCAGGCGGGCGGCTCCCATATTCGAGCTGCTGCCTTTTAACTTATGTGCTTCACAGGCGACCATTTCGAAGTTGAGGTCCTCGATTGATTCGATTAACAGCTTGATCGAATTGTGAAAGTCGTCAAGGAACAGCTCGATACATTCAAGCGTAACTTCGTCGCCGCATGTTTCGGCCAATTCCTTCATCCTGAGTTCAATATATTCGGATTCCGGGCTTTCCGGCTCGGGTTCTTGTACGGCCGCGGGTTTCTGTTTCTGCAATACTTGCGGATTGACCCACCGGTTGATTATCGATTCGAGTTGGTCCTGCTTGGTTGGTTTGGTTATATAGTCATCCATTCCGATGGCGAGACACCGTTCGCGATCTCCGTCTACAGCGAGGGCGGTGATTGCGATGATCGGGATTCGCCGATCGCTGCCGGCCTCCGCTTTCCGTATCTCCTCGGTCGCCGTCAGACCGTCCATCACCGGCATTTGGCAATCCATAAGGATAAGCGAGTACTCATTCTTCTCGAGTGCCTCCAATACTTCTTTTCCGTCGGCCGTCAAATCCGCTGAATAGCCGAGGCGCTGAATTTGACTCGAAATCACCTTCTGATTGACCAGATTGTCCTCGGCGATCAGGATTTTAACTTCGGACGGTTGGGTAATTGAAACACCTTCTGATTCTTGACGGTCCACGCCTGATCCGTTATTTGATTCCGGCCCGCCCGCCTGATCTTCGGCTGATCCAAACGAGTAATCTTCGTCAACCGTTAAATCGCACAAATTACCGAAGAATTCCGTTGGCCTGATTGGTTTATAAATATATTTGTCGACCCCGGCGGTTTTCGCTTCTTTAACCATTACGTGATCGCTGATTGAAGGCATCAAAAGAATCCGCGTTTTTCGAAGGACCGGATCGTTTTTGATCGCTTTCGATAATTCGATTCCGTTCATTTCGGGCATTTGTAAGTCAATCACGGCGATTTGAAATGGCTCACCGTTTTTCGCCGCTGCGCGCAACATCTTTAATGCGGCCGCGCCCGAAGACGCCTCGTCACCCACGACGCCGATAGATTTGACTTGCCGCACGAGTATATTCCGAATGGAAGCGTTATCATCGACGATCAACGCCCTGACGTTAACCAATGCTTTGCGGTAGGCTTTCGAAAAGTCCACCGAATTCTCCGAATCGAATTCTGCTGTAAACCAGAAGGTCGAACCATTGCCCGGTTCGCTCGAGACCCCGATCTCGCCATTCATCATTTCGACCAATTGCTTTGAGATTGCGAGTCCGAGTCCGGTGCCGCCGAACCTGCGGGTGATCGATTTATCGGCCTGCGTAAAGGCATCAAATAGCCCTTCCTGAGCGTCCGATGCGATCCCGATTCCGGTATCAGTCACCGAGAAATGAAGGGTTGCGGACCCGGAATTAAGATCCTGCTGGCTCCGCTTCACCCTTATTATCACCTCGCCTTCCGCGGTAAACTTAACTGCGTTTGCGAGCAGGTTGGTGAGAATCTGGCGAACGCGTCTCGGATCTCCGAACATATTGTTTGGAACGTCGTTTTCGACCGAAAGGGCAATTTCGATGCCCTTGCGGTGTGCCGGCTCGGCAAAGATTTCGAGTACCGATTCGAGTGTCTCACGGAGTTCAAAATTGACGCTTTCCATTTGGAATTTTCCGGCCTCGATTTTCGAAAAGTCGAGGATATCGTTGACAATGGTCAGGAGAATTTCTCCGCTCCGCTGTACCGATTCGACATAATCGCGTTGTTCGCTGTCGAGTTTTGTGCTCAACAGAAGTTCGGCCAGTCCGATGATGCCGTTCATCGGAGTTCGGATTTCATGAGACATATTCGCCAGAAACTCTGACTTGAGTTTTACCGTTTCAAGCGCAGCGTCTCTCGTTGCCGATAGTTCTTTTTCCAAACGCTTTTGCCTTGAAATATCACGAGCGATGGTGGAGAGATACTCGACCTCACCGCGTTCGTTCTTGTGCGCCAGGATCAATTGCGAAACGGGAATTTCGCGACCGCGGGAATTTTTGACAGCCGTTTCCCCAATCCATGATCCGCGTTTGATGGCAGTTGGCACACCTTCGGTCTGGACTAGCTTGGCCGCCCAATCCGGATAGGCATTGATCATTTTTATCTGCGACTTGTCGACAGAAGGATTGAGTGCAAGCATTTTCATTGCAGCGCCATTGAGATAGTTGATATTTCCGCGGAGGTCGGAAATTCCGATAAAATCAGATGACTTCTCCAGAATATCCAGGATTCGGTCCTGGGTTTCCTTAAATTCTTCTTTTTCGGTGACGTCGATTCCGGTAGCGATCAGGAATTTTGTTCCTTCATCATCCTCAATAACCGAATTTCGCCAGGATATGAGCCGCATTTCCTCGTCCTTTGTTATCCAGTGGCTAACGTAGTTTTGACCAAAAGACTCTTCGGTTACATTTCTGAACGAGCGCTTGATATTCGCAGCCTCCTCCGGATGGACGAGCACGTTCCAAAATACGCGTCCCTTGATTTCTTCGAATTTATACCCTGATATCTCTTCACATCCGTGATTGAATTTGACGATCCTACCTTCGAGATCGGTGACCATCACCAGCAAGTTACTGGCCTCAACGATCGTCGTTATGAAATCACGTTCTCGTTTTAAGGATTCCTCGGCCTGCGTTCGCTCAGTGACATCGCGAACGATATGCGAGGCCCCGATAATCAGTCCGTCTTCGTTTCGAAGCGGATTATATGTAACGTCATAAGAGTAGGAGCGGTTCTCTTCGTCAACAAAATTCTCTGACGCGCTAAACCGTTCGCCTCCCAGCGCCCTATCCCATAGCGTTTTGCTCGCTGCCTGCGCCTCGGGAAATGCCCCCTGGATTTCCAGGATATTGGTGCCGACTTCAATATCCACTCCGTAGAGTCTCCTTGCATCATTCTTATATGCTTCGTTAAAACAAATGATTCGGTAATCCGAATCGATTGCGGAAATGATGTCGCTGGTCCCTTCAATAATATCGCTGAGACGACTCGCGGTTCGGTTTAATTCTTGATTTACCTGATCGAGGATATTCTTTGTTTCTTTTCGTTTTTCCTTTTCCTGGTCGAGCGCCCGCTTTGTACGGTTGACCCGTTCGGAACTGTGCCGGGATTCGTGCAGCAAAAATAGTGTCCAGCAGATGAGAAGTGTCACGATGACGCTTGTCGATACCAAGACTTCCAAATAGAATCCCGGAGGTGAAGCCGGGCCGACGGGATCGCCGCCTTTATGCGTCAGTGCCATAAAGGCATCTGAAACTACTGACCCGCCTACCGCAGCTGAACCGATAACGATCCCGATGCTTATAAGCGCGATAACGCTTATAAAAATCAGCAGGATTAACGGTAAAGTGTTTTTCAACTTTCGAGGGGAATTGGAGATCATTGAGTATCTTGGTTTACGATCTGCGGAATTTTAGGGGACGATTGTTTTCCACGGCAGGAAACGGGTAAATGAAAGATAAACGGGTATCGTTAATTTCGCGTCAAATAAGTGAAACCCGGCGAACACCGAAGACGGTTTGGTGTTTGTTTACCACCGTTTAACATTGTAAAAGCTTATGGATGGATTTGCAAGTTAATTTTTCTCTAAAATGTTTATTTCTGAGGGGTGTTTTCTTGCCGAAGCTACCGAAACTGACTCAAAAACCGAATGTCATTCTCAAACATGAGGCGGATGTCGTCGATCGAGTACATCAAGGCGGCCATTCGTTCCAGCCCAAAACCGAAGGCAAAACCGGAATAAACCTTATGATCGATGCCGCAACCCTCCAGAACGTTTGGATGGACCATGCCGCATCCGCCAAGTTCAATCCAGCCCGATCCGCGGCAGGTGCTGCATTGCCGGGCCTCAAATTCGCCGTTGCCACTGCATTTGAAACAAGAAAAATCGAATTCGGCACTTGGCTCGGTAAAAGGGAAATAACTCGGACGAAACCGCGTATTCGTTTCTTTTCCGTACATCCGGCGCAGCCACTCAGTGACGGTTCCCTTTAAATGAGCCATTGTAATGTCTTTATCGACGCACAAGCCCTCGATCTGATGAAACATCGGAGTGTGAGTTTGATCCGGGGTATCACGACGGAAAACTCTTCCCGGAGCGATGATCCTCAGCGGCACGCCGCGCCGCTCCATCGCGCGGATCTGGACCGTCGAGGTTTGGGAACGAAGTGCAAATCCGTCGGTCGTATAGAAGGTGTCCTGGGATTCCCGGGCCGGGTGGTTTTCAGGGATGTTGAGCGCATCAAAATTGTAATAATCGGTTTCGATCTCACGATCGTCCTCAATCGCATATCCCATCGATACGAATATATCTTCGACTTTTTGACGGAGGAGGGTGATCGGATGGAGGTGGCCCGTCCGAGGCCGGCGGCCGGGAAGGGTGACATCGATTTCATCGCGCCGAATCTTAGCCTGGTTTATAAAAGCAGAAAGATTTTCATCCGCTTCGTTTATGGATGTTTCGATCTTACTGCCGATCGTTTGAACCAATCTTCCCAGCTCTGCGCGTTGTTCCGGGGCGACCTTGCCGATGAGTTTTTTCGCGCCAGAAAGCGGACTTTTCTTACCCGTATGTTTGACTCTGATTTCGGCCAGCTCTTTTTGTAGTTTTTCCGCGGCCGAGAGTGTGAGTTCGCCGAATTCCGCCTTGCGAAAATTTATAAAGCGCTTGAATTCTTGCTTAAACGCCTCGCGTATCGACTCTAACTGTTTTGTCTCGTTATCCATCGAGTATCAATAATCCCGCCGCCAAAACACGTACACAGACAAACCGGATGCAATTTGCCTGTGCGTAATGATCTTGATTACCGGGTTAAGCGGTAGTCTGCTGGCTCTGTTTGTTATCGAGGGCGTCCTTGGCCTTGCCCGCGATCGTCTCAAACGCATCCGGCTGCTTTACTGCCAAATCCGCCAAAATCTTTCGGTCGAGTTCGATATCCGCAAGTTTCATTCCGTGCATAAACTGCGAATAGCTCATTCCGTGCTGACGCGCCGCTGCATTGATTCTGACAATCCAGATCCTGCGAAAATCACGTTTCTTGCGCTTCCGCCCAACGTACGCATACTGGAGTCCTTTTTCGACCGACTCTTTTGCCGACCGGTAAAGCTTTGATTTTGTTCCGCGATATCCTTTAGCCAGGGCTAGTATCTTTTTTCTTTTATTAAGACGCTTGTTTCCACGTTTTGCTCTTGGCATAACCTTACACTCCTTTTAGTCGCTTAAAGGCAAAAGTAAAAATTAGGAATTATTACGTTTTGCTGACCGGCTAAATTCTAATCGAGCCGGTTCCGGCGCTTTTACCTTTTGACTTCTTATTTCCTTCCGTAAGGCAGCATTTTTTCAATCAGTTTCTGATCCGCCTTAGCTACATATGTGTCAATATCCAATTTTCTCTTTCGTTTAGTCGATTTTTTTGTCAATATGTGACGCGCGTGCGATTTTCCCCGCTTGAACTTGCCCGAGGCAGTCTTGCGAAAGCGTTTCTGAGCGCCCTTATGTGTTTTTAATTTCGGCATACTAAATTTTACCTACCTTTTATCGAAATCCTTACTTGTTTTCCTTCTTTGGCACCATGATGATAAACATCTGGTAACCTTCCATTTTCGGTGTTACTTCAACATCTGCGATATCTTCCAGATCATCGCGCAGACGGGCAAGCATGTTTGCCCCCAAATCCCTGTGTGACATCTCGCGTCCGCGAAAAGCAATCGTTGCGCGTACTTTGTCCCCGTCTTCGATCCACCCGCGGGCGCGTTCCATCCGGTATTGATAATCGTGATCATCGGTGCCGGGACGAAACTTTATTTCTTTGACGTTTACCGTTGTCTGTTTCTTTTTTGATTCCTGTTTCTTTTTCTTCTCTTCATAAAGAAACTTTCCGTAATCTATAATCCGACAGACGGGCGGCTTGGCTTTGGGCGCGATTTCGACCAAATCGAGTCCCACGTCTCGAGCCCTTTTAATGGCATCACGCGTATCCATGACACCGATTTGTTCGCCTTCTTCGTCGACTACCCGTACAGCAGGGATCCGAATTCGCTCATTTGTGCGGTGCTGCGGTCCCCTGAATCTTTTCCCCCGGTTTCTACTGAATCTTCTTCCTATTTCTCCACCTCCGATGATAATGCGCGGCTCTCTATCAATTTTCGCGCTTGTTCTATGAACTTCTCGAGTTTAAAAACTCCAAGATCGCCCCTGGTTCTTTCGCGAACCGAGACCGTCTGATCTTCAAGTTCCTTATCGCCGAGGATAAGCATAAACGGAATTTTCGCAACCGTTGCTTCCCTGATCTTGGCACCGATTTTATCACTTCTCGTGTTTAACTCAACGCGGAAGCCGGCTTGTTCGAGTTCTCCCGCTACCGATCCAGAATACTCGTTTATCCGATCCGTAATGGGCAAAACGCCGATCTGTACGGGGGCCAGCCAAAAGGGAAAAGCACCAGCAAAATGTTCGATCAATAGTCCGAAAAACCTTTCGATCGAGCCGAAAAGCGCGCGATGTATCATAAACGGACGATGAAGTTCATTATCTTCACCCTTATATTCGAGCTCAAATCTTTCGGGAAGATTAAAGTCAACCTGAATTGTTCCAAGCTGCCATATCCGCCCGATCGCGTCTTCGACCTTAATATCGATTTTAGGCCCGTAAAACGCGGCTTCGCCTTCGATCCGGTCGTATTTGATCTGCCGCTCGTGAAGCGCGTTAGCCAGGAATAATTCAGCTGCCGCCCAATCTTTATCAGCACCCAAAAAATTCTTGTTGTCTGCTTCGCCCTTGACCGATAATTCAAACGACACCTTCTCGAAACCGTAAGTTTCAAAAACATCGATTGCGAAATCGAGGCAATCACTGACCTCATTCTGCATTTGATCGGGTCGGACAAATAAATGAGCGTCGTCAACCGTAAAACCGCGGACCCGCATCAACCCGTGCAATGTGCCCGACAGCTCAGCCCGGTAAACGGTTCCCATTTCGGAATATCGCTGGGGCAGATCACGATACGATCGCGGCCGCGACTTAAAGATCCCGATATGAAATGGGCAATTCATCGGTTTCAGGCGAAACTCCTCTTCCTCGATCGTCGTCGGGGCAAACATTCCTTCCGCATAATTGTCTTCGTGGCCGCTTATCTTCCACAACGCCCGTTTGGCAATATGCGGGGTGTAAACAAAACTGTAGTTATGCTGCTGAAGCTTTTCCCGGAGAAAGTTTTCCATCTCCATCCGGATGACGCCGCCTTTGGGATGCCAAAGTATCAGTCCTTGTCCGTAATCGTCGTGGATCGAGAACAGGTCCAGCTCCTGACCAATTTTCCGGTGATCCCTCGCCGCCGCTTCTTCGCGCTGTTTGACACAGGCATCTAGTTCGTCATTGGAGAAAAAGGCGGTGCCGTATATCCGCTGCATTTGTTCGCGTTCTGAATCACCCTTCCAATAGGCTCCCGAAATCGCGAGCAGCTTGAACGCCTTGAGCTTTCCCGTATGCGGAACATGGGGCCCGAGACAAAAGTCGATAAACGGCGATCCGTCGATGTAGTAAACCGTTGCGTCACCCTCGACCTTTTCATCAATCAGTTCACATTTGAGGGGTTCCTCGCGTTCCTTGAACATTTCAAGGATTTCGTCCTTTCGGATTACTTCACGGCGATATTTCAGATTCTGTTTCGCCATCTGCTGCATCCGTTTTTCAATCTTCGGCAAATCATCTTCCGAAATCAGATCAGGGGCGATCACATCGTAGTAAAATCCATAACGCGGATCTTCCATCAGCGCCGGACCGACGCCAAGCTTGGTGCCCGGGTATAAATCCAATATCGCTGCCGCGAGCAGGTGCGCGGTAGAATGGCGCAACAATTCCAGGCCGTCCCTTGTATCCGGCATAATCGGCTCGATCGAAACTTGCTCAAGCCCAACCGGAAGATCGCGGTTGAGGTCGAATTCCTCACCGTTGACCTTTGCCGCCAAAGCCTTCTTCGAGGCGTTTCGGTCTAACGCCTTTAACGCTTCAAAAACCGAAACTGACTCCGAAAATGAACGCGAATGATCGCCGTATTTTATGTTTAACTCATTCATGGTCATAGGTAATCGGTAAATGGTTATGCACCACGATGCTGCAATCCGAAGAAACATCGTCGTCTTCAAACCAATTACAAATTACTGCGTATGTGTCACCGGCTTCCGGGTTACCTTATTTCCAACTACTGATAATGATCTGATTTGATAAGAGCGACTTTGCGTTGCGTCATCAAAAATAACGCCGTGATTACGTGCTTAGGAGCACGCCGTAGTTGTTTTCGTAAAAGCAAAGTACTTCAAAAGCATCGTATCAAAAATATGAAAATTGGTAGTCAGTAGGAGATTTGAACTCCTGACCCCTACCTTGTCAAGGTAGTGCTCTACCGCTGAGCTAACTGACTACACTTGCCGCCACTCAAAAGCGAACTATTAAAATGCCAAAGTAAGCCCTGACTGTCAAGTAAAACAGCGTCTCTGCGTTCAGACTCGCAGAGGCGACAATTCGCTACTAATCGGGGTTGGCTGGTTCCAAATGGACGGATTGTATGCGATGAAGCACATATCAGGGCAATTTTCCTAAAAATCGGCTGTTTACCCAGCCGCGGACCCCCTGATATGCAATAGGAACCCAGGTACTCTTTCCAATCTTTCTGCCGCGTCCCGTTATTTCAATTCCGCGGCCGTCCGGCGGTATTTTTCCGACCACGACTTTGAGGTTGCCGGGTGCGGGCCTGATATACAGCACATCATTACTCTTTACCCCGACCACGCGATAAAGCGGGACACTTGGTTTTTGGATTGACCCGTCACCGGTTGCAGGTTTTAGATCGGTGTTCGGGGAATTTGCCCCAATTTCACCGGTTTTAGTTCCCGTGAATAGAAAAAACCCGATAATCGGGACCAAAATAATTACTCCGATCAATCCAAAGGTCGAGAATAGCCAAAACCTGCTGACGCCATTTGATTTTGCCGGCTCGTTTGAATTGACGACGTTTTGATCGGTTTCGCGGTTGGTAACCTCGGTTTCGGGTATGATTGATCCGGCCGTGGCCTTCTGATCCGGTATCCCACGCAGGATTTCCGTCTCCGCGATCCCGCTATCCGCCCGAAGCGGGGTTCCGTCCGCCAGGCAAAACGCGAGGGTTGTATCGGTATACGCGGTGCCGCATTTTGTGCATACTTTCATAGCCGTCAATTCCCTGAGTCCCGATTCGTTAGGACCCTAATCGACAATACTCTCCTTCTGAAGCGTATTGTGGATCTCACCGACCTTCATTAGCGCCGCAGATGCATAGAGTTTTGTCATTTCATAAACAAATATACCGGCCTTGACCGCGGGATCGGTTTTTACGAGTGCTTCGGCGTCTTCAAGCGACCGTACGTTGAAGATGTAGACTCTCCGCGGTTGGGTTTGCCGTCGATCAGCGGCCCCGCAAGAACTAGCTTTCCTTCTTTAGCCAGCCTCCCCATATTTGAAAAGTGCCCGTCAAAAATTGCGTCGCGTTCCGCCTTTTTGGTGATCCTTGCATCTTCGGGTCCGGTTTTCAGAACCACGAATACATACAATTTCATACCATACTGATCTGCACCGAGCTGTTTTGCCAGTTCAGCGTTAAAGGTTGTTGCTTTACCGTTCGTATCCCCCGTCTGCCCGTAAATGCTGGCCGAAAAAAGAGAGAATATTAAAACCGCCCATAATAAAACCCTTATAGTGTTAATCAATTATCTAACCTCCAACTTATCGTTCCATATTAACTATGGGGAAATAGTATCAAATGTACGAAGAGATTAGGGCTTGAAATTCCGTTTCCCCGCGGACGTGCCCCGTATCTTGTTCGCTCACTTTGCCAGACCGCCGCTATCCAACTAAAATCGTCTTCATAAGATTCTGGGGAAAAACAACGATGAAACGTCACATAAAAGCGCCGACCGGACCTGAACTGACTTGTAAGAACTGGCTCATCGAAGCCGCCTACCGGATGATTCAAAACAATCTTGATGCAGAGGTCGCCTTCGATCCGGATAACCTGATCGTCTACGGCGGGCGCGGAAAAGCGGCCCGCGATTGGGAGAGTTATGACGCAATTCTCGACAGTCTAAAAAATCTCGAGGTAGATGAAACGCTGCTCGTCCAATCGGGAAAACCGGTCGCAGTATTTAAGTCGCACAACGACGCCCCGAAAGTATTGATTGCCAACACCAATATCGTCCCAAACTGGGCGACCCAGCAGCAGTTTGACAAATACGAGCGCGAGGGCCTGATGATGTACGGCCAAATGACGGCCGGAAGCTGGATATATATCGGCACCCAGGGAATACTCCAGGGAACTTACGAAACGTTTGGCTCCCTCGCACGTCGTGAAGGCTGGGGAAGTCTTGAGGGGAAATTTGTGCTGACCGCAGGATTAGGCGAGATGGGAGGCGCGCAGGCGCAGGCCATTACATTTAACGGCGGGGTCGGATTGTTGGTCGAGGTCGATCCCTGGCGGATTGAACGAAGACTTCAGTTAAAACAGGTTGACACAGCGGCGGAAAGCTTACAAGATGCATTAAGTCAAGTATCACAAGCTGTTGAAAATAAAGAAGCTAAATCAATCGCATTATGCGGCAATGCGGCCGTCATTCATCATCAGATATTGGATCGCGGAATCGTTCCCGATGTAGTTACGGATCAGACATCCGCGCACGATGTTTTGTTCGGCTACATCCCTGCGGGTTTGTCACTTGAAGATGCGGATCAACTTCGCAGTACGAACCAGCGAGAATACGAAAAGCGCGCTATGGATTCGATGGCGACCCACGTCGAAGCCATGCTCGAGTTTCGGCGAAGGGGTGCAGTTGTATTTGATTACGGCAACAATCTCCGTCAAAGGGCGCTGGACAACGGAGTCGAAAACGCCTTTGACTATCCCGGTTTCGTCCCGGCCTATATCCGCCCGCTTTTTTGCGAAGGTAAAGGGCCGTTTCGCTGGGTCGCCCTTTCGGGCGACGCGCAAGACATTTACCGGACCGACGAAGCAATTATGAATCTTTTTCCCGAAAACGATCACCTTGCACGCTGGCTGACAATGGCGCAGGAACAGGTCGAATTTCAGGGCTTACCCGCCAGAATCTGTTGGCTTGGCTATGGCGAGCGCGCGAAAGCGGGTTTGAAGTTAAATGAAATGGTCGCCGATGGAACATTAAAAGCGCCGATCGTCATCGGACGCGATCACCTGGACTGCGGGTCAGTTGCGTCGCCAAACCGGGAAACAGAAGCGATGAAAGACGGTTCGGACGCGATAGCCGATTGGGTATATCTCAACGCGATGATCAACGCTGTCGGCGGTGCGACGTGGGTTTCACTTCATCAAGGCGGAGGCGTAGGGATCGGGTATTCGCTCCATGCCGGGCAGGTGATAGTTGCCGACGGCACGCCCGAAGCGGCCCGGCGAATTGAACGCGTCTTGACCACTGACCCGGGAATGGGTGTTGTCAGACACGCTGACGCGGGTTATGAGGAAGCAATTGAATACGCGGCGAAAAACGGTATTCGGGTTCCGTTGAGCCGATAAAATCGCGTTGATCTTGCGAGTGTTAAGAGTTTTGGATTTAGCGGTCAATGAGGGACTTCCAAATCGTTCAGAATACTTATGCAAAGTTTTATAAAGGAGACACTTATTCGGGCTTCTCCGGATCGGGTATTCGCTTTTCACGAATTGCCGGATGCGTTTGAGCGCCTGATCCCTCCCTGGGAGAACCTGAAGATAGTCCAGCGTGCGGACATTTCCAAACTCGGCTCGCAGGCGATCGTCGAACAGCGGTTTTTGGGATTTACGGTTTCGAGAATCGTGGCCGAACATACGGCGTATGAGCCGCCGCGTATGTTTGAAGATGTAATGATCTCCGGGCCGTTTAAGCACTGGAGGCACCAACACATCGTTTTGCCTCACGACGAAGGCAGCCTTTTACGGGACGAAATTGAGTACCGGGCGCCATTTTCCTATTTCGGCATGGCGGCGACGCCGTTGATCGTCACGCCAAAACTCCGAAAGATGTTTGACTATCGCCACCGGGTTACAAAAGAATGGTGCGAAAATGCGGTATAGAAGCGCGGAAAGAAGAAAGTGTCACCGCGGAGACACAAGCACGGAGTACGGCGGACGCTCGAATAATTGGAAAAGTATGAACATTCAAGGCAATAGCTTCGACTTCAACTTAATTTGGACTTCGGCGGGTGTGCTCAAGACCTTTTCCTTTAATTATTGACCCATTCCCCTTGTACCTCTGCGGTGAAATCCTGCCGACCGCTATTTCATTGAAACCACCAGGTGTTGCGGCAATGGTTCGAGCGGAATATGCTCGTTCCGCGAAAATCCGGAGTTTTCAAACATCGAACGCAGTTCCGCAAACGTATAGGCATCCCCGGCCGGAGTACCGGCGAGCATAACCAGGCTGAACATTGCCTCCCTCGGGGGAGAAACACGGTCATCGTTCGGGATAAATTCCATCGTCAGGACTTTTCCGTCAGCGGAAAGCGAATCGTGAATCTTCCGGATCAAGGTTTCGCAGGTTTCTATATCAAAATGATGGAGGAAATTGGTGAGTAATACGACATCGTAGCCATCGCCGTAATCGACATCAAATGCGCTTCCGCTGATCGTCTGATGGCGATCCGCGACACCCAGTTTTTTGGCGTTCTCGGTCGCGACTTCCAAAACATTTGCCCAATCGAGCGCATAGATTTCCGCCTTCGGGTATTCACGGGCGATCGTAATCCCGAATATCCCGTGGCCCGCGGCGATGTCCAGCACCTTTAGCGGCTGCTGCTTATCAAAGCCGAGATTTTCCGCAATCTTCTGCGCCGGGTGCATCATCATCCCGGTCATGCCCTTCGCAAATTTAACCCACATCGGACTTTCCGGATCGAGCGAACCCTCCTCGGAGACCGCCGAACCTCCCTGTCTGACGGCTTCGGTCAGGGTTGCGAACCCTTCCATCAACTTATCTGAGGTAAGAAAGAGAGCTGCGTCGCCGCAATAGGCTTGGGAATTGCGGTCGAGAAATACGGCGGATATTTCTGTCAGGTCGTAGCGGCCGTTTTCCTTCTGCAAAAACTCGAGGACGGTGAGGAAATCACACAACATCCGGATTCCGCGTTCGGACGCTCCGCACGCCGCCGCGATTTCCGCGGTTGTGTGGCTGCCCTCGGAAATATTTGTAAAAAGATTCAGGTCGACCGCCGTTTTAAGCGCCGCCGATTTTTGGTAGGCATTGAACGTTTCAAATACTCTGTCGGGCGTAACTGGGGCTGTTTGCTGCATTACGATTTTTTCTCCTTTTTGAAATTCGATTCGATTATAAGACTATTTCGAGATAAATCTAGCGCCGTGCTTTGAGGTGCCCGTGATCGAGCGCGGACACGTTTACAGCGTCCGAAACCACCGCGATGTCCTACAAACCTAATTATCAACTTCCAGCGTCGCGTGACGCGTTACATTTGAATGCCGTTTGGAAGAGATAAATCACAAACTCCGGCTGATATGGATTTAGAGCACTCGGCGCTCGGACGAGCAGGGATGAATGCCCTCCGAGTTGCCCGTTTTAACTATTCAAAGTAGACTAATCCAAATTCAAATTCGATCCGGAGAAATAAAATGAAAAGTATCCCTTTGATGTTCCTGACGTTGGTTTTGCTTTTTGCCGTTTCGTGCACAAATCCCGGCGGAACTTCAAATACCGATGCCGCCAATAGAAATGCGACGACGATGAGCGAAGAAGAAATTCTGGCGACCGCCAGGAAGATTCATGATGAAGTCATCACGCTTGATACCCACGACGACATCGATACCAAAAACTTTGCCGACGAGAAGAACTACACTCAGGATCTCGACACACAGGTCACTCTTGCCAAGATGAAAAAAGGCGGCCTCGATGTGGCGTGGTTTATTGTCTATACCGGACAAGGAGAACTTGACGATGCAGGATATAAAAAGGCTTATCAAAATGCGATCGATAAGTTTGATGCGATCGACCGTTTGGTAACCAAATACGCGCCCGATGAAATCGAGCTTGCGAAGTCATCTGACGATGTCAGGCGGATCCACAAATCGGGGAAACTAGTCGCTATGATAGGGGTTGAAAACGCTTATCCGATCGGAACCGATCTTGGCAATATCCAAAAATTTGCCGAACGCGGTGCCCGGTATATGTCGCTCGCACATAACGGAAACAACCAACTCTCAGATTCGAATACCGGCGAAAAAGAAAAGAAATGGGCTCATAACGGGCTCAGTGAGATGGGAAAGAAGGCTGTTGCCGAGATGAATAAATGGGGAATCATGATCGATATATCCCATCCCTCCAAAGAGGCGATCAGGCAAATGATCGAGCTTTCGAAGGCTCCGGTAATTGCTTCACATTCTTCGGCAAGGGCGCTGGCAGATCACAGCCGGAATCTCGACGACGAACAGCTCGAATGGGTTAAGAAGAACGGGGGTGTCGTCCAGACCGTCGCCTTGGGAAGCTTTATTGAAGTCGAAAAAAGCAAAAAGCGGGATGAGATAACACAGGCCGTGCTCAAGGAATTTGCCGAAAAGGAAAAGTTTGACATGAAGAAACGCGAGGACGTTGCCAAACTTCCTGAAAAAGAACGTGATGACTACCGTGAGAAATTTGACGCATTTCGCGAAAAAGCTAAACCCTTGCTTGATGAAAAACTGAAAGACGCACCCGAGGCCGACATCAAGGATTTCGTCAATCACATCGATTACCTGGTCAAAAAGATGGGGATAGATCACGTCGGCATCAGTTCGGATTTTGACGGCGGCGGAGGGATAAAGGGTTGGAAAGATGCCTCCGAGACCTTCAACGTGACGGTTGAACTCGTCAGGCGCGGTTACAACAAAGATGAAATCGAAAAGATCTGGAGCGGGAATCTATTGCGCGTATTGGATGAAGTTCAAAAGGTAGCAACGAACCTGCAGGCGTAACCGGACGCAAGATTGCCCGTCCAAGGCGGGGCCCAGGGGGGGGCGGGCGGAAAATATCTCCAATTAGTATCAAACGATCCTTTCGTTATCCGCATCACACGGCTTAATCTCTAATTAGTCGCATTAGCCGGGGAATTAAAATGAATAGGATTTTTGTCGCACTGTTTATAGGGGCCATTCTGGCCTTACCGATCCACTCGCAGTCGGGACGCAGGATCAAAACGAAGCCGGTCCCGGCCGCTGATACAAATGCGAACCGAATTGATGAGAATGTCTATTCGGAATCGCGTCCGTTTAAGCCGGTACTGCTTACTCCCAGGGGTAAAAAGGAAAAACGCCGCAATCGAGATTTGGACGTGAAACCGGCCGCGTCTCAGGTTAGTACGGACGAAGACAGGGACGACGATATAATCTCGGTTGATTCGAGCCTGGTCACGATTCCGGTCTCGGTTTTTGACTCCAACGGCATCTTCATACCCCATATCAGAAAGGAAGAATTCAAGATATTTGAGGACGGAATAGAACAGGAAATCGCCTATTTTGGAAATGAGGATCAACCCTTTACCGTGGCGCTGGTGATCGACACCAGCGGTTCGACCCAGTTTAAGATTGAAGATATTCAATACGCCGCGAAATTATTCGTGAGACTGCTCGAAGAGCGCGATAAGGTCATCGTCATCCAGTTTAGCGACAGTGTCAGGGTCAGGGCGGAGGCCACTAACGACAGGGCGGCACTTGACCGGGCAATTGACAAGACTCGCTTCGGAGGCGGTACGTCCCTTTATGAAGCGGTCGAATTTTCCTTGAAACGTCGTCTCAACAAGATTGAGGGCCGAAAAGCGATCGTCCTTTTCACCGACGGTGTCGACACGAACTCGCGCGGCGCATCCTACCGGGAAAACCTCGAAGACGCGGAAGAGGCGGACACAATAATTTTTCCGGTATTTTACAATACGTTTCTAAGCTCGATCACAGGCGGAACCGTGATGTCCTCGCCGTTTCCAACATCCGGCGGAATGGTAATGACGGCCGAAATGCAAACGATGGGCAAAGTCTTTCTTGAAGAACTCGCCTCATTCACGGGGGGGAGGGTATTTCACGCCGGACAATCGAGGGCGCTTCTGGTTCAGGCGTTTCAGGGAATCGCCGAAGAACTTCGGGCGCAGTACAGCATCGGTTATTCACCGATCGAAATCGGCGAACCGGGGGATCGAAAGCAGATCAAGGTCCGCGTTTACCGTCCGGATTTGAGGGTTCGCGCACGCGACAGTTATATCGTCGGCGAGGTTCAAACAAAACAGATCAACTAAAAACGGGGTTCGGCGAGTTGGGAACTCGACTCTCTCCTTAGTGTTTTTACAGTACCCCGGCCCAAAGTACCTGTTCGATCATCCATTTACCATCGTTTTTAGAGAGCAGGATATAGTCTACTCCCCACCAAGCATCGACCCGGGCAATGGCGATCTGATTCATCACATCAATTACTTGAGCCTGCTTTGGCGCATCCGGAGACGGGAATTTCCCGGATTCCTTTACGCGGTCGGCATAAGCAATTGCCTGCTCAAAAGTCATCCGGCTCCCATCGCGATATTTCCCGTCCTCTTGAATGACCCCGTATCCTAACTTATAAAGGCTCGGTTTTATGATTTCCCTGAGTTTTGACGCGTCGCCTTCGTAAAATCCCTCGACATAATTGAGCGCAGCGCTTTGTACCGCGGCCCGCTCCAAATCTGTTGCCGCAGATTCTCTGGCCGGGCCCTCCCAAATAATCTGTTCGATCATCCATTTCGCCCCGGATTTTGAAAGCAGTACATAATCGACTCCCCACCAAGCAGTGATTTTGGCGGCAGCAATTTTTTGGGTAAGATCCAAAACTTCAACCCCCTTTGGCGCGTCCGGTTTTGCAAATTCCTCTTTTATCTTTACATTCTTCGCATACTCGACCGCTTCATCGAAGGTCATCGTTCCGGCGTTTACGTAAGACGCCGAGCCCTCCTTTTTCCAAAAACCGAATTTATGGAGCGAGGGTTTTAGGCTGTCGACCAGTTTTTGGGTATCGCCTTCGTAAAAGCCCTCGATATAACCGAGTGCCGCCTTTTTTACTTCCTCCGCATCCGGATTTGTCTGAGTAAACGCGGTTTGTGACGTGAACAATAAAAAGAAAACTACAAGAATCGGACTCAACAAGTGTAAAGAAGGACGAAAGCGCTGCATGGTTTTACTCCTGAGTAATTGTTTTCGAGCCCGAAAACCCGGGCAATCGTAATGAAATAAAAATTTTGTCAGATTATATCAGTTTGGGATTAAACGCGCGCATCGGAGGGCCTATTCGATTTCGATGTCATATTTCCTAAGCAGGCCGGCAATCGACCCGGCGGAAAATTTTGCATTATTGATTTGGTTCGTTTCGGGGTCGATAACAAAATTGAATGATTTTCGGAAATCGACCTTTTCAAGATTCGTATTTTCGAATAACGTACCGTCAAGATCGCAATTGTTAAAGGTTGAACCGGTGAAATCCGCGTTGGTAAAATCAGCGTCCTTTATTTCACAGTCATCAAATTCGGTGTTTTTTAGGTTCAGTCCGGTAAAAACCGATGACGTCAATCGGCATCGGGCAAAGCCGAATGAAAGCAGCAAGGACTTTGAGCTGTCAAAACGCAAGCCGAGCAGCTTGCTGTCGGCAAACTCCACATCTCGAAACCCGGTATTGGTAATCCTTGCCAGACTAAGATCACACCCATTGAAGGTGCATTCAATAAAGGTAATCTCAGATATATCGGAATTTGCAAAACTGCAGTTATCAAAAATACATTTTTCGTAACTACCTTTCGTCAAGTCGGATTCGATAAAGCGGACTCCCGCAAATTCTTGATCTTCGAAATAGCTTTCATTCATAAGAACCCGTCTTCTTATCAAAACCGTTCGATCATCCGATTGTCCGCCACGGTCATATAAGATTTCATCAGATTTGCGGTCATACAGGAATGAACGGGAAGAAACGTCAATATGTCGCCTATTGCGTGGTTTGATATTTCTTCTTTAGAGGCTGAAACGACGCCATGCTCCTGAGAAAGACTTTTGATAAACATATCAGGAAAAATATCACCCCAGCCAACGGGTCTTGATTCAACCGCGTATCCAAAAATTGTTCCCCGATTTTCAACGTCCATTCTTTCTTTTGAAAAGTGAACTCCTCCCCCATAGATGACGATTTCATTCCTGTCCTTATGGATCGCAACGATCGGGCAGGCCATGGCGGCGGCAATCTGGTTGATACGGCATGACCCGATCTGGTTTTGGGCGAGATCATAAAAAACAAAATTACCGGGCCTCATCTCATCTACCATCGTAAAGTCATTGGCGACACTGCAAGTTGGAGTGTCTCCGACCGAAAAAACGAGATCAGGAAATCTCGCTGAATAGCGCTGCCTGAGTTCAGCAATCGCCGTAGCGCTTTGATCGTGTACAAGGAGAATTTCCTGTTTCGATCTGCATTTGTAGCTGTGGCCGGCGTGCGACAGGAAGCCCTTAAAACTGATCCGGCGGGAGGATTCGATCGCTCCAAGGATCGAATCGAGGGTCTCGCAATCCAACGGCTCGATACCGGTCCGGTGATAACCAGTATCGATTTTGATAAAGACACCGACAGCATTTTCTAGATGGGAATTCAGATATTCGACGGCGGGCCTGGATTCGACGAGAAGATTGAGTGCTATTTTTGCGGCGAGGCAGTTTATCGTTTCAATCTCCAGAATATTGACCGGGAAGGCTACGGTAATGTCATCCCATTCGGCCGCAAAATTTTCGGCCATCGAAAGAGAAGAAACCGTTATTTTATCGACGCCGGATTCACGAAACCAACGACCGATTTCGAGTGATTGGTGTGTCTTAAAGTGGGGCCTGAAAATGACGTCGTTCAGCCGTGCTTTCTGCGACATCTGATCGATGTTTTGTCGGCATTTATCCTCGTCCAGAAGAAGTGTAGGTTTTGTGATCATCAGCTTCAGCTTGCTTAGTCTTTTTCGTCCCGTTCGATTTTGTCATTGATGGTTGGCCGCCCCATCTTACCGTATTGCCTTTTTTTTGCAATTATTTTAGAAGAATTCTGAAGATTCGTATAAAATAAAAAAGAGCGCCCAAAACGAATGAAGATTCTTTCAATATTCCTGATCACGATTATATTTGCGGCAGCTGCTGCGCTCGCCCAGTCAGGGCGTGTTAAGACTGTGTCTTCTCAGGTTCCCGTATCGGATCCGCCAGACGATGCCGTGTATTCGGAAACCGGCGTTTACGTACGAAGACGGCTTTATGAACCTGAAAACCTTGGTAAAAGCAAAAAGAGGAAGAATAAAGAATCCGACAAGAAAAGATCGAATGCCCTTTCAAAATCAGATTCCGCGGATGCTGAAAACGATAGTGATCCCGATATCATAACCATCGATTCGACGTTCGTTATGATTCCCGTCGCGGTATATGACCGGGACGGACTTTATGTCCCAAATCTCAAAAAAGGGAATTTTGCGATTTTTGAGGACGGAGAAGAGCAGGAGATCGCTTATTTTGCGACTTCCGAAAAACCATTTACGGTGGTTTTGCTACTCGATACGAGTCCCTCGACAATTTATCGGATTGAAGAAATACAGGAGGCCGCGAAGGCCTTCGTCGATCAGCTCAAACCGGAAGATCAAGTGATCGTCATCGAATTTGATCAAAACGTTCACGTGCTCACGGAAGCCACCACGAACCGAAAAAAGATTTACAAGGCCATTGACAAAGCCGATTTCGGGAACGGGACCTCGCTGTATGATGCGATAGAATTTGTGATTGAAAAGCGTCTGTCAAAGATCGAAGGAAAGAAGGCGATCGTTCTCTTTACCGATGGGGTTGACACGACTTCACGCGGCGCAGATTATTATGAGAATATCGACGAAGTAGAAGAATCGGATGTGACGATTTACCCGATTTATTACAATACGTTTCGGGAGACGGTTCAGCGAAGTATTTCAGCAGATCCGGAGGGAAGGAATACGAATCAGGCTTTGACCAAGGGCCTGCGAGCCATTGATTATGCGATCGGCCGACAGTATCTTTTAGAATTGGCCGGGTCGACGGGCGGGCAGCTGTTTATCCCGGAAAACACGAATGACGGCCTCAGAAACGCATTTAGGGGAATCGCCGAGGAACTCAGCCGCCAATATGATCTCGGCTATTACCCGATTAACGAAGGGTCTCCGGGAACACGAAAGCGAATCAAGGTTCGCGTCAATCGTCCGAAATTAATAGTCCGTAACCGCGACAGCTATGTCGTCGGAGACACGAAGAGGTAACGCGGGAACCAAGTCCATAATTTCCTCCGTCGCGGCAGTTCCTTGCACTAATTCTACGGTTAAAAAGATTACGAAAAAAGCGATTGTTAACCGGCTTCCTTATATTCGGCGCGTTTATCTGAATTTTTCACCGTCCGTTCGTTGGGTCAGTTCCGGCGATCCGGAATTCAAACGTAATTATGAAAAGTATTTGTGTATTTTGCGGGTCAAATCCGGGTACCAATCCGGTTTATATGAAGACCGCGGAAAAACTCGGTTTGTTTTTGGCTGAGAAGGGTGTTTCCGTCGTTTACGGGGGCGGCCGCGTCGGCCTGATGGGTCAAGTAGCTGATACCGTGATGGAGAATGGCGGCAAAGTAATCGGGATTATTCCCCATTCCCTGGCCGAAAAAGAAGTTGCCCACCAGGGGCTGACCGAACTCCATGTGGTTGATTCGATGCATACCAGAAAGGCGATGATGGCTGAGTATTCGGACGGGTTTATAGCACTTCCGGGAGGTTTTGGAACGTTTGAGGAGCTTTGTGAAATAATCACCTGGGCGCAACTTGGCTTTCATTCTAAACCCTGTGGTTTCTTAAATATCGAGGGATATTATGATCCGTTGGTTGAGCTTTTCGACAAAGCCACACGGGAGAAATTTGTAAGGGTCGAACACAGAAAACTGGTATTGATCGAAAACGAAATCGAAAAGATTTTTGAAGCGATGATCAACTACCGGCCGCCGAAGCTTGAAAAGTGGCTCGAACGGGATGAAACCTAGCTCACCGCCGATAACGGCGAACCATTTGCTGATAATCTACGCCAATTAATATTAAATGAAAAACGTCGGTCTGATAGTTAAGAACGCGGCTCAGCTTGTTACCTGTCAAAGCAACGGGATGCCGAAAAAGGGCCGGGCGATGATGGATCCGGGAATCATTGAAGACGGCGCCGTCGCAGTTTCGAACGGGAAAATCGCGGGTGTCGGGAAAACTGCCGAAATCGTGGGTGAATTTCGATCGGAGACTGTCATTAACGCAAAGAACCAAGTTGTCTGTCCGGGTTTTGTCGATTCCCACACACACATCGTGTTTGGCGGCGACCGGCTCGACGAATTCGAGCTCAGGGTCAAAGGCGCTTCCTATCTCGAAATTATGGAAGCGGGCGGAGGCATCGTCAGCACGGTATCGCGTACCCGCGAGGCGAGCGTTGACCAACTTGTCAGCTCGGCCGCCCGGCGGCTGGACACAATGCTCGAACTGGGAACTACAACCGTTGAAATAAAAACCGGTTACGGGCTTGATCTAAAAACCGAACTCAAGATGCTCGAGGCAATCGCCGAACTGGACAAGACCCACGAAATTGAAATAATCCCCACCTTTTTGGCTGCCCACGCGATTCCTTCCGAATGGAAGGGAAACGAGGATGAGTATACCGATTTGATCTGTCACGAGATGATCCCCGCTGCTTGGGACTGGTACCAAAATTCGCATTTCTACACGCGGGCGGACGGCGACACGACCGAAGACCAGCCCGGGCCTACTACGGGATCTACGCCTGCGGCCAAATCGGTCAATAAAACAAGCAATACACAAGATCCCGCGCGGAACTTCTTTATTGATGTATTTTGTGAACAAAACGCATTTAACTTGAACCAGGCAAAACAGGTTATCGATACGGCATCGGCGACCGGGTTTAAGGTAAAGGCGCACGTGGATGAATTTACAAACCTCGGATGCGGCAGTTATGCGATTCAACGTGGAGCGACGTCGATCGATCACCTTGATGAGACCAGCGACGAAGAAATTGAATTGCTCGCCGGTTCAAATACGATCGGAATCGTTACTCCTGCAGTTAATTTCAATTTAGGCAGCAAGGAATTCGCACCGGCCCGTAAGATGATCGATCGCGGCTGCGCGATTGCGCTTTCAACCGATTATAATCCGGGATCCGCGCCATGCCCTTCTCTTCCGTTGACGATGGCGATTGCCTGTCGGTACCAAAGGCTCCTGCCCGGTGAGGCATTCAATGCGGTCACGATCAACGCTGCCTTTGCAGTAGGGGCGGGAAAATCGAGCGGTTCGCTGGAAGCCGGGAAACAGGCTGATTTATTGATATTGGATACCGATGACTACCGGCAAACCGCATATGAATTTGGCCGGAACTTTGTCGCAACCAGAATAAAAAATGGAATAGTTACCGGCGTCGGCAGTTGAGAGCGGATTTTTCCGGCCGGCGCCAAGGCAGTTGAGTCGCCGCCCGCATAAGTATTTACGTGTGCCTGGCGGTATCCCTACCCCTTTTATGCGAAGCACTGAATTGCTTGACTAAACGTCAATTTGGTTTAATACTTTATCGAATTATCAAGTCCAACTTTTTGCAATAATCAGTTAATATGCTCCCGCCGGAGGTTTCGTAATCAATTGCTATGACTTCTCGAAGTATTCCTTTAAAAGTTAAGCGCTCGTTTGGTGAAACAATGCGGAGGGACGCATGGTGGGTACAGCCGTTACTGGTTTTGCTGGGGCTCGCGGCATTTGACGTTTTTTCGACATGGGCGGAGGTTCAAGGCGACCATTATCAGTTTGTACCCTATCTGTCACCTTTTTATTCCCC
>JBFGKW010000039.1:0-26528 GCA_041576495.1 Aridibacter sp. | reverse complement strand
TTCGACTTTGATAACTCTGACGTTCCTGAGCCTGGTGATAACCCTGATTCGCGTCAAGACAAATAATCTTCTTCCCTGCATACTTTTTCATTTTGTGGTCAATGGGCTGCAATCCATCGTCCTAATTCTGGAACCATATTTGCCGGAAGCATTGAATGCGACCAAGCCGGTCGGGCAAATATTCCATTTCATATAAAAAAAGCGTATAGGCATCGTGCCTATCCGCTTAATCGAAATATAACCTGGTGTTACTGGTCCCGGATTCTGGACTGTACCTTGGCCCGCTGATTCGATGATCTGGGCGTCGTGTTGACTGGTCTCCGGGACGCCGGCCGGGCAATGTTGGGTGAAGTACGCCTGATTCCCGGGGACATTCGCCGCGGCGCGCCGCTAGGCCGCGCTATTCTCTCCGGCGGCGAACTAATTGGGGCCCGACGTATCGACCGCCTCGTGCCGTTGTCATTGCTTAGAGTAGAGGCGTTTCGCACCGGAGCCCGATTGACTCTTGGAATAACCCGCGGGACATAATAAACGACTCTCGGCAGCCTGAAATAATATAAATCGCGATTGAGTCCAAAACCGTACGGCGATCGCCAGCCATATCCAAACGGGAGAAAACAATAGCCGCCAAACGACGACGAGTATGTCCAAAGTCCATAGGAATTAAATGTATCCCACCCACGGGACCGATAGCTGTTCCACAACGAATTTCTTAATGTCTTGCGCTCAAGCCGGGCATTCGCATCTGCCAGCCGCTTGGCGCGGTCCCTACTCCACGTTTCAAATTGATCGCGATCTTTCCGCTTAAATTTGGAAATTTCGATATTGCCGCCGGAAACCAAAGCCGCTCTTGCTTTCTTTAATTTTTCGGCATTCAGACTTCCAATTTGAGCCTTACCCTTTCTCACTTCAATCCGGCTCGAGCCGTCTTCCAGTGCATCTACACGGTAAACGCCAGACTTAATCAAATAGAAGCGGGTTCCCGGCGTTAACACCGTAACCTTGAAATCATCACTGGCGTAAACTTCGAAGATTGCGCTGCCGCTGATCAGGCGCAATTGAAGATCATCGAGGCCGGTCGTCGCAAATTCAAACTGCGTATCGCTTCCGAGCCGCGCATATGAACCGGGGTTCAACAAAATCTCGACTCGTGAGTTCGAATCGGTTTTAACCCGGTCGCCGACCTTGAGATGCTGCCCTTTTACGAGGTATCCGCTGGTAGTATCCTTTCTGTCTACCACGACACGGCCTTCCGTATAATTGACTCCTCCGGCATTTGCTGAAATGACGTACTGATTTCCGGCCGCCGACCTGATCATTTCCCGTTCCTGAGCGAGGCCTGAAATTGTAACGGTGAGGCTCAGTGCTATAAACGGCAAAGTACGAATTAGTTTCATAATCATCTTGTTCCCCTTGCTTGATCCGGAAAGCGGTTTCGTAAAGTCTATTAGTTTTACGCCTTGATATCAAACATTATTCCGAACCTGCAGGCCATCAGGCATACACCCATTCTTCAAATCGTCTAATTGCCGATATCTTTTAGACTGTGTTTTCCGCAAAATGGATGCTTCGATTTAGAAAACAACCTTTTTGGGAGGATGGCAATCAAACGGTTTGCCTGATGCCCTTTGGGGTTTTCAGGAAGAGGCAAACTTTATGGCTACATTTCATGATCCTGTCCGATGTTTTGCTCCCCTTGAGGTGATCGAGAGATTACTGGGAATCCGGAGTGAACTTGGTTATCAGCAATCGATTTATATTCCGGGTTCTGAAGAACTCGCCCACTTTTTCGATGCCCATGGATTTGATGTGTATGCGTTTTCCACCGAAGACGGGGAGTTAAATTTTGGCGACTACCGTTCGCCTCTGGCTCCCGGCGGTGACCACGTCCATGCCTCTGTAACGGCTCATTGATCAAGTTTCCAACAACTGAAGGAACGCGGAAGGTCGGGAAGAAATCGCCTTTCGCGTTTCTTTTTTTCGTTTGTCATAAAGATTTCACAACAAAAAGCGTGGCATCATCGTCGAGATCGGTGCGCCTTGTGAATACCGCAATATCTTCCCTGATAAACTCGATCAAATCGCGCGCAGAAAGCTGGAGCCCGTCCATCACGCGCTGCGCAAACCTTTCACTTCCATATTCGTCGCCGCTTTCATTCGCGGCCTCGGTAATTCCGTCGGTATACAAGACCATTACCTGTCCTTTTTCAAGACGTATGAAGTGTTGATGATAAAGGATGTCGCGGAACATCCCGAGCGCCATGTCGCCATACTCAACAAACTTGTGCGTTCCATCCTTGCTCACCAGCAGCGGAGGGTTGTGGCCCGCGCTCGAATAAACAAATGTCCGGTTCGTGGCATCTAAAATTCCATATATGGCGGTGATGAACTGATGGGATTCAACCGAATCCCAGAGCAGGTTGCCAACTCGCGCAAAAGCGATATGCGGCGCATACCCGATCTGAACCGAAGCCCGCATTGATGCACGCAGGAAAGCCATCAGCAGGGCGGCGGGAATTCCTTTCCCGACCGCGTCGGCGATGACGATCGCGATCTGGTCGTCAAACATCTTGACCCAGTCGTAATAGTCGCCGGAAACCTCTTCAGTGGGGAAAATATAGGCACTCAGGTCAAAGTCTTTGAGTTGCGGATCACCGTCCGGAAGAAGCTCGAGCTGGACTTCACGGGCGATTTCGAGCTGCGCCTGAATCCGTTTCTTTTCGACAAACTCCTGATTTAATTCCGCCTTCTCAATTATTATCGCGACCTGCGAGGCGAGCATTTCGAGAATTGCCAAATCGTCACTGTCGTACGCATCCAATTCATCGCTCTCAAGGTCAAAAACCCCGATCACTTTGTCATTTGAAACGATCGGGGTCACTAATTCCGATTTTGTTCGTTTCCTCGCCGGAAAATACCTCGAGTCTTTACTGACATCCGCTGAAATGACAGATTTTCCGGTTTGCGCCGCATAGCCGATAAATCCTTCCCCGAGCTTTAGCCGCGGTTCAATCTGCTCAAAACTAAGCCGGTATCCGCGAATAACCTTAGATTTGAAAATATACGGACTGTCGCCGGGCTTGCCGGTTTCGATAAGATAAATTCCGGCTGCGTCGTATCGGATCAATGAACCGAGGGTATCCATGAGGAGTGTCAATACTTCTTCCGAATCAAGCGATCGGCTGATCGTCTTCGTGATCTCAAGCAGCATTCTCAACTTGTCTATTATAGTGAGTTTTTCGTCAGGCGATGATGGTTGCTGCTCTTTGATGATTTGTTCTTTACTCATTTCACAATGGCGCCTATAGCGAGGTTTTAGATTCCTGGGCCGATAAATATGCGCTCCATAATCTTGAGACCTTCATTCGATACTCGACAAGTTGGTAGCTTACATCAAAATGCCGCGCGATGTCCCTCGACGTAAGCCCTTGATCGATTAAGCGCCGCAGCGCGGAGTATGGAACAAGTGCCGCTGCGCCCACGGAATAGGCCTGTTCTTCAATTTTTGGATTGTAATCGCGGGCCCGGACCTTGCCGTCAACGCTTTTCGACTGAATTGCTAAACGGCTCGGTTTGTGGCCGAAAAAGACGTGGCTGATTTCTTCCATAAGCGTCGCGTTTTGCCTGTTCCTGCCATGCGTGGGATTGAGGATTATTAACTTTTGCCCGTTCGGCAGGGTCTGGGAAGTCGCACCGCCCGACCATTCATTCTTGCCCTCACCGACAAGATGCCGTTTTGTTTCGTTCGTCAACAGATGTTCAATCTGGTCGAAGGTGACAACCAGCAGCTTCGCATATTTTGCAAGCTGAAATGGGTTTAACCTCTGGTCGTCACGCCTGAGGCCCGCAAACTCACGCAAACCGATCGCGCAAAGTTCGTAATCTCTTCCTTTTTTTGTGGGGGGCAAATTCGAAGTATCCACGCCGAAAAGTATATATCACAGCTCGATTGAGATCACGGCGTGACGCTTTACGATTTACCGGACAAGGGGGGTCTGCAGGTCTAAACTTCTTTGAATTCTGAATCGACGTCTTCTGACGAAAGCGCAACCCGGTAATTACCTGATTGCTTTTGCTTTGTGATCAACAAATCGTCTTTCGTTTTCAGGAGATCTGCCCGGTTGTAAACGGACAATTCAAAATTGTATCCGTGCGTAATCGCATCCTTGGGACAGGCTTCGACGCAATAGCCGCAGAAGATACACCTGCCATAGTCAATGTTATAAACCTTGGCGTAACGTTCGTCTCGGCCGATCCGCTCTTCATAAGGCCTCGGGTCATCGACCGCTTCGATGTAAATGCAGTCAGACGGGCATGCCGCTGCGCACAAATAACAAGCGACGCATTTTTCCTTCCCGTTTTCGTCAACGTGAAGCAGGTGCTGTCCCCGGTACCGCGGCTGAACCGTAACGGGTTCATCAGGGTATTGGACCGTCCACTTTTCTTTTGGGATTTGTGAAAGAGTAATTTTCATCCCGCCGATAATGGCTTTGGTAGATTCGATCACGTCGCTGATTATTGACATATTATTTCCTGTGAATGTGGTCGCTCGATTATAACCAAAAAGCCCGCCTCTATCCAATTGAAGCAGGCTTTCTTATTGACCTTGATTCTTTAACCTACAAGAAATTTGCCAATGCGCCGAAGAATATCTGAAAAATCATAATCCCGATAAAGATGATCGTACCAAGGACACCCGTGATCATCCCGATCAGCGCAAATGTCCCTCCACCGTATTCTTCGGGGCTTTGAGATATCTTTCCCTTGGCCATGAACCCGGTAACCACCGCGGCCAGGCCGGGAATGATCCCGATGCCGCAGCAAAGCGTCATACTGAGAATTCCGGTTGCCAGAGATACTATCGCAAGGGTCTTGTTCTGTCCTTCAGTAGGGGGATCCGATACCTCTGCCGAAACTCCGCCTCCAATATCCTGGGCTTTCCACTCTCCGACCGGTGCCGGCGGCGGAGAGATTTCGTCAGGTAAATCAATTGAGCTACCTTCAGTCGGCGGTGCGGCGGATGCGACTTTTTCCGCTTTAACCGGTTCCCCCGGGTCAAACGGCGGTGTCGATGGCGGGGCAAACCCCGGAGGCATCGATTTATCCAACGGCGACGGAATCGGCGCCGACGGGGTTACGTCGCTTTCGGAATCGTCGGCCGGCGCAAAAGGACTCGGCGGCGGGACGGCTGGCGTCGGATCCGGGTCAGGAACAGCAACGGGATCAGGTGCAGATGCAACTTCATCCCCGCCCAAATCCGGAGGAGATAAATCCGGCTCCTTAAATTTCGGCGGTTTAGGAGGAGATAATTCCAATTCGTCATCCGATTCGCCCGAATCGCGTTCCGCTTCCTTCGGTATCGCATCGCGTGCTTCGGCGCCCACATTGGCAGACGTATCACCGGTGACGACCATTGTTTTCATCGGGTCTTCTTCATTATCGGGTACCTCAAGAACGACTTCTTCCGCATCCTCTTCGCCCGCGGGGCCAGGTGCGGGCGTGGCCTGGTCGGTAACCTCGGCCGGGAGATCAGCCTGGCTCTGAACCATCGTCTTAAACGGGTCCGGCGGCGGATCGCCGTCAACGAGAGCGGTTCCATCTACCTGACAAAATTTTAGGTTGTCATCGAAGGTCTTATCGCATGTCGGGCATTTTTTCATGTTGTGTTCCTTGGCATTTAAGATTGCAGGTGCGGCATATTTTATATCCTAAAAACAAACCGGCGAGATCTGCAGAAATACTGTTGAATTTATAGCTTTTTGGCTAGACTAATTCAAGTTTACTAAAAAAATAAGCGACCTCAATTCCCGCGTTTTCATTCGAATCTGAACCATGAACGGCATTTTCACCTATTGATGATGCGAAATCCTTTCGTAATGTCCCTTCGTCGGCTTCAGCCGGATTAGTGGCGCCCATCAGATTTCGCCATTCACGCACCGCGTTTTCCTTTTCAAGTGCGAGGACGACGCACGGGCCGCTCGACATAAACTCGGTCAATTCTTCGTAAAAAGGCCGTTCGGCGTGAACTTCATAGAATCCTTCCGCCTGTTTTTTTGTCTGGTGAATCAATTTCATCCCGCGAATCTTGAAACCATTATCCAATATTCGTTGAATGATATGTCCCTGGACACCTTTTCTTACTGCATCCGGTTTAATAATTCCAAATGTTAAATTACTCATCAATTAATATTTTCCCTTCCAACTCCTATTTTAATTTGCGAACAGCCAACTCACCTAACTCACCAAACTCACGCAACTCACTCAACTAACTTAACTCTCCCGACTCTCCCGACTCACCCAACTCACCCAACTCACTCAACTCACCCGACCTACCCAACTCACCCGACTCACCCAACTCACCCAACTCACCTAACTCACCTAACTCACTCAACTCACCCAACTCACCAAACTCACTCAACTCACCCAACTCACCCGACTCACCCGACTCACCCAACTCACTCAACTCACCCAACTCACTCAACTCACTCAACTCACTCAACTCATCCAACTCACTCAACCCACTCAAACACCGGCCCTTGCCCCCAATGCTTCCTGGGTGGCCTTCCCAATATCCGCGGGGGATTCGACGACCCTGATCCCGGCTTCACGAAGGGCTTTCATTTTTTCCGAAGCCGTTCCCTTTCCGCCGGATATAATGGCGCCGGCATGCCCCATACGTCTTCCGGGAGGTGCGGTCTGACCGGCGATAAAAGCGACGATCGGTTTTGTTACATTTTCTTTTGCAAAGGCTGCCGCCTCTTCTTCGGCCGTCCCGCCAATTTCCCCGATCATGACGATGGCGTCCGTTTCATCATCTTCCTCAAACAGCCTCAGCGCATCAGTATGATTTGTACCGATTATCGGATCTCCTCCGATCCCTATCGCCGAGGATTGTCCGAGTCCGAGCGCGGTCAACTGACCGACCGCTTCATACGTTAAAGTTCCGGAACGCGATACGACCCCGATCCGCCCTTCCTGATGGATATGACCGGGCATAATCCCGATTTTACATTTTCCCGGAGAAATTATTCCGGGACAATTCGGGCCGATAAGACGGGTTTTCTTACCACGGTCCGATAAAAAATCACTTGCTTTGACCATATCGGCGACGGGAACGCCTTCGGTAATTGCGACTACCAGCGGCAACTCAGCGGCGGCCGCTTCCATAATCGCGTCGGCCGCAAATGGTGGAGGAACATAAATCACGGTGGCATTCGCCCCGGTTTCACGTACGGCATCGTTCACGGTATTGAATACCGGGACTCCTTCGTGGGTTGTGCCTCCTTTTCCGGGTGTCACACCACCGACGATGTTGGTACCGTACTCCACCATTTGACGTGTATGAAAAGTGCCTTCTTTTCCCGTTATGCCCTGCACAATCAGGCGCGTGTTCTTATCAACTAAAATGCTCAAAAGTATTCTCCTAAAACTCAGTTTGAATCACGGTTAAATGGGAGAAAGTATAACATGACGAATCTGATTGTTGAATTTCGAAATCGAAGCAACATAGTTTCGTTTGCCGCGTCCATGATTTGCAGGCTGGTCAGCATTCCTACCGGCTAAATCGTCGGGGATTTCAGCAAGGCGGTGGTTGACACGGCACCCTCCACTTGTTTCGGTTTATTCTCTCCAAGAGTTCCGGAAATTCGCCGGGCGGCTGCCGGGTTTGATCGGTTTCGCTAAGAACGCTGGGTTTTAGAGAACATTCCTAATATTGCATTCGTATTGCCAACTGGTTGAAATTTTTAATTTTCTCCGGAAAAGAAACCTTTCTGGCAAAAAATGCGAAGACTCTATTCATTTTATGCGGATTCATTTTGGATCGCATTCAAATCCATTTTCGAACATAAGCTTCGAGCGTTTTTGACGCTCCTCGGTGTAATTATCGGAGTCGCATCGGTCGTCGTGGTCGGCGCATCGATCAGCGGGTTGAATTCATATGTCACGACCCAAGTGTCAAAAGTGCTCGGCGCTAATCATTTCATGATGGCCCGAATTGCCCGTTCCGGCAGCATGGAAGACGACGAGTTCGAAGCGATGATGAAGCGAAATCGGAAGATCAACTGGCAGGAATACGAATATATCAAGGCAAATTGTTCATCCTGTTCGGAAGTCGGCGCTCAGGACGACGATGGAATTGATATTTCTCAAAACGGCATCGAAATGCCTTCTGTAAGGGTCCGCGGCGTCACCGAATCGATGGAAATCATTGAGGACAAGACGATTGAATCCGGGCGGTTTATTCTCAAAACGGATGTTTCAAGATCCGCTAACGTCGTGGTACTCGGATATGACGTGATGGAGAAATTCTTTCCCGATCAGGACCCGGTCGGAAAGACGCTCAAGGTTCGCGGCGTTCCCCTCAAGGTCGTTGGTGTTGAGGAAAAAAAGGGGACCATGTTTGGCCAGGCGCTGGACCGGCACATATACATTCCGATCACGCTTCATTTTCAGTTTTTTGGCGGTGGAGACGGGGTCCAAGTCCATGGAAAATCACTTGATCCGGAAAACCTGACACTGGCCATCGAAAATGCGCGGACGACTCTTAGAAACCGCAGAAAGCTTATCGGAAGCGATCCGGATACCTTCGGTGTTGTAAATACGGCCGATCTTGGCGCCCAAATTGATCAGTTTACGGCTGCTATAGCGGCTGTGGTGATTCCGATTACCCTAATCACACTGATCGTGGGCGGCATTGTCGTAATGAACATCATGCTGGTTTCGGTGACCGAGCGGACATTTGAGGTCGGCCTCCGGAAAGCCCTCGGGGCGACACGGAAACAGATACTGATGCAGTTTCTTATAGAATCCGCTTCGCTTTGCGTACTAGGCGGGGTCATCGGGCTGATGCTGGCATACGGAGTGACGGGATTAATCACTTTTGCTGCCGGAATTACGATGACCATAACCATCGCATACATAATCCTCGCGGTAGTCGTGTCGACCGTGATTGGCGTCGTAGCGGGACTCTATCCCGCTTTTAAGGCGTCAAAGCTCGATCCGATCGTCGCCTTGTCCCAAAGTTAGAGGTTGAAGAAGTTCGATTTTCCGGTTGGAATCGGGCGGAATTAAAACGCGCAATGATATGAAATTATCTGGATCACTCGCATCGGAAGTCCTAAAAATGGCGATTGACAGTATCCGCGCCAACAAGTTTCGTAGTTTCCTTACGATCCTCGGTATCGTTGTCGGCGTTATAACCGCAATCGTCGTCGCTTCGATTCTCCTCGGACTCAGGCAAAATATCGTGGCGATGATCGAAGAATATGGAACGAATAATATTTATGCGTTTCATCTGACGACCGGGTTTGGACCTCCCAATCGCGAAGAGCGGGCCAGGAAGCCCCTCACCGCGGAAGATGCACGGGTGATAATGAGTCAGTCCAATTCAATTGAAGATATTGCGGTAGTTGCGCCGAGCATCGGCTCATTGGGACGCGGATTTGACGATAATCTGGTTTACAAGGGCAATAACTACCGCTGGGCGCTGACCGATGGAGTAACTCCGAATTATCAGTTGATTTCAAACGTCATCATCCGCGAGGGCCGGTTTATTACCGAGCACGACAATAATCAACGGCGAAATGTGCTGGTCATCGGCGTCAATGCGGCCGACGCACTGTTTCCGGGAAAAGAGGGTGATATAGCCGGAAAGATGGTCCGGATGAACGGTCAGATTTGGGAGATAATCGGGGTCATCGAAAAACGCAAGGCCGGATTCTTTGGCGAAAACGAAGAAGATCGTAAAGTCTTCATGCCGCTTCGAACTGCCCGCAAGGCGGCACCCGAACGGGATGCCATACTTCTTGTAATCAAGGCAAAGAAAGATAAGGTTCAGCTGGCGCTCGAAGACGCGGAAATGATCCTCCGGCAGCGAAGGAGCGTAAAATATGGCGAAGAAAACAACTTTGATATCAAGACGGCCGATGCATTTATAAAACAATTCGATTCGATCATGGGCGGAATCGGACTGGCGGCGATCGCTATCTCCTGCCTCGGCCTATTGGTCGGCGGGATCGGCGTTATGAATATTATGCTGGTCTCCGTAACCGAAAGAACAAAAGAGATCGGAATCCGAAAGGCAATCGGTGCGACCAAGGGAGCGATTGTCCTTCAATTTTTACTTGAGGCAATGACATTAACATTTTTCGGCGGCGTACTCGGCGTCATCGTAGCGGTTGGAATCGCGCAACTCGTAATGTTTTTCGTTCCCGCATTACCGGCTACAATCGCGCCCTGGTCAATTATCATGGCGCTCGCCGTATCAATCGGCGTCGGCCTTGTGTTCGGAGTTCTCCCGGCGCGTAAAGCCTCACGGCTGGATCCGATCGAATGCCTGAGGTACGAATAAAATTTCTGCCTGATCGTAATTACAAAATAACCCAAATTCTCTTGTTCTTGAATAAATGCGCGATTATTGTATATTCAATTCGAAGAACGAGATATGACTCTACCAAAAAACGCCAACATCATCGGCCGTTGCGACAAGGCCGATTTTCCTGAATTTAAACTAAAAAAGATCAACGTTAAAATTGATTCAGGTGCGTTCACTTCGGCGATCCATTGCTGCAAAATCGACAAGGTCGCGGATAACATTTTGGAAGTGATATTTCTCGATGATGATGACCCCAAATTCACGGGCATAATTCACAGGTTTGAAGCGTTCGAGCAGAAGCGGGTTCGGAGTTCAAACGGCATATCGGAAAACCGTTTTATAATCCCCACGAAAATAAAACTGGGTTCCGAACACTACGAAATAAAACTCTCTCTGACTTTTCGCGGAGATATGCGGACGCCGGTTCTGATCGGAAGAAAATTTCTGGCGGAAAATCATTTTATCGTTAATCCGAGAATTATAAATTATTTATATAGAACATCTTTAAAGAAATGACCGAATTTGCGCTCAAGGCGGTTCGGAAGGCTGATCGCATTCTAAATAATTATAATCGAGTCAATTTTTTCTGGCTCATCTGCTGCAGAACGAGGGATCGACAATATGATTTTGGCCACGGGCCCCGAAAATCCTTACCCCTTCCTTCGTGTGTCGAGGGTTGTTTATAGCGTATAGTGTTCTTTCGAAAACTCACTGTAAGAAATTTTTAGATACCGATCCTATAGTTATGAGAATTGCAATTTTATCCGCAAACCCGAAACTCTATTCGACCAAAAGACTAGTTGAAGCGGGCGAGAATCGAAAGCATGAAGTGGTCGTAATCAACCACACAAAATGCGTCCTGCAAATTGAAAAGAAAAACCCGATCATCGTTTACGAAGGCAAAAAAATTGAGGATATCGATGCGGTAATTCCACGTATCGGCGCGTCGGTAACTTTTTTCGGCACGGCCGTTGTCCGACAGTTCGAAATGCAAAAGGTATTCACCGCCGTTGAGTCACAGGCACTGGTAAAATCTAGAGACAAGCTCAGAAGCCTGCAGCTTTTATCCCGGGCCGGCCTCGGAATGCCGAAGACAGTTTTTTCCAATTATACAAAGAACACGGAATCAGTAGTCAGTCTCATCGATTCAAAACCGATAATTCTTAAACTGCTTGAAGGAACCCAGGGCCTCGGGGTCATTCTTGCGGAAACAAGAAAAGCGGCCGAATCGGTGCTGGAGGCTTTTAACGGGCTCGAGGCGAGAGTCGTGCTGCAGGAATTCATCGAGGAAGCCAAGGGTGCCGATATCAGAGCCTTCGTGGTTGACGGAACTGTCGTAGGAGCAATGAAACGCCAGGCCAAAGAAGGTGAATTCCGTTCAAACCTTCATCGCGGCGGGACCGCCGAACTCATCGAGTTGAGCGAAGAAGAGGAGGATGCGGCGATAAAATCGGCACGCGTGATGGGTCTCGGAATTGCCGGTGTGGATCTGCTCCAATCTTCCCGAGGCCCGTTGATTCTTGAGGTTAATTCTTCTCCCGGGCTTGAGGGAATCGAACAAGCGACAAAGAAGGATATCGCAAACGAGATAATCAGGTATGTGGAACGCCATGTGTAGTTCAAAAGGATTATGGAGATACTCGGCCGGAAAATAAACCACGGCAGGCGAAACAGTCTCGAACTTAAAATTGCCTCGCTATATACGAGAACGGACATCATAATTCCGATCATCGTCGAAAAGGCCAAAAAGGACGGGCCGACGATTCTGATTACCGGCGGGATTCACGGCGATGAGGTCAACGGAATCGAAATAGTGCGCCGTCTACTATTCAACAAGTACACAAAACCGGACAGCGGAACGGTGATCTGCATTCCGATCGTTAATGTCATGGCGTTTCTCAATATGAACCGCAAATTCGCCGACGGCCGTGACTTGAACAGGTCATTTCCCGGCAGTCCGAAGGGTTCGCTGGCGAGCCAGCTTGCAAGTTCAATTTCAAAACAGATACTTCCCCATGCGGATTATGTTGTCGATTTGCACTGCGGATCTGAAGAACGATTCAATTATCCTCAAATTCGGTACGATATATCGCACGCAGAGAACCTGAAGATGGCAACCGCATTCAACGCCCCGTTTACGCTCCTTCAGGATAAGGCTCCGAGGGGTTCTATCCGGCGTTTATTGAATGACGCGAATACCCCAATAATCGTGTTTGAAGGCGGAAAATCCAAGATTATCGATGAATGGGTGGTGGAAACCGGCGTCAGGGGTGTCCTCAACGTACTCGACTACTTATCGATCCGCAGCTACCCCAAGAAGCCGGCGGTTGACAAGGAGACGATTTTTTTGAGTTCCAGCCGATGGGTCCGCTCCAGACACTCCGGAATGTTTCAGCCAACGGTGGAAAACGGCACTTATGTGGAAAAAGGTGAACTATTGGGATTTATAAACGGTCCGTATGCGCAATTTCAGAAAAAAATCAAAGCACCGTCCGCGGGCTTCGTTTTCTGCATAAACCAATCGTCGGTGGTTTATCTCGGCGAAGCAATTTTTCATATCGGCCGGGACCAGGAGAATGCGTTGACCATTGACCATCGAGCATTGGACATTGACCATTGACCGATCTCTTTTCACTTTTCCACTTTACTTATTGCTCTTTACTTTTTATCCCGCCTACTCAAGTTCAATCGTCTGCTCATATTCGGGAACCACCACGTTCCAATCAAACTCATCGCGGATGTGGCCCGCCATCGCAGTTGCCGATTCGGGTTCTCCATGTGTTGTAAAAACCATTTTAGGAGTATTAGGCAGCCCGGACAGCCATTTTAGTACCGCTTTCCAGTCCGCGTGGGCCGAAAACGCATCAATCCTTTCGACATGACATCTTACCGGAATCCAGTCCCGCATAATCCTGATTTCCTTTTCGCCTTCGATTACGCGCCGGCCGCGGGTTCCGGCGGCTTGAAAACCGACAAAGACAATAGTCGCGTTTGGGTCCGGTAGAATATATTTGGCGTGGTGCATCACCCTGCCGCCGCTGAGCATACCGGACGAACTTACGATAATTCGTGAACCCTTTTGACTGTTCAATTTTTTTGACTCTTCCCGTGTGGCCGCAGTCGACATTGCTCCGGTCTTGAGCGGGTGTTTTTGGCGTGAAAGAATACTTGCATATTCTTCATCGTGTTCTTCCTTCCACCGGTTGTAAACGGTAGTTGCCTGTCTAGCCATCGGCGAATCGACCACCACCGGCAACACCGGAATTCTTTTATCTTCTTCCAATTCACGAATCAGGTATAGGATCTCTTGCGTGCGGCCGACTGCAAATGCAGGAATCAGAACCGGGCCGTCACGATCCACCGCCTCATTAATTATCTTCGTGAGCTGGTCATCGGATCGGACCTCGCTGTGAAGTCGGTCTCCGTATGTCGATTCGACCATCAAATAATCGCAGGCCGGAGGGGGAACCGGGTCCTTGAGAATGGGCTGATCGTAATGACCCAGATCCCCGGAAAACAGAAACCGAATCGGGTCACCGTTTTTGCGCCCGTTTTCAATTTCCACCAGCACCAAACTGGCGCCCAGGATATGTCCGGCAACCCTGAAGCTTGCCGCGAATCCGTCACAAATTGCGACCCGATTCCCATCGTTGGGAACCGGCTGAATCCTTGACAGCGCCTCGGCTGCGTCTTCCTCTTCATAGAGCGGAAGCGCCGGTGAATGTGAAGTTAAACCTTTCCGGTTCCGGTATCTTGCTTCCTCTTCCTGAAGCCGTGCCGAATCGGGAAGCAGGATTTTGAGCAAATCTCCGGTTGCACTCGACGTAAACACCGGCCCCTTGAATCCCAATTTTACGATTCTCGGCAGGAAACCAGTATGATCGATGTGGGCATGGGTTATGATTACCGCGTCTAATTCCTTCGGATTAAACGGCAGCTCTTTCCAATTCCGCTCTCGCAGCTCGCGCAGCCCCTGAAACAATCCGCAGTCAACCAGGACCTTGCTGCCGCTGTTCTCTAAAAGGTATTTTGAGCCGGTAACCGTACCGACCCCGCCGTAAAATGATATTCTCGCCATTATCCAGATAAAATAACACAGATGTTGCGGTAAATGAGAAGCAGGTCCGAGCGACCACCGGTGTTGGCGGCAATCAAATCGATTTAAAGGGATGCGGATTAAGATTCCGGGTTGTCGCGTATAAGCACCAAATCGCTGTTCATGATTCCGCGCACTATGAAAATGCGGTTTCCGTCATTTGACCACGTAAAACTGACGAGTTTCCCTGAATTGAAGTTTGTAATTACCGTCTCCGTTTTATCCGGTACCGAAAGATTAACGATGTTGTCAACCCCGTTCCTTTTGATGTAGGTCAAAGCATTTCCTTTCGGAGACCACTCAAACGGCCCGCCCAATTCGAAATCTCCGATCGTCGAGGGCGCGCCGATATCACCGTCTTCAAGCCCCATGGTCTTGACATTATAGGCGGTAGTTCCCGATTCTTCATCATATTCAAAAGCCAAATAGGCGATCGACCTACCGTCCCTTGAAACGGTAATGCGAAAGTCAGAAGTTTTACTGTCGGGCACCAACGGCACCGGCTGTCCGCCATTGATAGGAACGGCCATCAAAGTTGCCTTTCCGCCGTCGTTATTCTGCCTGACAAATAAAACCGTCTTTCCGTTATTCGCGATTTGCGGGTTCATATCACGGGCATTTTCGGCATTCGTCAATTGCACCGCATCGCCGCCCGATTGATTCATCCGCCAGATAGCATGCTGCCCCGTACGGTTCGATACAAAAACCAAAATATTGCCGTCCGCTGTTGACGTAGCTTGAGTGTTATACTTTTGGCCCTTTGTAATCTGCCGCTCGTTACTTCCGTCCTCGTCCATCAAAAAGATATTTACCTCGTCGCCTGAAAGTTTTGAATAGAGTATTTGGCCGCCGGGTAGCTGGTGAATTCCCAGGTGGCCCAGAAAGTTTTTGCTCTCGGTCAAGATCTGTCTTGTCTCTTTTGACGACGGGCTGTACGAAAGCAATCCGGCAATTCTGTCGACCTTGTCGGCAATTAACGTTTTTCCGTCATCCGAGATGCTAAGCGAAGCGTAATTGCTTGTATCTGTAGTAACGGATTTAATTTTGTTTTGATCAAACGATAAATGCCAAATCTGTCGGTTCTCATCCAGATTCCTGCCGCCAATAAATACGATTCCCGAATCGTCCTTGAGCCATTTTATTCCCGGTGCAATATTAAAACCTTCTTTGTTTACCGCGTCCAGTATCGCGGGCTCGGACACCGATCCGTCCGTCGTATTCCCGATCAATAGCGAAGTACTTTGCGGCGGCGTATTGGCGGCCTTATAACCGGCAAGGAGGAGTTTGTCCGGCACGTTAGTCCAGACCACGTCGGTAAACTTGTCAAACCTGACGTCTTTGGTGTTTATGAACGGATCCAGAGCGTCGCCATCTGCGGCCGCAATGTAAACCGTATCGCCTCCGTCATTTGGGTTATGGCGAAGAAACGCCAGTTGGCTTCCGTCGGGAGAAAACGAAATCGGCGAATCGACATCCGCGATAATCTCCTTGATGTCGCCGCCAAGGGTCGACACCCGTTTGAGAGTCCCAAATCCCTTCGACTGCGAAACGAAATAAATAAACTCGCCGTCGGGCGAGAACGTAGGCCGCATTAACGCCTCGCTCGTAGCGGGAACCGCCTCAACGCTGCTGCCCGTCGCAATCTGCCTCACCAAAAGTTTTGGATCGCCCGCTTCAGTACTTATGAACGCAACCAATTTGCCGTCAGGGGAGACCGCTGCGGCATGCGCCTTGCCGTCGTCCGTTAAACGGGAAACCTGAATCGAATCAAATGTTGTTCCATTTTTCTGAAACAAAGCGGGCAGGTAAAGCCAGGATCCAACGGCGGCAGTTGTCACCAAAAAAGTAATCAATAGCGGCACCAGCCGAAGCCGGATCCCGGCCGGGAATGTCCTTCGAGAGGTCTGATGGCTTTTATCAGTTTCCGGGCGGGACGGATTTTCAGCCGATGCAGTTTTGTGAATCAAGGTTTTGTTTTCACTCGTGTCGTGCCCTGCAACGGTTGTGGTCATCGTGAGGTCGAAATCTCGATGAGCTTCGGGCAGGCTTTCGAGCTTGAGACGGACTTCCTTAAGATCAGTGCCGAATTCTTTCGTATTCTGATATCGCTCAGTCTCATCTTTATTTAACGCTTTGCGAATAATTTCCTTGATCTCCGGGGGAAGATCGTCTTTAATTTCAGGATCTTTGTGAATGAGCGCCGCCAGTGAATCACTGATCGTCTCTCCCTCAAACGGATTTTCACCGGTCAGCATTTCATATAATACGACCCCTAAACTCCAGACGTCCGTACGTTCATCGGTTTCTTTTCCGCGCGCCTGTTCGGGAGACATATATTTTACGCTCCCCATAACGAGACCCGGCTGCGTTTTAACAATCTGAATGGTTTCGTCTTCGGTTCCGGTTTCCTTAAAGAGCTTGGGTTTGGCGAGGCCGAAATCCAACACCTTGGCATAGCCGTCTTTTCGAACCATGATATTTTCCGGCTTAATATCCCGGTGCACGATATTAGCGTCGTGTGCCGCAGCGAGGGCATCGGCCACCTGTTCGGCAATACTGATCGAATCAAGCCGGGTCAGATCACCCGCGTCAATTCTCCGGCGGAGGGTTGAGCCGTCGACAAACTCCGTCGCGATAAATATTCGTTCGTCTTCTTCGACAATCTCATGGATCGTAATAATTCCCGGGTGGTTTAGCGCGGAGACGGCTTTTGCTTCGAATTTGAAACGCTTTACTCTTTGATCATCCGTACAAAACTCCGGAAGCAATACTTTAAGCGCCAGATCACGGTCGAGCTGTTCATCATACCCGAGGAATACTTCCCCCATTCCGCCCGAGCCGATTTTCTGCTTAACTTGATATCGTCCGAGTTTTTGGCCAGTCAGCATAAGATCTCACATTATTCGCCGTTATATCTAAAACGCATCCGCCGGCAAAAAGTTTCCCATCGGCGTACTTTGACAATCATTCAAAAGGCCGTACATAAACCTCTCCCAACAAAAAAACACCACAAAACCCGGCTTTGTGACGTTTTTAAGTGGCGATTGCTATTTTGGTCAGGAATTAATTTACATATTCTTTCGGAAACATGATGATTGTGCTTTCTTCGTTAGTTTTGGATTGTTTTTTACGCAAAAGCGATTTTTGCAGCAATTGGTTGGTCGTTTCTCCGTCCCTAAGAAAAGTCGCGGTTCCGATGTTTATATCGGCGTGATAGTTTTCTCCGTCCGGAAGCGTGAAGGTCTGATTCGCGAAGGCCGATTCAATCCGTTTTATAATTATCCTGGTAATCTCATCCGATGCGGTCGGCAATACAACCCAGAACTCATCGTTCATCGAGCGGCAAAGAAAATCCATTTGGCGCAGGTTGTCTTCGATAATGCCGGATGCGAAGGCAAGGAGTTTGTCTCCGGCCGTATGTCCATACATCCGGTTGAATTGTGCGAACTCCTTAACATCAATCGTCATGATCGTAAGGGGGCGCTGCTTCTGAAACCTCTGCGCCTCCGCGATTTGATTCTCAAGGACGAGATAAAATGCCCTCTCGTTAGGAAGATTCGTCAGCGAGTCGGTCATTGAATTCGAAATGTTTTGTTCAAACGAAAACGAACTGACGAGCAACGGTGCAACACGGCTTCCGATGGCTTCAAGCAAAATTCTATGCCGGTCATCAAATGCCATTCCAGCTCCGGCATAAAGGACCAGAACGCCAAAGGTTTCAACGCCCCGGATCAACGGTACGGCGAGTCCGGAGCTGAAAACATCGAGGATTTCAGATTTGACAAACTTGCGGTCCTCGATCAAATGCTTATCGAGTTGAACCTCACCGCTAATAAAAGCCTTTCCTGCGAGCCCTTCATCGCAATCGAGCGAGACCGTAGTTATGGCACGGGAGTATTCGCCGGACGCGTAGGTGGCTTCCAACTTATTTTCACTAGTCGATAAAAAGAGTACGCATGTCGAATGTGGAATGATCTCTCCGATCCGGCTCGAAACGAGCCTGAACATATCGTCCGACTTTAGGGATGCGCTGAAGAACTTCCCGGCTTCGTCCAGAATTCCAATCTTTTCTTCGACATCCTCAGTAAATATCGCATCGCCGCTGCCTTTCACTTCCCGTTCAACGGTCGCCCCAATTACTTTAACGCTACGCCGGCGGAGGAAGAAAAACAACAAAACGTTGGCTGCCAAAACGGGTAGCAACAACATTGTTTTGGCCAGTAACCCAATACCCGAAGCCGCGATTATGAATGCGGCGCAAATCGCCAAAGTCGACGAGGCGAGCAATATCGCAAACCCCTTGCCGTACAGGTCGCTGATACCTTCCGCTATTTTTGTTCTGGTCTCTTTCATAAGGCGTGCATTGTTTGGAGGGGTATTGAAAAATCGAAGTCATTAAGGCAGTTCCCTGTTTAAAAATAACTTTTTTTGATGGTCGGAGTCAACAATGTTTTACACGAATAACCGCTTATTTTGCAATGAGTTTGGTAAATTCAATAGTAAAATATCCAAAAAAAGTCAGTTTTTTTAAGATTTTCATCATTTTTTCATTTGACTAAACCCGATTGGCTCTTTATATTTGGCAGTGTTCTGAAAAAGGAACTCATTAGACTTGGCTGTTTTAGAGTCAGTCATTTTACCTTTAGAAAATAAATTTATCTTTGAAGAAGACAGGAGAAAAATTAAAAATGAAACAGATTTTACTTTTAACCGCAGTTTTGGTTATTGGTGCTCTGGGACTTGGTTGCCCGGCTGAGCCGACCCCTACGGATGCCAATGCAAATACTGAAAATACAAACACCGCTGATACCAATTCGGAAATGAACACCGATGGTGATTCCACCGATGGCGATGATGCCAACAAAGCTGACGATGCAAATAGCGACGCCAGCAAAGATGGCGAAAAGAAAGACGGCGAAGCTATGGACAAAGCTAAGGATGCTGTAGACAAGGCAACCGATAAAGCTAAAGATGCTGTAGACAAAGCAGCTGACGCTGCAAAAGAAGCGGCTGATAAAGCTAAAGACGCCGTAAAACCATAAGTAACTTTAAGGTTTAAACGGAAAAGGCACTCTGTGTAAACAGCGTGCCTTTTCTTATTGTTCCGAATTGTCCAAAAAGCCGGACTTCAATCAGCCGAGTTCTTCGATAAGTTCCGTTACGGTCGTTACCGGCCGCCGACAAGTGAAATTCTCGCAGACATAGACCGTCGGTTTCCCGGCAATCGTCATCCTTCCTTTAAATAATGGCACGAATTCCGCATCCTTACCCGGATCGTGCGTTGGGAGCGCCACCTTGAAAGGCAAATATGAAGCCCATATTTCTCTTTCAAGTTCACTGCCTCGCTCGCCTGCGATTACAATTTCCTTTACCGTTCCGTGATTGAATTCGAGAGCGGAAAGTGCCCTGCCGAACGCTCCGGGATGGCGACGGATCTGGTTCGTCACGAGACGGAATACCGCAACCGCATAAGCCTGATACTCATCCTCGCCGAACACTCTGGCGAGCTTGGTTAAGACGTCCGCCGCCACTGAATTTCCGGAAGGTGTCGCGTTATCGTAGAAATCTTTTGATCTGATCAGAAGTTTTTCATGGGACTTAGAAGTAAAATAAAAGCCGCCGGCCTCGTCATCCCAGAACTCGGCGATCATTATACCGGCGAGACGCTTGGATTCAAGCAAATATTTTATTTCGCCTGAAGCCTGAAATAATTCAAACAGGCCATCCGCAAAATTTGCATAATCTTCGATGTAAGCGTTGAGCTTGGATTTCCCGTCCTTTGATGTGCGGAGCAGCAGCCCGTCTTTCTGTAAGTTTTCGATTACAAACTCCGCGTTGTTTGTCGCAATTTTAAGATATTCATCTGAACCGAGAATTGCGGCGGCTTCCGCAAAGGCCGCCAGCATCATCCCGTTCCAGGCTGTTAGTATTTTTTCGTCGCGGAGCGGTTTGATCCTTTTCTCCCGGTCGGCAAACAGCTTTTTGCGTCCGGCCTCGAGGGAGGTTCTTAATTCTTCTTCCGAAACGCCAAACTTCGCTGCAGATTCTTCGATCGAATTCCTGACATTGAGAATATTCTTACCTTCGAAGTTTCCGGAATCCGAAACGCCATAATGGAAATTGAAGTACTCCGCGTCCGGTGCCCCGAGAATCGATCTTACCTCTTCGGCCGTCCATACGAAAAACTTACCTTCGACGCCCTCAGAATCGGCATCCTGAGCGGAATAGAATCCTCCGTCCGGATCGAGCATCTCCCGTTTCACATATTCCAACGTCTCGACTGCAATCCTTTTGTAAAAACCATCTTTGGTAATCTGATAAAGATGAAGATAGATACGCACCAACTGCGCGTTGTCGTATAGCATTTTCTCAAAATGAGGCGTCAACCAAACTGCATCAACGGTGTAACGGTGAAACCCGCCGCCGATTTGATCGAATATTCCGCCCTCCGCCATTTTCCGGCAGCTGAATTCAACCATCTTCAATGCATTCTCATTGTTCGTGCGATGGTAATAACGAAGCAGAAATTCCATCGCCATCGGTGCGGGAAATTTGGGCGCGCCTCCGAATCCCCCGTTTACCGAATCAAAGGTTCGCGCCAGCGTCTCAAATGCGGTATTAAGCAGTTCGTCCGAAGGGGTTTCACCCGACGTTTCCACATGCCCAATCCGCTGTAACTCGCCCAGCAGATCGTTTGCCGAATGAAGGACCTCATCACGTCGGGATCGATACGCATCCGATACACTTATCAAAATCTGTTCAAAACTCGGCATGTTATATCGCGGTTCCGGCGGGAAATAGGTTCCGCCAAAAAACGGCAGCTGATCAGGGGTCATAAAAACCGTCAGCGGCCACCCGCCCCCGCCCGTGGTCAGCTGTACAAAGTTCATATAAATTTTATCGACATCCGGGCGTTCCTCCATATCAACCTTGATATTGACGAAATTTTCGTTCATGATCTTTGCGATTTTCTCGTTTTCAAACGATTCGTGTTCCATAACATGGCACCAGTGGCACGCTGAATAACCGATACTGAGCAGTATCGGTTTATCTTCGGCCTTTGCCTTTTCAAAGGCATTCGGATTCCATCCGAACCATTCGACCGGATTATGAGCGTGCTGAAGTAAATAAGGGCTCGACTCGTTGATCAGATTGTTTGTAAACTTTTTTGCGCTTTGCATTTAAACATACTTTCATAACAAATTGGGATCACGCAATAACCGACCGCGTTATTTTCAAAAGCAAACGGAAAGTCCCGATTAATTACGACTCGAGTTTAATGGAATTAAACAACGCAACCCGTGCCGGCGGAGCCCCAATCGTATAGATTTCACTTGACAAACATGCGAAGCTTTTCTAATCTCACAAGACAATCAGGAACAAGGGGAGTAGATAGCCCTGAGGTTCGGTGAAATCGTCAATACAATCGCTTGTGCGTTGAGCGATTCGGTTCATCGGAGTAAATATCAAGACCTTGTGCGACATCGGCTTTATTCGTTGTCTCCGCACGAGGTCTTATTTTTCTGTGTGCGGACATAGATCGTAAACGTTTTCGAAATTTTGTTTCAAGGAGAATTGATTCCATATGGATACAATATTTTTTCCGTTCGCGGAATACTGGTGGTTTTACCTAGGGTTCACAGTCTTTGTCTTGATCCTACTGGCGATCGATCTGGGAATTTTTCATCGCGAAGCCCACAAGGTTTCGTTTAAGGAGGCGACGATCTGGGTCATTATCTGGGTTACCCTTGCGATGATCTTCAACGGCCTGTTCTATTTATATGCTGCCCGTGAATTCGGTCATGTCGAAGGATCGCGGCTGGCGCTTGAGTTTTTGACGGGGTATATCATCGAGGAAACGCTCTCCGTCGACAACATATTCATTTTTGTTCTCGTCTTCAGCTATTTTCAAATTCCTTCTAAATACCAACACCGGGTATTGTTTTACGGCATAATCGGCGCCATTGTATTCAGGGCGATGTTTATTATCGCCGGCAGTTATTTAATGCAGTTTCATTGGGTAATCTATGTATTTGGAGCGTTCCTTATCTTTACCGGTATCAAAATGCTTTTCGTTAAGGATAAAGAACTCGATCCCGAAAAAAACTTTCTGATCAGATTATTTAAACGTTTTGTCCCCGTTTCCCACGATTTTCATGGTCAAAATTTCTTTTTCCGGAAAAACAACGTACTTTACGCAACGCCTTTATTTATCGCCTTATTGTTTCTTGAGTTCACCGATATAATATTCGCGGTTGATTCGGTACCTGCAATTTTCGCAATCACCAAGGAACCGATGATCGTTTTTACCTCCAATATCTTTGCAATAATGGGGTTGCGATCGATGTATTTCATGCTCGCCGGAGCCATCGACAGGTTTTATTTGCTTAAATATGCATTGTCAGTCATTCTCATATTTGTCGGACTTAAAATGGCAGTATTAAATGATTGGTACGGAGGGAAATTCCCGATTCATTATTCGCTGTTTTTAATCCTGGGAATTATTATCATTTCGATAGTTGCATCATTGGTTATTCCGCAAAGGTTTAAGGAAATCACGGACAGTTAGAATTTCTACACCGCTTATGGAACGAATCGGACTCGAAGTACTGATTATATTTGTTTTGTTACTGATTAACGGCCTTTTTTCCATGTCGGAAATCGCATTGGTAACGGCAAACAAGGTCCGTTTGAAAAAGGAATCAGACAAACAGAACCGGGGAGCGATTGCCGCGATGAAAATAGTCGACTCTCCCGATACGTTTCTGTCTACTGTCCAGATCGGGATAACTCTGGTAGGAGTATTATCAGGCGCGTTCGGCGGTGCGGCCCTGGCGGTGCATCTGGCACCGTTTTTCTCGGCTTTTCCCGCGATTGAGCCCTATTCGGAACCGCTGAGCTTCGGAATGGTTGTTTTGGTAATCACATATTTTTCATTGGTTATCGGAGAACTCGTTCCCAAAAGAATCGCACTCAACTCACCGGAAATGATTGCAACGCTCGTTTCGCGGCCGATGAACCTTATCTCCCAGCTGACTGCTCCGGTGGTATGGCTCTTAAGCGCTTCGACTCGCGTAACGCTTAAAATTCTCCGTATATCGGATCGAAAAACGGAAGCTGTAACCGAAGAAGAGGTTAGGGCAATGATAGTACAAGGCGCGAACTCGGGAATACTTGAAGAAGCCGAACAGGAATTGATGGAAAGCGTAATCCGCCTTGACGAGCAAAATATTACTGCCCTGATGACTCCGCGCTCAAAAATCGGTTTTGTCGATAGACGGGATACCACTGCTGAAATCTGCAGGAAGATCGAAGATTGCAAGTTCTCTCGGCTTCTCGTAGTGGACGGGGATTTGGATAATACTCTGGGTTTCGTCAAAGCCAAGGATATACTTAATCAGCTCCTGGCATCTAAACCGCTTGAACTTGAGAAGGTCGTAAAACAGCCGATTTTCATTCCCGAGACTGTTACAGGTCTCGAAGTGTTGAAACGATTTCGCGAATCAAATACCCATATGGCGGTCATCATCGATGAATTTGGCTCGACTCACGGACTCGTCACAACAAACGACATTTTGGAAGCGATCGTCGGCGATCTTGCGGTTAGCGGCATCCGAACCGAAAGTGTTGTTGTCCGCGACGATTCGTCGTGGCTGCTGGATGCCAGACTTTCCAATGCCGAATTTTGCGAGGTGCTTGGTATTGCAGAACTTCCCGAAGAAGAATCCGGAATGTATGAAACGCTTGCCGGCTTTATAATCAAGCGATTGGAACATCTTCCGTCAACCGGCGAAAAGTTTGACTGGAACAACATCACGTTTGAGGTTGTCGATATGGACGGCAAACGAATCGACCGGGTGCTGGCGTCACGCCGATCCTGATAATCGTTATTCTTTTTGAGTCTCGAGTTCGCCGCGGACCACCAACACCGAACACTCCGCGTTTTTGACGATCGCATCCGAGACTGAACCCAAAAACAGCCGACTCAGGAAATTATGGCCGAGGGATCCAACCACGATAAGATCGGCTTTCCATTTCGCAGCTTCCTTGAGAATCATTCTTTTTGCGGAGCCCTTTGCGGTTTTCATCGAAACGTCGACAATTTCGTCTTGAAAATGTGATTTGATAATATCCTCGGCTTTAAGTGCATATTCGATCGAATTGAGGCGTTCCACATTTTCAATCTCCTCAAGTTGACCGGCGGAGATTTCGAGGGGTTCGGCGGCCATATTTGCCAGATCCTGGTAGACCGAAATAATCCGAACCTTAGAAGATTCCGGCCGGATCACCATTTCGCAGGCTTTTCTAACCGCCATAAAACTGTATTCGGAACCGCCGGTCGCGATCAATATTTTCATTGGTATTTTTTACTCCTTAAGCATAAGCATCCCGCCGCATCAGTTGCGCGTCTGAGCCGCAAACGTTTTCAAAAACCGGTATTTTTTACCACACTATCATTATTCTTCATATTTCCGAACGCAATTCAGCCGTGTTTTTTGAAGAATTAACTCTCTGAAACGCGAATCGCCCGACCTTCGAAAAAAAGGGCTTAACGTGAGGGTTTTTGACAAACACTTCTGAAATCCAAATGTTGGCCAATGACCTCCGTTTTTGTTATATTTGAGTAACGTCTAATTATGAGTTCGCGTTGCAATGTAATTACAAATCCCGCATCGCGCCGCCCTGCACTCTTTGGCGGTGACTAAAGAATTTCTCTCTGTAATTGACTCGACAAATCAGTCGCCGGCGAAATCAATTAATTAAATAATTCCCACGTTTGAGGAGAGAAAGAATGACACCATCTGCAGAATTTACAAAACCGATTATCAAAACCGAGTTGCCCGGGCCAAACGGACGCGTAATTATTGCCGAGGATGCAAAATATGTAACGCCCAGCTATCCGCGGCCGGATTACAAATTGGTAGCGGAAAAGGGCTATGGCGTTTGGTTGGAGGACGTTGACGGAAACGTTTTCCTCGACTGCAACGCCGGGGTTGCCGTTTGTTCGACCGGCCACTGCCATCCCGAAATCGTCGATGCGGTCACGAAACAAACGAAAACTCTGATGCATATGTGCGGGACGGATTTTTACTACCGGCAGATGCCGGATCTCGGAAGAAAACTAAACGAGATCGTCCCGATCGAGGGACCCACCAAAACGCACTTTGCAAACAGCGGCGCCGAAGCCGTTGAAGCCGCGCTGAAACTCGCCATGTATCATACCCGGCGCCAGAAATTCATTTCATTTTTTGGATCATTTCACGGCCGTACGCTTGGGGCGCTGTCGTTGACCTCTTCAAAGAAGGCCCAACGGCTGGGGTTCGCGCGTCAGGCACTGGACGTAATCCACATCCCATATCCGAACAAATTCCGGCACTTCGTAAGTGATTTGCCGACTGACGGGAAAACGGTAACCCGCGATTGCATCAACTGGCTGGAGAAAAAGATATTCAATACCACGACGCCTCCCGAGGAAGTTGCCGGGATCGTGATTGAAGCTGTTCAGGGCGAGGGCGGCTACATTCCTGCGCCGGGTGAGTTTTTAAGAGAAATACGACGGATTTGCGACCAGCACGGCATTATGATGATCGTCGATGAGGTCCAAAGCGGCATGGGCCGGACCGGAAAGATGTTTGCCATCGACCACTCCGGGGTTTCTCCGGATATTATGTGCCTTGCAAAGGGCATCGGGTCGGGACTACCGATCGGCGCTACGGTTGCGAAGGCCGATATAATGTCTTGGCACAAGGGTGCGCACGCGTCGACTTTTGGCGGGAATCCGGTTTGCATCGCATCGGCGCTTAAGACGATTGATCTCCTCGAAGGAGGTTTGGTCAAAAATGCTGCCGAAGTGGGCGATTACCTACAGGAAACTTTAAGGTCGCTGCAAAACAAGTATGACTGCATCGGGGATGTTCGAGGACTCGGACTGATGGTCGGCGTTGAATTCGTTAAGAATATGAAAACGCTGAAACCAGACCCGGAAATGCGTGACCGGGTAGAAATGGAATGTTTCAACCGCGGACTGATTATCCTCGGTTGCGGAAAAAGTGTGAT
>JBFGKW010000038.1:0-26644 GCA_041576495.1 Aridibacter sp. | reverse complement strand
CTCTCCATTTTCCACGCAAACATTGAAGGGATCTAACTCAAAAATCCTTTATATCGTGAAGGATCTATTGAATAGCGTGGAAAAATTTCATCTAAGTTTGGAGTTCCGATATGCTTCTGTGCGATTTCAGCCAGGACATCCCGGAAATCTGTGGTCACGGCAAGATCGCGGCCCTGATAGAGTTGGCTCGATTTAAGCCCCTTCCAGTCACCGTAAACGTTTCCTCCCTTGACCGAATTACCGAGTACGAGCATCGCATTACCATGACCGTGGTCCGTTCCTGCCGATCCGTTTTGCCTTGCGGTTCTGCCAAACTCCGACATCGTCACGATCACGATATCGTCCATCTGTTTACCCATATCTGTTGCAAAAGCGGCGATTGCCTGTCCAAAGCCTCTCAACAAATTAGCCATTTGGCCCTGCGATCCCCCCTGTCCCCGGTGCGTGTCCCATCCACCCGATTCTGCGAACGCGGCTTCAAGACCGACTCCGGCCTTTATCAGCTGGGAAATCTGCCGGAGTGACCGCCCGAGGTCGTTATTAGGGTATCGCGCGCCATTTTCCGGGCGATATTGTGCCGGGTTGGCACGTTTCAGGTGATTTACGGCTTCAAAAGTCTCTTTACCGGTCTCACCAAGTTTCCCGTCGGCATCCTGCTGCCAGATGCCTTCAAATCCGCCCTGGACGCTGTTTGTGTATTCTCCCGCGCGGATGGCAAAGGTTTGAAGATTGGTCATTGCGACCGTCGGGTAGCGGCCCATCAGCGTCCGCGGTATCTGCTGTGTCATCGAAACCGCACGAAATGGCGAATCTTTCGGACGTTTCGTGTCGCCCAGCGCCCGGTTGAGCCATCCGTCCCGTGTAGCCTTAAATCCGGGCGTGCCCGATTCCATATAGTCTTGAGCATCAAAATGTGAACGTGTATTATCGGGCGATCCAGACGAATGAATAACAGCGAGGCGTTTATCCTGCCAAAATCGCTCAAGCGGCTTTAGTGTCGGATGAAACCCGAAAAACCCGTCGAGGTCAATTGCGCCGTTAGTTCGGTTTGGTTTTGGAATGGCGATCGTTCTCCGAAGATCGTAATATTCGCTTTCGCCGTAAGGGACGACCATATTCAGGCCGTCAACCGCGCCGCGCTGGAAGATCGTGATCAATATCTTGCGCTTCCCGGAAGGGTTTGGGATCGAAGCCGCGTGTGCAAACTCGTGTATAAACCCGGGAGCGGCTCCCATCAATCCGAAACTAGCCAGCGCGATTCCGCTGTTTTTCAAAAAATATCTTCGATTCATAACTTAACCTCTTATCTAAACCGGCTTGACCGCCGCAAAATTACATACTAAATCCACACTTTTTTCTTTGTGATGCTGACCGGGGCATCCTCAAAAGGCGCCTTTCAATCATTATTGGCGCTGAAAATCGGGTGAACCGATGATCAGCCCGACTACCTTGAACACGTCCGGATCGCCGGTTGGCTGGCTGAGCCGGTCTTGCTGGTTTCGCCCGCGCCGTTGATTCGGCATTTCGTTGAAATCATCCTCATCGTCCATCGGATCTGTGCTCTCGAGTTTTATCTCAGGAAGCGGTTGCTGGATTTGTTTGAGCAGCGTCGCTTTCGTGTTTTCGGAAATTTCACCGTTTAGGATTCCCGCAATGCTCTTGTCCAGTATCAGATCCTGGCTGACGCCGCTGAACTGACTCAAATTGACCCTCGTTTGAGGTATTCGATTTGACGCCAATGCAACCGCGAAATTCATCCGTTCAAGCAGTGCTCCCGTGTTAACCCAGTCTCCGGCCGTGTCCGGATAACCGGTCGGGGCCTGATAACCATAAAGCGGTTCGCCCATCCGGTTGAGCATTGCGATCAAACCGCGGCTTCCGTTCGTTTCGGCATTGAGCGCACGAAGGGAACTGATCAGGAGTTCAAACGGGGTTTTGATCTTGGCCCGGTAATTTTCGGCTGCGAAAAATTCTTCGTCGCTGAATAATGCCCTGAGCGTCGCCTTAATGTCGCCGTTTGATTTCTGAAAAGCATTTGCAATTCGATCGACAAATGCCGGGTTCGGATTGTCGTTTACAAACTTGACGGCGAGTTTTTTTGCTATAAACCGGGCCGTCGACGGGTGGGAAACCAGAATATCAATCACTTTCAGTCCATCCCGCATCCCGCCTTCGTTGATCTTATGTCCGAGTACGGTTTTTGGGCCCTGATCGTGAAGCCGATTGGCAAAGACAAATGTTCCGGGTTTGGAGTCGGGGGATATGCCGAACCGTCTGGCCTGGCGTGCGGCCTGTCGGTCCTGCTCCTCATTTATCATATTCCCCGCCATTCGGCGATTGCCGCGCGGCGCAAATATTGTCCAGCCGGTAAACGCCTTGGCCACTTCCTTTATATCTTCCTGGGTATAGCCGCCGTCGACGCCCAGGGTGTGGAGTTCCATCAATTCCCGTGCATAATTTTCATTGATACCGGGCTGATTTCGTTGATTTCCACCGCTTTGAATCTGTTTGATTCGCTGATCGATTTGCTCGTCGGAAAGCCCCTGATCCTTCATTCGCTGCCGGATTCTCGGATCGAGCCTTCCGTTTCGCATTACGCGATTGAGACGCCTTCGGTCCTGATTGTTATTGTTGTTTGGCGAAACACTTTGAAAGTTATCCAGATAAAACAACATTGCCGGGTGTTTTGCCGTACCGACCACAAGGTCTCTAAAATTTCCAAGTGAATTCTTGCGAAGCACGTCGCGTTCGTAACTCGGTATAAACCAACGGGTCACGGCCTTATTCGAATAAACATTGAAGTGGTTTGCCCAAAAATCAACCATCACTTCCTCAAGCTGGCGCTCGCTGTATGCGGCCCGAAGTATGCGTGAGGTTTGGACTTGCGCCATTATCTGGTTCGCCGGTTTGAGATCATACTTCCGGTAGATTTCGATCAGCTTCCGTCTTCGATCCCGTCGCTCGGCCTGTTGTTGAGCCTGTGATTTCTCATCTTCCATCGCCGCATTATTTTGCCGGTCCGGCCTTTGCCCCCGTCCGTTTCCTTCGATCATACGAAGCAACTGTCCGGGCTGCGGATACTTGGCGAATATTTCCTCGGTTTCCATATTTAGTACTTCAAAATTAGATAATTTGGATGCCGTCAATGAATCATCGATCGATTGCGGATTTAATTGCTGTTCGATATATCGTTTGATTCCGATAGACTTGACTCGTTCGACATCGCCGCTTCTTGCTCCGAAACCAAGGCGGTTCAATACGTGGAGTACCTTCTGATCTTCCGTCAGGCCTCCTACGGCCGGGTTTGCGATCGCAGGATTGGCGTACGGTCCAACCGATATTAGCGGGCTTAACAAGGCGAATAATGCAAAAAACGCCGTAACTCTCGTGATTGGTCTAATTCGGGCTTTCATTGATTTCTGTTACCTCTGCTATAATTTGATGTCCGGTACCTGTTAAATTGCGAATACACCGTTTTAGACGCCGGACGACGACAAATGGACGAAAAAACTATCAATTGACCGTTATTTTCTTTTTTTTTAGTTCATTGAGCCGCGAATAAATTATTTTTTCCCCGGGCGGTTACGGGTACAACGGATTATCTAGATAATATCATCTATATAATGGAGTTAGGTCATAATTCAATTATTAATCGCCCCGGTATTAGGTTCGATAACAACAGCGTAAGCAAAAATAAAATGAAGCATCTAAAACTCTCCTTATTTCGATTGGCAGGAATGGTACTGCTTTTAACGGTTTCTACATTTGCGCAACCCAAATTCAGTGATCCCGACGTCGAGTATGAATTCCTGGTACCGAGCAGTGATTGGAAGATGATTGCGGAACCGTCGGAATACAGCCGCAATGTCGAGTACGTGTACAAGGACAAAAGTCAGGCCCACTTGCAGATTCGTAAAATGACGGTTCAACGGGACGAATTGTTTTCTGAAATAATCAGAGATGAGGAACTAAAACTCCAGTTTGTCCCTGGTTATGTGGCGGGAAAGCAGGAAAACTTCAAGGGTGCTCTTGAAGGGATGGTGTTTAATTATGAATTCGTCCGTTCCGGGAGAAATATGAGCGGCAGAAGCTATTTTTTGAAATCGGATCCGGTAACCGTGTATTTGTTGCGCTTTACCGGTGAAAAAGGAATTTTACGATTAACCCGGCCCGATACAGACTCGATCGCGCGTTCATTTCGCCTAAAGGACTCAAAAAACTAAGGAATGTTTTTATCAATCGTGAAAAGCAGGCATTGAGCCTGCTTTTCATTTGGCGGCTTTCCGCAATTCCCGCATTATTATTTCACAATAACCCTGTATTTTGCCCCAAAAGGCAAAATGTATCCCCGGGGCCGCCCAGACAATTCCGAAACAATGCGGTCGGGGTCAGAAATTTTCGTGAATCCCATGGCCGAACATTTATCTTCCGGCAATTCGGTAAGTATACGGATATCGAATTTTTCAGTTTTTTTTCGGAGTGACCAGGCCGTTTGCCCGTTGACCTGGTATTTTTGACAGAGATATTCTGCCATTTGACTGCTCGTACCCTGTTCAAACCAGTTGATGAAATCCTCCCGCCCTAATCCATTTGAACATTTTGCCAGAAAGACGATCGTACCGCCCGGTTGACAGGCTTGAGAAGCCATCTCGAGTGATTTGTGAGCCTGGATCAGATTCAGGTCATATGGAGAACCGCCGCAGCTGACAACGACTAATTCGCGTTTTTCCGAAACGTCGACCGTATGATTACCGTTGTAAATTTCGCACGCCTTTTCATGTGATGACTTCCAGTGACCGCAGATCAGGTCCAGGATTGCACCTTTTTCGTCTACTATCGTGTTGATCGCGAATGAAGGAGTACATTTTTCGACGACGCTGACAAAGCCTTCGTGAACGGGATTTCCCCGCAGAGCTCCCGCCCCGACCCCTTCTCTCCGACTCATCGTTCGAAAGTCAAATGCCAGTTTGTGCGTATCGGAAATCGTTCTTGCCGAGGCGAGGCCGGGACAGATCAGCTTTCTTCCCCCTGTGAAACCCGCGAAGTAATGGAAGGCGATGCCGCCGATCACGATCGTGTGGTCATAATCAGTGAGTTTTCGATTGAGCTCAACCTTGATACCATCGTCCGTTTTTCCCAAACTTATGATCTGCATCAGGTCAGGGGCGTCGTGATCAAACGATTTAATCCGTTGATTTATAAAGGGAGTGAGAATCTCCTCTTTTTCCTGATCGGTAACCCTCCGGTGGATACCCGTTGCAAATATGATGTTGATTTCAAACGGCATCGTGCCGTTTGAAATCAATCGCCTGACCAAGAGGTTTAATACTTGCCCGCAGCCGACTTCTCTGGTTGCATCCGGAACCACGATCAAGACGGTTTCGTTGGCTTTCACTATTTCCTCAAGAGCCGGGGAGGCGTAGGGCTGGTCGAGTTTTGCGCCGAGCTCCCCATCGGAAAGCGGTTTCCGCGCTTCAATTCCGCCAAGCACCGTAAACTGTTCAGTTTCATAAGGAAACGCGACGTTCGACTTCCCGTATCCAAGGTTAATTTTTGGCATAAATTAATAGACGCCATCTCCGGCGGTTAATTCAAATCTACAACGAATAAGATCCCGGCGATGCGATTAACAATGTCGACAAGTATCGGTGTGCTTAAATACGAATCACCGGGGCAAAGAAATGCCGCTGCGGAATGGAATTTCACAACGGCTTCTATCTTAATATTTTGAGGCCGGCCTAAAAGAGCCGTCTAAATATCTTCTTCGTACGGCTCGCAGTCCTCTTGGCTGCTTCTTTTGTAAATGAAGCGGTTGCCTTTGATGCTTTTTTGACCCCGCTGGCTGTGGCCTTGGAGCCTTTTTTGACCCCGCTGGCTGTGGCCTTGGAGCCTTTTTTGACTCCGCTGGCGGTGGCCTTTGAGCCTTTTTTGACCCCGCTGGCGGTGGCCTTGGAGCCTTTTTTGACCCCGCTGGCGGTGGCCTTGGAGCCCTTTTTGACCCCGCTGGCAGTGGCCTTGGAGCCCTTTTTAGCTCCGCTCGCAGTCGCATTTCCCACTTTTCCAAAGGCCGACCCGGTGGTTCGGACGGCGCCGCCGATGAACGCATTTACCAAGACAAATGAAAACGTGATCAATGCTGCGAAAATTATGAAAAATACCGGTTTCTTCATATTGCTGTTCCTCTCAGCACTAGATTCTGACATTCAAATTCGAAAAGTCAACTATGTCTTCAATCAATGTTCAAGTCGGGAAAATCTTGTCGACGTTTTTCCCTTTCAATTCCGCATTGTCTTCCGGCAGTACGATGCCGCCGTCAATTACAAGGGTGTCTTTGAATCCATCAGCCCGGAACAAATTTTTCTGACGATGTTGTGATAAAGTTAGAAAACCAGCGCTAATTTTTGTATTATAGGCGACATAGAAGAAGTTTCCGGCCGTAAAACGCGATTCGATCCTCAATTCGAAAGCAAAACAAGTCGTTGGCGACGACGATGTAAAGAATGCCAAGAAGAATCTTAATTATTGATGACCAGGATGATTTGGCGTCGGTATTGACGAAAGAATTTACTGCGTTGGGGCACTTTGTCAAGGTCACGGAAAACCGGGATGCGGCGCTGGCGCTTACCGACCTAAAGTCTTTCGATTTAATAATTACGGATCTGCACGGAGAAAGTCTCGTTTCAAATTTGGAATCAAACGGCCAGGAAGACATTCATTGTCTTCCGGCACCGGTTGAGAATGCCAACGGGGATGTGAAGGCTTTTAAGATCTGCCTGGCGAATTACGGGCCCGAAGATTTTGACGAGAATGAAATAAACAAACTTGTCACGACCACCCTCAATTATAAGGCTAAGTTTATCGACCGCCAGAGCGAGATAGTTACCCGACATGAAAAGATCGATTTTGAAGTGCCGAGTGTTATCTCGCTGATGCACGATATTTTGGATTATTTAATGAAAAGAGTCGAAAAACTCGGCGTCGTAAATCTCGAACAATCCAATTTGTTTGTCGCGCTCGATGAAGCGTTTGTGAATGCCGTTAAGCACGGTAATAAATTCGACACCGGTAAGCTCGTCAAAATATCGGTTGAGGTTTCGCCCGATCAGGCGACCTTTATGATCGAGGATGAAGGCGATGGATTCGATGTTGAGAGCATTCCAGACCCCACCAAACCAGAAAATCTGTTTAAAACATCCGGACGCGGCGTCATGTTTATATACAACATCATGGATGAAGTGACTTATAACGACCGGGGAAATCGCCTGACCATGGTTAAGAAAAGTCAAAAAAAGCAGTGAGTACGAGTTTCCGGTCATCGCTTCAGCCCGCGCTATTTATCCCCAATCCATTTGATCGACCCAAATTTCTCTCATAAAGTAACAAAAGAATGAAAGTTACGATCGCTCAGATCAACACCGTCAATGGCGACATCGAGGGAAACGTCGAAAAAATTCTCCGTTCGATTGAAACCGCAAAACTGGACGGTTCGGATTTGGTGGTCTTCCCTGAACTGGCAACCCACGGATACACTTCTCAGGATTGGTTTCAAGACCGGGATATTATTCGCGATTCCCACCAACCGCTTACCCGAATCATTCCTGCGACAAAAGGAATTACGGCGATTGTCGGGACTATCAGACAAAACGATGAAAACGAAGGACGACGCCTGTTCAACTCGGCTGCGGTAATTAATGATGGCCAACTGCTCGGGTATGCTGATAAAACGCTTTTACCTGAATATGACGTTTTTGACGACCCTCGTTATTTCGAACCTGGCGAACAGCGAAGGCTGTTTGAAATACAAGGCAAAAAAATCGGGATCGCGGTTTGTGAAGACTTCTGGAATGACAAGACGTTTTGGAAAGACAGGCTCTACGATGATGATCCGACCAATGAACTGATCAAAATGGGAGCCGCGTTGATCATCTCGATCAATGCATCTCCGTTTAACAAAGGAAAAATTAAACTGCGATGCGACATGGTTGCGCACCGGGCTCGGGAACATAGAATTCCCGTCGTCTTCGTGAACCTGGTCGGCGGAAACGACGGTATTATTTTTGACGGCGCGAGTCTTATCGCGGATGAAGAGGGCGATATAATATTGCAGGCAAGGGCGTTTGAAGAATTTGTCGAAACGGTCGAGCTCGATATTCATAAGCCGGATTCTCGCGGAATTACGGGTAACGAAACGGAGACAATCCGCCGCGCATTGGTATTGGGTATTCGAGATTACGCTCACAAGAACGGCTTCTCAACTGCCGTTCTTGGGTTAAGCGGAGGGATTGATTCGTCTCTAGTCGCGACTCTCGCTTGTGAAGCGTTGGGCCCGGAGAATGTACTCTGTATGATGATGCCGTCGCCATTTTCATCTGAAGGAAGTATTTCAGATTCTGAAAAGCTCATCCGCAATCTGGGCTGCGAATCGCGAATCGAACCAATATCGGAGGCGTTTGAGGTGTTGCTCAAGCAGCTTGAGTTTGAAAAACCCGAAAAGGGCGGCGAGAACCTGGCCGCCGAAAACATGCAGTCACGTTTGCGGGGTTTGATTTTGATGGCCGTTTCGAATGCCGAAGGGAGGCTTGTCCTCGCGACGGGAAACAAATCCGAACTGGCGGTCGGATACTGCACGCTTTACGGTGATACAAACGGGGGACTGGCGGTTATCGGCGACGTCTTAAAAACCGAGGCATACGAGATTGCGAGACAGATCAACGAGTCCGCCGGACGAGAGGTAATACCGACTGAAATCATCGAAAAAGCCCCGTCCGCGGAACTCGCGCCTGACCAGTTAGATTCAGACAGTTTGCCCCGGTACGAAGTGATGGACCCTGTCCTGAAGCTGTATTTCGAAAACAAACTTTCGCCCAAAGAGATAATTGCCCGGGGGCACGAAGCCGAACTGGTTTATTACCTTCTCAACAAAGTGGAATCACCCGCTAACGAATTTAAGCGCCGCCAGCTTCCGCCGACGCTTATAGTTTCAAAAAACGCGATCGGGATTGGACGACGCAGGCCGGTCACTCATAAATACCGAAGAGTGCGGAATTAACTCAAATTCCTGAATCGAATTGGTCTCGATGGTTTGTAGATCAATCGGTTGTTCATCGCCGCGGATCGCCCGACTGCTCTTACCCGCTTTTATTCCCGTCGCCAATCTTAACTGCGTAAATCGATTTTTAGGTTTGTTGGTTAGAAACCATGCAAGAAACGGCTTAGCCCGCGTTCTTCAAGGAACAAAGCGCGCAGTTAGCGTGTCAATCGGAAGAACGGAGGAAAAATCAGATGTCAAAATTTACAAGCCCGCTGGATGGAATCAGAGTTGCAAGCCCATGTTCGGCGAATTGGGACGAAATGTACGGGGGCAAACGGCAGAGGTACTGCGGCGAATGTAATTTGAACGTCTATAATCTCTCGGAAATGACAAAGAGGGAAGCGGAGAATCTGATAATGAACGCCGAAGGCAAGCTCTGCGGCAGGTTTTACCGCCGGACGGACGGTACGGTAATAACCAAAGACTGTCCCGTCGGATGGGCAGCGTTTAAGAGGAATGTGTCCAGATTATGGACCGCCGCGGCATCAATCGCAATCACGGCGCTGAGCGCAATCGGGATTACGAGCTATCTTACAAAACCTACTGTTGAATATACCGAGATGGGCACGATGGCGATAGATAAACCGCTAATTCCCTTGAAACCTATTAACCGGCCCGAAATGATAATGGGTGAGATGATCGGTCCGGACAATGATACACAGCCAAAACTCGGGCGGATCGCCGCTTCCGGTCAATAGCAAATGAGGAATCCTCAAGAGCTCCGTCCGCGGTAAGGGGCTATTTTACAAAATATCCCTGGCGGGCACGGATTCGTATTCCATTAGGAGAATTTACGTTAACCTTGACATCGACCGGGACAAACCTGTTTGAAGGATACTCACCGTCCGAATAATACTGGACGAGGTATTGGGCCTGAAGTTCATTTGATAGTTGAAGAAAGATCTGTTCGAGCATTCTGATGTTCTCGGCCTTGTTGGCAGCACTTTCGAAGTTGCTCTTCAGATCTACCGGCAAGAAACTTGGTGTATAAGCGGTCCCGCCCGTTTCTACGGCAAACTTCTCCATATTGCCCTGTCCAAACTGGCTCATCTTGTTAAGTTGATATGAGCTTCCTGCCGGATTGATCGAATAAAAAACAATATCCCCGTTCTGCAGGTTCTTGAGGCTTTTGCCTTGCTCGTGGAGTCTTACCTCATCTCTTTTTCTAACCAGAAGTTCTCTCAACTGGGTCGACGAAATCGCATCTTTTTGGTTCTCGATCGATTTATAGACCTGCGAAAATCCCTCGTTGACGCCGATGCTATTGGTATCTTCACCGTCGGTGATCGCAATTATTATCTTTCTGCTTTTTGGCGGAGAATTGAGCGTTAGATATTTTGCGGCAGCTGATACGGTATCGTAAAACGCGGTGTACTGCTTAGTCGGCTGAATCTTCTGAATCGTTTCGATCGACCGGTATGAAACATTCCGGTTCTGGACCAAAACGGGCGTTTCCCCGATCGTAAAAATCGTGGCCCTATCATCCGGACGCATTACCTGTTGAAGAAATCTTGCCGCCGTATCCCTTTCAAATTCAAACATCGGGTCAGTACTGGCAGAAACATCAAACAATAAAGCGATCTCGAGCGGAGTTTTATCGGCAGCCGACACCTCTGCGATTTCCTGGGTTCTTCGTTCTTCTTTGACCAGAAAATCACCGATTGACAGCCCTTTCACGGGTTGGCCTTTCCCGTCGGTGATCGAAACCGGGACCAGGACGAGGCGTGATTCGATGCGGAGAATCTCACCATCCTCAACGATCAGCGGCGGCGGAGCGGAAACCGGATTCTGGGAAAAAACGGTTCCGCCGGCAACCAGGATCAGAATCAGGTGTTTCAATATCGGCAGGGTTTTCACGCTTTTTTACCTCGGAAGTTCCAAATTGTTATTCGGATTCAGGGAGAATTTTGACTAGTTACGATGGACTCAGAAAAGGGGTCGAAGAGCGAAAAATAGATTGTCTTTTCTTCTCTGCGCCCCCTTATTATTAGTTTCCTATGACTACTAGTCGGTACCGTCGGCTTTGCGAACCTCAACATTCTGGTTCAATCCGCGGCTGACGAGTACTTTAACCTCGACGCGACGGTTTTCCGCACGTCCCTGGCGCGTCGAATTGTCTGCGATGGCTTTATTTTCACCAAAGCCGTATGACGTCCCAATCCTCCTCAACGGGATATTGTGCGTGTTGACCAGATAGTCAATAACAGATTTCGCTCTCCGCTCGCTCAGGCGTTTGTTGGCCGCCGCATTGCCGTCGGACGACGCAAAACCGGTGATTTCCAAAACATAACCGCGAAGTGTAATCGCCGTTGTCGCGACACCGTCCAGTTCCGCCCGGGCTTCGGGGGACAATTGATAACTGTTTACCCTGAAGTTTACGGTTGAAGTGGACTGGACGACGTAGTCGTCGATTGCGCCGATTCGTTGATTGGTGGCATTTACACCTTCGACGGCGGCGTCAGCAGTTTCCTGCGCTGCCTTGGCACCGCCCTTGGCGGCATTTGAGATCGCCATCAATTCATCGATCTGGCCGGAAAGACGTTCCGCATTTTGTTCGGTTTTCGTAATCCGTTCTTCGGCCGGACCGACGCGGCTGTCAATCGATTGGGCTACTTCCAAATCGCTCTTATCGAAGCGAATCTTGGTAGCCGCCAGAGACCCCGTACTATCGCCTCTACCTTCGGCTTTTAAAGTCAACCCTCGAACGAGACTTGATGGGGCATACCTGTCTCCGCTTCCCCAAAAACTATTAGACTTGATACTCGTCACAGCCGAAACCAGAACTTTTGTGTCAACGCCGGTCGCATCGCGAATCAGCAGTGTGTCATCCGTTTTCGCAACAACAACTCCTTCGATCTTATATTTTTGACCATTTGCTAATTGCCGGACCTGGGCATCCTGTGCGGCGACCGCAGATATTCCAACAATCAGTGACAAAATTGCCAATGAAACAGAAAACTGTAGTTTATTTAACCTCTGAAGCATATTTAAACTCCTCTTATAGTGTAAGCTTGATAAATTGTTAACGATTAACGAAATTAACAGCGAGCCAATGCGTTTGACGTACTGAGCTTCCGATTTGGTTGTCAGGAAAATCTGCCGGCAATACAAAATTTCTTTGTAGTCTAAGTGGAATTCTGTTAACAACCGGACAGCAGGACTGACTCATTATAACCCCCGGGACGCAAACGGCCAATAAAAATCTTACATCTGACAGGTTTTTCGGCGCGGTGGTTTTGAAAGCCGGTACCTGAAATCCGCCACCTAGAATGCATATTCGGCGGTTTCAAGATAGTTTTTCATATACGCAAGGAACTGTTCGCCGTCCGCGCCATCGACAATTCGGTGATCGTAAGTTAAAGCGAAATAAGCCATTTGGCGTATCGCAATGACATCATCCCCATCGGGAGTAGTCAGCACCTTCGGACGCTTTTCGATCGTTCCCACGCAGAGGATCGCGACCTGCGGTTGATTGATTATCGGTGTTCCGTAGAGTCCGCCGAATACGCCCGGGTTTGTTATAGTAAACGTTCCACCGGCCACCTCGTCAGGCATAAGTTTTTTTGTACGCGCCCGGTCGGCGAGGTCATTTGCGGTTTGCGCGAGGCCGGCCAGCGATAGGGAATCGGCCTGTTTGATAACCGGAACGATCAGACCCCAGTCAAGCGCGACCGCCATACCAAGATTGATTTCTCCCTTATAGACGATCTGATCGCCCGAAACCTGGGCGTTGACGACCGGGAATTTACGCAACGCGTTGGTAACGGCCTGAAAGATAAACGGCATATAGGTTAGTTTGGTGCCGTAACGGGAAAGAAACTCCGACTTGTTAGCTTCACGGAAGTTCGCCACACGGGTCATATCAATCTCGTAAACGCTGGTGACGTGTGCTGAAGTCTGTTTTGAGAAAGTCATATGCTCGGCAATCTTCCGGCGCATGTTCGACATCGGCTCGATCCTGTCCTGGCCGCTCGACGACACCTGTGGAGCCTTGTACTCCGGCTGCCGCGCAGGCTGAGACGGCTCGGTCTGCGGCGATGTGACTCTTGCTTCCGGACCCGGTCCGTCTGACTTTGTCAGCAGATCCTGAGGTTTGACGGCCCCGCCTGAATCGATAAAGGCCATAATGTCCTTCTTTGTCACACGCCCGCTCATTCCGGTTCCCCGAACCTTGGAAATATCGATACTGTGTTCCCTTGCGATATTTCTGACCAGTGGGCTGCTTCGTAATTTGCGGAGTTCGGCCGCGGATCGCTCGCCAATCGGCTTGTCGTGGCCGTTTGACGAGACGGCTCCCGCGCCTGAGACAGCAGGCGTTGACGGCACTGAATTTTCAGGCGTTTGCGGTTTTGATTCTTCGGCTGCCGAAGGCTCCATCTTGTCTGCCGAAGCGCTTTCTGCAGGGGGCTCACCGCTTACTGCGCTGCCCGCGGCTCCGATCAATGCGACTACCGAATCCACTTCAACTGTTTCACCTTCTTGTGCTTTGATTTCGAGCAGCGTTCCGGCTACCGGTGAAGGTACCTCTGCATCTACTTTGTCGGTCGAGATTTCAAGCAGCGGTTCGTCCCGTTCGACGCTGTCCCCGACTGCCTTGAGCCACTTTGAGATGGTCCCTTCAGCTATTGATTCGCCCATTTGCGGCATAACTATTTCGGTTGCCGGTCCCTGAGCTCCGTCCGCCGACGGTGCCGGTTCCGGGGTTTGAGGTGCGGCGACTTCGGGTTGCTGTTCGGGTTCTTCGTCTACCGTTTCGTCGAGGACCGTAACGGCTTCGGGTTCAGGATTGTTCGATGACGCCGGGGTTTCACCGGCAGCGCCCAACACGGCGACGACCGAATCGACCTCGACAGTTTCACCCTCCTGAACCCTTATTTCGAGCAAAACACCGGCTTCCGGCGAAGGCACCTCGGCATCGACCTTGTCCGTCGATATCTCAAGCAGCGGCTCATCTCGTTCAATAGTGTCGCCGACCTGCTTTAACCATTTTGAAACAGTGCCCTCGGCAATGGATTCTCCCATTTGAGGCATTACAACTTCTACGCTCATAAACTCTCCGATTAAACTTTCCAACAACCAAATGCCCGGTGCGGACTTATCCTTCGAACCAATTACGACATTTGTTACCGTTACTACGATTTAACTCTCAATTTCGATTTTAAATAATGCTCAAACGAAAATTTTACCGCGTTATCCCGAAAACAACAACGATTGGAGCAAGCCTCAACCCGGATCCTGAATTAGCAAGATCAGACTCCCGTTTTCGATTGCGAACATCGTCCGATCAAAGAAAAGACGGGACCCGAATAGAGATTAGCGGGTTCCGTCGTCGTATGTCGCTTTATACGTTCGCGATAATTTATTTCCGGGGCGGGTCAATCACGTCAAAGATGACTCAGCCGTTGGCGGTAGAAGGATCGATAATCGCCTTGATCTCCTCGATACTGTTTGCGGGAAAATTCCCCCTCTTGGCGTGTTCGCGGATCTTATCCTTATTAACCGCATCATAGATGCAATATACCTTATCGCCGGTTACATAACTTTGTATCCACTCGATATCGGTCATCTCATCAAGGACGTCACATGAGCCTTTAGATACACCCTGCAATTCAGCTCCTGTCAGGTTTCCCGCGCCCGGTATTTCGCGTTCGATCACATATCTCGGCATGATTTTGTCTCCTCATTTAAATATGGTGAATTATATTTTGAAGATTCGGCACAAGCAAGCAGAAAATCGCTCGCTCCTGCTGTTTTTGCAGTTTTTTACCATTTTGGTTGCCCGGTCATCTTTGTAATGTAACCGTGAACCGGTTTTTAACAATCGATGAATGAAACGCAACTAGGGCGAAACCGTCGGATGAGGAGGGTTTACGCTAACCGCGGGGGCTCAGTAATTCGCCAACTTCCGGCAGGCCCCGATTATTTCATCCAGACTTGGCAGGTAATAATCTTCCATTTCCGGAGCGAAGGGGACCGGCGCATCGATCGAAGCTACCCGGATGACCGGCGCATCAAGCCATTCAAAGGCCTCTTCCGCGATAATCGCGGAAATCTCGCCGCCGATTCCTCCCGTCAGAGAAGCTTCGTGAAGAATAAGCACCCGGTTCGTCTTCTTCACCGTCGCGAGAATGGCATCCTTATCCAGCGGCGCCAGACTCCGGAGATCAACGACTTCGATGCTCAGCCCGTCTTCGTCATCCAGTCGTTCGGCGGCATCGAGAGCGTTCAAAGTTTGAGCGCCAAAGGTGATTATGGACAGATCCTGCCCCTCTCTTGCCAGACGCGCCTTGCCAATATCAACCGTGTAGTTTTCTTTCGGGAGTTTTTCCCGAAGACGCGGCATCCGGTAAAGTTTTTTGTGTTCAAAGATCAAAACGGGATCGGGATCGCTGACTGCAGCTTTGAGTAATCCCTTGGCGTCGTAAGCGGTTGAGGGTTCGACAATTTTTATACCGGCAGTGTTCAGAAAAAATGACTCGGCGTTCAACGAATGAAACGGCCCGCCCCGGACCCCGCTTCCGCAGGGGCCCCGGAAAACTGCTCCGATACTTCCGCATCCGCGGTAACGCGATTTGGCGGCGTAATTTGTTAACATATCAAACCCGCAGGATATGAAATCTATAAACTGAAACTCGGCAATCGGTTTCATTCCCATCAACGCGGCGCCGCAGGCAGCTCCGACAATGGCAGCCTCTGAAATCGGAGTATCGATCACCCGGTCCTCGCCGAATTTATCGAGCAGGCCCTCGGTGACTTTAAAAGCGCCGCCGTAACGTCCGACATCTTCTCCTATAACAAACACTGTTTCGTCGTCGGCCATTGCCTCAAATATGCCTTCGCGAATCGCCTCGAGCATGTTTGTGTCTGTATTGTTTTTCGTCATTTTGAACGTCACAATTCTCGTCTGATCGGCGACAGAACCATACTTACGGTCATTTAATGATCGTTTAGTTTATTGGTTTCCCGTGAATCCTTTGTCCGAAGTTCGTCGGTTTCAAACGTATCGCCAATCGAGGTCTGCGCCGGCGGGAGCTGCTCCTGCTGCTGATCCAAATACTGAAGCGTCTGGTTTACAGCCGATTCGGCGAGCGCAAAATCTTGCCGCTCGATTTTTAACTTAACTTTTCCGCTGTCGTTTGGGAGGGCGGTCAGTTTTTCAAAATTCTTGAGACGGAGGTGGATGCTTGCGCCATACTTGAAAAATCCCTTCTTAAACTTCACATCCAGAATATCTTCCAAACTTAGGAGTACTTCTTTAACGCCGCCGCCAACCAGCCCGAAAAGTTTCGATTCAAACTCGAATACAATTCCGGCGGACGAAAACTTTGCGAGTCCGTTTATTTCGGACAATCCTTTTTCGCCCTTAAATGGCACCCCGATAAATGTCGATTTCATAATGCCGAATATATTAAATTGCTTGTTAATATTTATCTTTATTCATTTACATCATACGACATCGTTGACAGAATCTCTTTCTTCTTTCTTCACCCGGCTTAATGCTATCAGCCAAAAATACCCGATAAACCCGCACAGCAGCGAGGTAAACAGAACTGCCATCTTCGAACTATTGATCAGATTCGGATTATCCCTGAACGCCAGATTCGTAATGAATATCGACATCGTAAACCCGATACCTCCCAGAAAACCGGCACCGATAATGTGACGCCACTGAAGGTTTATCGGGAGCCTGCAGATACTCAATTTGACGGCTACAAAACTGACTAACGAAATTCCGATGACTTTACCAAAAAACAAGCCGAATATTATCCCCAGGCTGTTGGGCGTCGAAAGTTCGGTCGCCCAAGTGCCGCCAATAATGATTCCGGTATTTGCCAGTGCGAAAATGGGAAGCACAAAAAACGCAACGGGTTTATGCAGATGGTGTTCAAGCTGATTCAGTGGATCGGGATCGTCTAACTCGGCGGTATATGGGATCGTCAAAGCGAGGAGAACACCGGCAACCGTTGCATGGACTCCCGATTTCAGCATAAAAAACCACATAAATCCGCCGCCGACCAAGTAAATTAGAAGACTATTAAAGCCGAAGCGGTTAAATGCTAACAAAATAGCGAAGATGCCGAGTGATGCTGCGAGGTAAAGCCCTGAGAAGTCCGAGGTGTAAAAAACTGCGATCACGATAATTGCGATCAAATCGTCGATCACGGCGAGCGCGGTCAAAAATATCTTCAGCGATCCGGGAACCCGGTCCCCAGCGAGCGCCAGAATACTTAGAGCAAATGCGATGTCGGTCGCCATCGGGATGCCGATTCCGGCTTGTGTTTTCATCCCCGCGTTAAAGCCAAAATGGATAAGCGCCGGAATCGCAACCCCGCCTGCAGCTGCAAAGATCGGGAGCAAGGCGTTTTTGAAATTGGAAAGTTCGCCCTCGTAGAGTTCACGTTTGAGTTCGCAGCCGATTAGCAAGAAGAAAACTGCCATCAGGCCGTCATTTATCCAGTAGGAGATTGTCATCCCCCCTACGTAGGTTTTCCAAATACTTAAGTATTCGGCGGAAAAAACGGAGTTGGCGATAAAGAGTGAGATCACCGAGCAAATTATAAGGGCGATACCGGCAGACTTCTCGTTACGGAAAAACTCCCTGAACGCTACCGACAGCTTTACCTTTTGGTTATCGGCTATCGTTTCGATTTTCTTTAGTTTTTTTATCATTGATCAAAAGCGAGCGAGCAAACTTCAAAATTCAAGTCACCTTTAGATTAGCGTGCGTCCTTGCCGGCGCCAAAAGGGGCGCTTGGATTATTCCTCCAGTATCTTTTTCTTAAATGCTGGTTTAACGATCGAATTATCATAGACGTTTCTTGCTGCTTCAAGCGGTTCCGGCGACGGACAATTTTCTGCCCAATCGGATTCCGCTTCAAGGTGGGTCTTTATTTCCGCCCCAACACTTTCCATCTCAGCCTGCGTCAATATCCCTTTCTTGGTCAAAAAAAGTTCATAACGTTTCACCGGATCATTATGTTCCGCCCACCAGTCGATCTCGCCGGCCGGAACATATGCCTGATTATCGTGTTCCGCATGTCCTTTACGCCGGTATGTCATCGCTTCGATCATTACGGAGCCTCCCCCGTTTCGGGCATAATCGACCGCTTCTTTCATTGTTTCATAACACGCAATGATATCGTTGCCGTCGACCTGCAGTCCCTTGATTCCATACCCGATTGCCTTGTCGATAAAGTTTTTCGCGGCAGTTTGTTGGCTCGTCGGAGTCGAATAAGCGTAACCGTTGTTCTCGATAATCGTGATCAAAGGTAATTTCTTTACCGCGGCAAAATTCACTCCTTCATGGAATACGCCGGTTGAAGCCGCACCTTCACCCAGATAGGCGGCAGCAACCCGGTCTTCCTTTTTCATCCGCGCGGCGAGCAATACGCCGGTCATAACCGGGACCAAATCTCCGAGGTGGGAGATCGGGCCGACAAACCCCTTTTCCAGATCGGCAAAATGAAACTGAACATCGGTCGCCCGGGACGGGGCATTGGCCCTGCCAAAGTATTGAAGAAAGATGGTTCGCGGTTCGATTCCCTTTACAAAGCAGGCGCCGATATCACGTATCAAAGGAGCGAAGAAATCCTGAGGCTGAAGCGCGTAAGCGGTTCCGACGGCGGTCGCTTCCTGACCAAGCGAAGTAAAGACACCGCCCGTTAGCTTCGATTGTTTCTTGAGCAAAACGGTTTTTTCATCAAACAAACGCGTCAGTTTTAAGTAACGGTACAGTTCGACAAATTGTTCTTTCTTGAGCGACGTTTTTGACGTGCAGGAAAGGGGTTTCTTGGGTTTCTTTAAATTCATCAGCGGGTATGGCTGCTTACCGAACAACGGGCGAATATAAACTCGGGTTGCTGAATTTTTCTGTCTCGCAATCTCCTGGCGTTACTTGCCGATTTCGAAATAGCTGTACTTCGACAAGTCGAATTCTACGATAAAGGTGAAAAAGTTAAAATTGAAGCGGAGCGTTACGACAATCAGTCCGGCGCCGCGCACACTGTTAATAGGGCGCAGAATTAGTTCGACGTATATCTGGCGACCGTGCCGTTGGGTCCGACCGCCCAAACGGCGGTTTTCCCGCTTGAATGAACCGCGTTGTAGTTTTCCTTGTCGAGTGTAACCCAAGTTTTCCCGGCATCCGACGAAAGGTTCGAACCGCCCGTACCGACGACGATTACGGTTTTCCGGTCGATGAACGTAACCCCCGACCGGTAGCCGAAAGGATTCTCGCTTGTCCGGGTAGTCCAACTCTTGCCGCCGTCAAAAGAATAGGCGATATTACCCGAATTCAGTTCCGGTTTTGTATAGTCGCCGCCGACAATCACGCCGGTTTTATTGCTGAAGGCGATCGAAAAGATTCCGGTCCCGTTTCCACCCTTTATCATCGGCGTATCGACCACCTTCCAACTTTTTCCCCTGTCGGCCGAATAAAATACGCGGGCGTTTTTTCCTCCTGAAACAAGAAAAACCTCATTCTTACCGCGAGTAACAATACACGTTCCGCTCGCCGCAAAGGCCGCTTCTCCCTCCGACGCCTTCGGCATATTTTCAATTGGGAGGCTTTTCCATGATTTGCCGTCATTCGTTACTACGAACACAAACTTTCCATCGACCGGGTCGCTCTGCGCAATTCCGTGTTTTTCATCCCAAAAAGCAATTGAGTCAAAAAACGCATTCTCGTTTGCGTTCGTAAACTGAAGTTCCCAGTTTTTGCCGCCGTCTGCAGTTTTATAGATCCTTGAGCTTTCTCCATTTCCGATACTCAACACATAGGCGGTGTTTTCATCAAACGCCTCGATATCGCGGAAATCGAGTTTTTCGGCTCCCTTGATGGTCATCACACTCCAGGTCGTACCGCCGTCGACCGTCCGAATGACGGTCCCCCCGGTTCCGGAAGCCCAGACGACGCTTTCACTTACGACGTCAAGCCCGCGAAACCCCGCGCCGGTGTCGATCTTTTGCCTTTGCCATTGTGCATTTCCCCCAACGCTTAAAAAAAGCACCGTAAAAACGAGACTGAGGGTTTTTATAAGCAGCATATTTGAAATCGTACCGGAATCAGTTGACCGAATCGACATTGACATAAAAATTCCGGTCCACCTCAACGGTCTTTATCTCTTCCGGAAAATCGAGTTTTGTAATTTCATTGCGCGGCGTCACCCAGACTTCCTTGCCGTTGACCACGACACGGATCGGCATCGCGAAACCCTTGACCGTTTCGATGTAACGATAAGACAGCGTTTTCCCGTCAGCCTGATAGACAAATACCGGAATCTTCGCGGTTCTTAAATACTGATCGAACACCTTGGTCAGGTCGATCCCCGCGTGTTTGCTGATATAGGATTCAATTTGACCGGTAGTTACGGTCTGGTGCCAGAAATCACGATTGAGTCCGCGGAGTATCGCCAGCCACTTATTATCGTCGCGGATGAGATGGCGGATCGTATGCAGCATATTCCCGCCCTTGTAGTACATGTCGCTCGATCCCGATTTGTTTACTTGATAGGTGCCGATTATGGGTTGATCGTTCCGGATATTCCGGCGCGTGCCGATCACATAGTCTTCCGCTTCTTTTTTGCTGAAGTGGTATTCGACAAACAGATTCTCCGAGTAATTCGTAAATCCCTCGTGGATCCACATATCCGCAGCATCTTTCATCGAAATGTTGTTGCCGAACCATTCGTGTCCCGTTTCGTGAACGATTATGAAGTCAAACTTGAGGCCGACGCCGGTACCGCTGAGATCCATTCCGCGATAACCGTTTTGAAAACCGTTTCCATAGGTAACCGAACTCTGGTGTTCCATCCCCAGGTAAGGGACCGTGACGAGCTTATAGCTGTCTTCGTAAAAGGGATACTTCCCAAACCAATGCTCAAATGCTCTTACGGTTCGCGGCGCTTCCGCAAACTGCTTCTTGGCTATCTCCACCTCGTGTGCCAAGACCCAGTAATCCATATCGAGTTGGCCGCCTTTTCCCGAGTATTTTTCGGAGAAGTTGACGTAGTTTCCAATGTTTACGTTGACGCCGTAATTGTTGATCGGGTTTGTCACTTCCCAATGAAACGTCCTCGTTTTGGTCGCGATATCGATGTCGGTTTTTTTCAGCCGGCCGTTTGAAACTGCGGTCAGCCTTCGAGGAACGGTGACGCTGATTGCCATTCCCCGGTCGGGTTCGTCGTAGCCGTGATCCTTATTGGGCCACCAAATGCTTGCCCCGATTCCCTGACAGGTAGTAGCAATAAAGTCTTCGCCGATTTCGTCTTTAGTCCAGGTGACCCCGCCGCTCCAGGGTGGATTCCGGCTTTCAACCGGCGTTCCTTCGTAAAAAACTTCTATCTTGTCTTCGATCCCTTTTGGCAGCGCTTTCTCAAAATGCACCCAATAAACGTTTCCTTCTCTTTCAAACTTGAGATTTGACGGGCCTTGGGCGATGCGTTTGATCTCAAGCGGAGGCTGAAGATCGATTTGCATTTCGCTTCCGGGCCCGAGAGTCCTGAATGTTATAACGTTTGAACCCTTAAGTCGTTTTTTTTCGGGGATAAACTCAACCGAAAGGTGATACCGGAGGACATCCCACCAAGCGCGCTGGGGCGTGATCGAACCGCGCAATTGATCCTGACGCGTGAATGCTTTTTGTTTGCCGGCCGTGTACTGGGCGGAAATATCGAACGAAAAAAGCAGGAGCAGAATTGAAATGAATAATAGTTTGCGCATAAGCAAGTGTCGAAGAAATCAAATTAAACGAATTCCAGACAATTATAAGCGAACGGGATATTGAATGTCGAAATCCTATGACCGATGCAGCTGATGTACCGTGCCAGCGTACTCGTTCACCAATTATTATCGGAGCCCGAAACAAGGATACCTATTCGTCCGCTTGATAAACATTCCTGCCAGCCAGGAATGTCATCAGGACTTTGGTTTTACTGATCTGATCAATCTCGATTTCGAATAGGTTTTGATCGAGCACGATCAAATCCGCCTCCTTGCCCGCTTCGATCGACCCGGTCTTGTCTTCCTGCCGCATCACAAATGCCGGCAGCAACGTATAGGATCTGATCGCGTCTTTTAAGGAAGGCAAATTTTGCGGCTCGCGGGTCAACGCATTCTGAATGCCGACAAACGGGCTCAGATAGCTTATATTCCAATCGCTGCTGAGAGTAATTCTGGCACCCGCGTCGAACAGGCTTCGAAGGGGTACGAGATTGTTTGAACGCCCTCCGATCAATGATTCATTCTCTTTCCAGTTTTCGGGATTAGTAAAATCTCCTGATACCTGCATGTCGGCCGTCACATTTAATTTTCGAAACCGCTCAAAATCATCAGGTTTGATTATTTCAAGATGGGTGATCCGGTGCCGTCCCTTTCCTTTTTGCCCTTTTTCGATGGCGTTTAGTGATTCACGGACGCCCCGGTCGCCGATCGCGTGGATGTGAAAATCGAACCCCGCCGGTTCCAGCTCGGTGATGTATCTGGCGATCCGACCTTCCGTAAAATAGGTTAACCCGGTTTTAGCCGGAACTTCGTCAAGCGCCTTGGTGTAGGGTTCGAGCATCGCGGCGGTCGAATTGATCAAAATGCCGTCGGAATATATTTTTATCTGCGAAATCCTTACAAGGGAGTCGGGTTTGTTGCGATACAGAGCCTTTAATCGTCCGATCTGTTCGGCGTCGTCAATATTTGGGTCGGCCGATAGGCCCAAAACGGCGCGAACGGTCAGCGTTCCTTCTTTTTCCGCTCTTAACCAGGCCGTTTGAAATTCACGGTTCCAGTTGGTGCCCGCTTCGCAAACAGAGGTGATCCCGTTTTCGTTTAGCTTGCTCATTGAATCTATCAGCCCTTCGTAATTGAGCTCTTTGATATCCACCGTCGGGCGCCAGGCAAGATTGATCATCGGATCGCCGGCCGCGTCTAGCAGGATGCCGTTCGGCTTTCCGGTTTTCGGATCTTTAACGATAATTCCGCCGTTTGGATCTGGAGTGTCTTTATCTATCTTCGCCAATTTTAATGCTTTCGAGTTTACCCATATCGAGTGTGATGTCGCCTCCAGCATGATGGCCGGCCGGTCCGGTACCGCTTCATCCAAAATCTCAACCGGAGGCCGTTCTGCTTCAAGCAGTGTGTAAACCGAATGCCCGGAACCGAGCACCCAGTCGGTTCCGCGCTGCTCGCCTTTGCATTCCTCAAGGAGCGGTATGAATTGTTCCGCATCTTCTTCTTCAGAATCGAGGAGGCAGGTATCGATAAACGGCGACGATGCCTTGACCGGATGGGTGTGTACGTCGTGAATTCCGGGCATCATCATTCTTCCCTCAAGATCAATGATTTCGGCGTCACGCGAGGCTTGTTTTTTTGCGTCTTCATTCGTCCCTACGAATTTTATGCTCCCGTCTTCGACATAAACCGCTTCCGCCCAGGGCTGTTTATCGTTAACGGTATAGATCTTACCGTTGATAAATAATTTTGACGGATTATCCTCCGAAGCTGAATCGGGCTCATTAACACCGAATTTACAAGAACCTGAAAAAAGGATGAGTGATATTATTAAAAAATAAAATTTCATTTTTGTGATCTGGAGCGATTGTGGATTTGGCTGGCGTAATGATCTCAGTATAGCGGGATTTCAGTGTTTGAATATGCCTCAGGTTTTAAAGTAAACTGCACCAAATTCCCGACGGACGAGATAAGGATTTTTTATTATGGCATTGATACCGATTCCGAGTATGCTGCTCCGGCAACTTTACACCTATAATAGCCTAAAAAATACCGACGGCGGGATAAAATTTTCGATAAAAAACCGCCTCACCGACGTTAAATTCTCCGCGCTCAAATCGATAAAAATCGACGGCAATGAAATTCCGACTGACAAGATAACGATCGATACGTGCGACGGGAAAATTATTCCCGCGTCTTCCGTGAGTGACGACAACCCGATGGATTTCCCGCTCAGGAAGACGATCGATGTATATGCCGAAACGGGCAATCTGGAACACGGAAAATATAAGATCAAGTTTGAGGTCAAGGCAAAGGGATACGGATCGCTGAAGTTTGAAGTTGAGGATGCGATCGCCGAAACGGAGAGTTATGAAGTCAGAATCCCGAGGGGTGAAGGCGATGACTATTCGGAACGTATTATTCGAGAACGCCAGAAATTTGTTGAAGATTACAGCGGCGCCGACCTCAAACACCTAAAATATTATTCGTTTGATCCTCACACTCTCGAGGGGAACTGCGAGAATTTTACCGGCGTTGCACAGATTCCGATTGGATTTGCGGGCCCGATTAAAATGGACGGAGAGTTTGCCAAAGGTGAGTTTCTTGTCCCGCTGGCAACCACGGAAGGGACTCTTATCGCCTCTTACAATCGCGGAATCAAAGTCTTAAACTTGTCTGGCGGCGTGAAAGCGACGGTGGTCAGCGATGCCATGCAGCGGGCTCCCGTATTTGTGTTTGACGATGCGCGGGCGGGAAGAAAATTCGTCACCTGGATTAACGAAAATTTCGACAAGATAAAAAAAGAGGCCGAGGCGACCTCTAGCGTGGCAAAACTCAAAGACATCGATCCGTATACTTCGAATAAGTTTGTCTATCTGAGGTTTAATTACACCACGGGGGATGCGGCCGGGCAAAATATGGTCGGCCGGGCGACATTTGCGGCTTGCAGCTGGATCATCGATGTTTATCAAAAAGATCAGATCCGACATTTCTATCTTGAATCGAATTTTGCAACCGACAAAAAAGCGTCGCAGATTAATATCATGCGGACGAGGGGTAAGCGTGTTACCGCCGAATGCACGGTTCCGCGAAATGTCTTGATCGAACACATGCGGGTCGAACCCGAGTCACTAAATTATCATTCGGGGGTTGCGAATATCGGCTCGATTCTCTCCGGCGCAAACAACAACGGCGCACATTCGGCCAACGGAATCACCGCTATGTTTATCGCCACGGGGCAGGACGTTGCCAATGTTGCGGAGAGTTCGGCCGGACTCCTTTATTCTGAAATTACGCCCGAGAAGGATTTGTATATATCGATTACAGTTCCGTCATTGATCGTTGCGACCTATGGAGGCGGTACCGGACTCGCAACTCAAAAAGAATGCCTTGAGGTACTGGGCTGCTCCGGAAAAGGCGGAGTGAACAAGTTCGCAGAAATCGTGGCGGGTGTTGTCCTCGCCGGGGAAATCTCACTCGGATCGGCGATATCTTCCAGCGATTGGGTCTCTAGTCATGAAAAATATGGCCGGAACCGGTGAAGAAAGGAAAAAGGAAAAAGTAAAAATTAAAAAGGGAAAAGGGAAGAGGGAAGAGGAAAACGTAATGAAAGAAGAGAAAAGAGAAGAAAGTAAAGGGAGTAAAGAATAAAAGGGAGTAAAGAGTAAAGGTAGAGTTAAGTATATTTATAGGAAAAACGAACGGAATGAACTCATGAAGAATGACCTCACCGGCACAAATGCCGAACATTCAGAAATGGAAAATGAACAAATCTTTGACATCAGGCAAAGGACATTCAGCTTCGCGGTGCGAATAGTTAGACTATGCAGATATCTGGAGCGAAATGTCGACGTAGACCGATCACTTTTACGGCAGTTGTCTCGTTCGGCGACTTCGGTCGGAGCAAATCTGGAAGAAGCGGCGGCGGGACAAAGCAAAGCCGATTTCATTCATAAAAACGCGGTGTCGTTAAAAGAGGCTCGAGAATCTAACTACTGGCTCCGGCTTATAATCGAGACAACCGAATTTGATGCCGGCACGGCAATCGGTATTGGAGAAATCGAGAAGGAATCAATCGAAATTGCCAAGATAATCGGAAGAATAATAATAAACGCCAAGAAACCATAAATTTGAGGATTTTCTTTTTTTACTTTTCCCTTTCGCCTTTCGCCTCTCCCCTTTTTTTCTTCCCTTTTTACTTTCTACTTTTTACTTTTTCCTTTTCCCCTTCCTCTTCCTTCTTCTTCCCCGTCAATACTTCGCGCATCAATTCGGCTCCCGGCAGGAGTTTCTCCAAAGTCTGGGGAGCCGAAACGGCCATTTCCAATATACTCCGGAAACGGTTGTCAAATTCCTCTTTGGTCTTTAGATAAGCGTCGAAACTCGCCGACAGGTGGTTTTTGAAAAAGTCCTGCAGTGAATCATCCCGCGAACGCAAAACCTGGAAAAGGAAATCCGTCGGCAAAACCGTCTGGTCATTTTTCTCCTCTGCCAGAATTACCTGGATCAGGACGGATTTTGTCACGTCTTCATTTGATTTCGAATCGATAACCCGGATGTCGGTGCCGTCACGTACGATGGCGGCCAGCTCTTGGTAGCTGACATAGCTCTTTGCTTCGGTATTGTAGAGCCTGCGGTTACTGTACCGTTTGATCGTGAGGAGGCCGCTTTCTTGTTCAGACTTCTTTTTATCCATAACGAATACGATGGTATCACAATTGCGTTGTAACGCGCTATCTGTTTTATGTAACTGCTGTATTTAATATGGTTAAAAAGTCTACGCAAGTGCGTACATTTGCGCAGTGATCATTACGGACATTCCTCAATCAAATT
>JBFGKW010000037.1:0-27232 GCA_041576495.1 Aridibacter sp. | reverse complement strand
CCGGTCCTTGAGCAATATGTCATCCGCAATATCCGAAGCCATTGCCCCGGCGCCAGGATTGTTTTTGGATCGCTCTTGTTTCATATCCGACAATGGCGAGATTACCTGAGACCATGCCTTCTGTCTAGACAAAGCGGCAATAACCCCGGTCCGGTTTTCGCTATCCGCCCGCCGCAATTGACAAAGACGTATATGAAAGGTGCCATAACATCGCTGGCCGAATAAAGGACGGCTTCTCCGGCCTCGTACTTGCCAGGGAAGCGAAATCATTCCGGCGATTGGCAAACATACTCATCTGAAGCCCGGTGCCGGTTTTCTGCCTGATGCTTTAAATCTTCCAGGGAATCGCACGCTATTTGTTTCGGCGATATACGGCCAATGCGCGTCAGTATGCGTGGTACTATCGGTTATCTAAAGAATTAATGAAACCGAAAAGCGGATAGTAAACCGGGGCGCCGTTTCTCGGGCGGATTTCGATAAAATTCTGGGACGCGAGGTGAGAAACTGAAAGCGATTGCACCGGAATAGAATGAATAACGATACCCAGGAATGGTTTGAGAGAATCGGGCGTTTGCGTTATGCCGACGCGGTTTGGCCGGGGGAGAACCTGCCGGTTGAAATGATTCAAACGCACATTTCGGTGATACTGCTCGGAAAAAACCGCGTCTTGAAATTAAAGAAGCCTGTTGATTTTGGCTTCCTCGATTACACGACCATTGAAAAACGCCGGCTCGCCTGCCAACGTGAAGTCGAGTTAAACAGCCGGCTGTGTCCCGAAATTTATTTGGGCACGCGGGCGATCGTCGAGGATGAACGGGGATTTCATTTTTCCGTCCCGGGGGAAGCCGTCGAGTACGGCGTTTTGATGAAGCGCCTGCCGGAAGACCGGATGCTCGACCGTTTGGCCGCCGAAGGAGACCTCACTGAGGCGGTAATTTCGCGTATCGCCGTGCGCCTTCACGAGTTTCATCAAACTGCCCGGCGCGGCCGGGACGTTAACGCCTTCGGGAGCCCTGAAGCGATCCGTTTTAACTGGGACGAAAATTTCAAGCAGACGCAACCCTTCGTCGACCTGACGATCCCGGCCGCGGAATTCGAATTGATACTCGGCTGGGTTCAACTCTGGCTTGATGAAAATGAACACCTGCTCAGGGAGCGGGTCAAACAAGGTCATATTTGCGACGGACACGGCGACTTGAGATCCGAGAGCGTCTGTGTGACAAACGGAATCTGCATTTTCGATTGCGTCGAATTTAACGACCGTTTTCGCTGCTCGGACGTGGCAAACGAAGCGGCTTTTCTGGCAATGGATCTCGATGCCTGCGGAAGACCCGACCTCGGTTATTATTTTTTCGAACGCTATTGCGAGATCGCGGGCGATACAGACCTCTTCAAATTGTACTCATTTTATCGCTGCTACCGTGCTTTCGTCCGCGGTAAGGTTTTGAGTTTTCAACTTGGCGAAGCGGAGTTGAGCGAAGATGAACACCGTTCTGCGAAGCGAAAGGCCGGGCGTTATTTTGATATCGCTGCCCGTTCGGCAAGACGGCTCCAAACACCGACACTGATATTGGTATCCGGGCTGTCGGGGACGGGAAAGACCACGGTCGCGCGGGCGATCGCCGGCGAATTGGGTATCCGGGTCGTTTCAAGTGATGCGGTTCGCAAATCCCTCTTTGGCGATAAAGGGCAACCGGACGCGTATGGAGAAGGGATTTACAGTGAAGAATCACGCCGTCGGACCTATCAATTGATGATTGAAAGGGGAACCGCGATTTTGAATGAGGAAGGAAACGTGATCCTTGATGCGACGTTTCGGCGCGCGGTTGATCGCGAAACTGTGAGAAAAAAAGCGAAATCACTCGGCGCCGGATGGCGATTAATCGAATGCCGTTTGGACCCGGATCTGGTTCTCCGTCGGATGGAGCGCCGGGCGCATTTAAAAGACGGGCTCTCCGATGCAACCTGGGAAACATATCGGCGACAACTATCCGATTTTGATTCGATCAAGCCTGATGGAATGGAACATCTTGTTTTGGATACGGGGGAGGGTCTTTCAGAAACCGGGCGCCGGGCGGCCGAATGGCTGCGGAACGCCGACCCGACAATGGGGCTCAACACATAATTTACCTTTACGCAGTCAGCATATATTCAATCCCTGAATTCCAGGCACGAATCTAACCCCTGGAATTCAACAACGCGATTCGGCGGGTCCAGCCGGGCTTTCTCGTAACGCGAGACAGCCATCATAGAATCATAGTAATCAAGCGAGTTCGTTTGGCGGCCGGTTATTTTATGGAATCTACCCGAAAATCGGAGTTTTGACTAAATTATACGATCTAATAATGAACAGCTGGAAAGACATAACTCCGCGGGAAGCGAGTGACACTTGGAATGAAAATCTCGCCCGTTTTGATGATTGCTCCCCTTTTCAAACCTATGAATGGGGCCAATATCAGCAGTCACTGGGCTGGGAGCCGCACTATTGTGTCTGTATTGACGAAGAGAAAAACGTCAAGGCGATGGCCCTCGTCCTCGTAAGGAGATTCTTGATGAAGACAGGATTTGCCTGGGTTGAGGGCGGCCCGGTCGGTGAACTCGGCGCGGTCGACCATACGCTTCCGAAAGCGATTATGGCAGCTGCCGGGCTCAAGCGTTTGTATCTGCGTTTTCGATCAGACCGCAAACGGAAAACCCGCGACACACTCTTTCTCGAACACGAGCGGTGGACGAGATCACTTTACCAAATGGGTTCGAGTTTTAGCATGGAACTTGATCTGACCGCGGAACTGGAGGAGATAGACAAGAATTTCAAAAGCAGTTGGCGGCGTCAGCTAAAGCTTTCCCAACGGAATCCGTTAGCCGTCAAACAGGTCTTCAATCCGGATATCGCCGAAATTCATAGTGCTTACGCCGAAATGGAGACGGCCAAAGGCCTGCCGGAATTGTTCTCGAAAGAGAAGCTGGAAAACCTCTTTCATCACGTTCGCCGGAATCTGATAATTTACCGCTGCGAAGACGCGGGCGGGAATCTCCTGGCAATGAAAGGCGTCTTGTTCATCGGACGCCGGGCGGTTGAATATATGGGGGTTACCAATGACCGCGGACGGGAACTGAGGGCTTCATTTCCGCTGGAACGGGGAATTCTCCGGCATTGTGCCGAAAAAGGCATCGTCAAATATGATTTGGGCGGTATAGATCCCTGGGAAAACCCCGGCTGCCACCGGTTCAAACGAGGTACCGGAGCAACCGAACTGGAATACCTGGGCGAATGGGATTGGGCCAGTTCTTCCTGGCTGCGTCTTTTTGCCAATTGGGCCATCCAAAAAAGACAAACCACCAAAAAACCCAAGTCAGAATCGCCCGCACAAAACAGGACGAAATCGTTTGCCAGATTTTTGTTCCAGCAAATCGGCTAGCCGCTCAAGATTCGCTCAGCCCGGCCTTTCGCGGTTTTTTCATTGCGAAGCCGTAACCCGCCCATACCTTAACTTTTCTCGATATGCATCGTAATCGGCTCCAATACTCCGTGGGCCTTTTTTGCAGCCTCGAGCTCGGGCGATTCGAGAGCCGCCTGCATTCCGGCGACATCATGAACTTCAACACTGACGGCGACATTGTCGCTGCCGTCGGCACTGACGTAATCAATTACGTTGGATCCCCACGAAGCAAACATTTCGACCCGCTCCGAATGCTTGCTGGCCCAGAAATCAGGATCGCTGACCCTGTGTGTGAATATAAATTTTGGCATGAATTCTCCTTATTGGCAGTCGGCCTTTCAAACAATACTAACAAAATTAAAGCCGCCGGCATCATTCGAATAAATTCGTGCTGCCAACGGAATCAGCGCAATCATAGTTTAGGCGCACGGAAACTGTCAATCACAAAAATGAGGGCCGGAGAACCGGCAACTTTCTGCGCGCTGGAATCCCGCGAAACGGTCGTCGCGGCCGTTTTTGTATAGGTCAATGGTTCCAGTTGTGCCCGCATTTGCCGCACAAATGCTTTCCAAAGTGCAACGGGATCAGCTGGCAAACGCCGCCGCAATTTCGGCGTCCCGGGCACCGCTTTCCGCATGTCGGCATTATCGCTTCAGAAAAAGACGCCCGTTGACCGGCGTAATTCTCTAATTCCGATCGCGGGAGGCGGTTTTTTAACACTTCCGCGGGTATAATTAATAAATTAATCATTGGCTTGATCGAGACCATTCTATAGCTGCGGTCATCCGGTCGGCAAGTATTTTTCCATTTCCGAATTCATCATAATCGGAATGAAGCCGGTTGATTCGTGTATTCTTAACAGACTTTTATAGACTGCGCGTTTGAGCGATAACGGTAAACACCCAACCGGGCGAAATCCTTATGAAAGATGACAAACTGCGAACGGAGTCTCTCTTCTCCTACGGGACCCTCCAACTTGAGGCCGTGCAATTGGCGGCCTTCGGGCGGCGTTTGCAAGGCACCGGCGACTCACTGCGGAGGTTCAAGTTGGTGCCGCTCGATATCGATGACCCTCTGGTAGTGGAAATCAGCGGAATGGCCCAACATATGATGGCTAAATTTACAGGGATCGATACCGACCTTGTCCCGGGAATCGTGTTTGCGGTAACTGCCGCCGAAATCGAAAAAGCCGACGATTATGAGGTTCCGGCGGTCAAGCGGTTAAGAGTCGTGCTCGAATCGGGAGAAACGGCATGGGCTTATATCGATGTAAATTCCGCGCCGCGGCGCCAATGACGGGCGGCCCGAAACCTGTTTTATTAAGGACAAATTGCAGCATGCCCAGTTGACCGATTGCAACGGCTGGAAATTCGGCTTTTGTCTCCAAAAGTCTTAAGATTGCTGGTCTTAATTGGCCGGATCAATTGCTTGACAACAATCTCCGGCGGTGCTAAGACTGTACTCAATCGGGTGCGGAACCAGTTCAGTCGCGGGATTCTAATCGGAATCCCGGTTCGATTTTTATCAGACCGCAAGCTGTGCGGAAGGAGAAAAACAAATGAAGAAATTTAACCTGTTCGTATTAACGGCGATAATGGCGGTCATGTTTGCAGCATGCGGCGATTACGCGGAAAACAAACCGGCGGCCAACACCGCCAATGCTGCCAACACTGAAACCAACAGCGGTACCGAAACCGCGACGGCCGCTCCTACAAAGGAGGAGATGCTTGCTACTGAGAAGGAAGCGTGGGAAGCGTGGAAGAAACGAGATTTCAAATTCTTTGAAGATTTCCTGTCCGACAAATATGTCGGCTTTACTCCGGCCGGTCGGGTAGACAAGGCCGGCGCGATCAAAACACTTTCGGAGCAGAAATGTGAGATCAACAGTTATTCACTCTCGGATGATCAGATGACAATGGTCGGCGCCGATGTCGCGGTCCTGACCTTCAAGGGTGAACAGGATTACACCTGCGACGGCAAGAAAGGGCCGGCAAACATATTGGTCGCCAGTGTTTACGTGCGTGAGGGCGATAAGTGGAAGAATGCCTTCTACAATGAAGTGCCGGATCCTGAATCGAAAGCCGCTCCGGCAAAACCCGAGGCCAAACCGGCGGCCGCGACCAAACCCGCGGAAGAAGCAAAATCTGCCGATGAATTGACAACGACCCTCCAGGCGCTTGAACTGAAGGGTTGGGAAGCGTGGAAAAACAAAGACGGCAAAACACTCGACGAACTTACGGCCAAGGAATTTACATTTATCGACACCAACGTCGGACGCTACGATAAGGAAGCGATACTCAAAACCTGGGCGGAAGCACCGTGTGAGGTCAAAGGGGTTTCGGTGACGGACGCCCTTGCCAGTTCTCTTTCGAGCGATGCGGCGATACTCACTTACAAGGGGAGCGTCGACGGCACTTGCGACGGGGACCCGGTTCCGACGGTATGGGGCGCAACGGTCTTCGGCAAAGACGGTGAAACGTGGAAGTACTTCACGATGATTGAAACACCGGCGTAATCCAACGTTTGATTACAAATAGCAAAGGCCGGAGCATTCCCGCTCCGGCCTTTTCTTGTACGGCCATTTGAAACGACCCAAACGTGTTTCAGCAGATCGATAAACCGGATCGGATCGCGGCAATCAACCGGCCGCGGCATCGGCCATCATCTTTTTCGCCTTGGCGCGAATAAATGCATAATTGAGAGCCGGCAGCGAATTGAAATCGGCGGCTTTTGCTCCGTATTCTTTAGCCTTTGCGGCGTCGCCCTTTCCTTGATAAGCCTTTGCCATCCGGTACAGGTTGTTCGGGTTTTGCTGGCTCGCTTGCTCAAGTTCGGCAATCGCCTTGTCGTAGTCCTTTTCCGCCAACGCAATCATCCCCGCCAGCTCGTGCGCCTGCCGTATCTGTCCCGGATTTTTCGAAGCCTCAGCGCCTTTGCTAAACTCTTCGGCCTCTTTCTTCGCAGCGGCAATGTCATTTTTGCCCAATGCGACAGTCGCCATATTGTAATGTTGAAAGCGCTTCGCATTCGCTTTGATTTCAGCCGACAGATCCGATTCTTCCGTGATCTTGAGGGCACGTTCAAACGCCGCAGTCGCTTCGTCAAACTTACCCATCTCTACCAGAATCGCGCCTTTTGTCTGCAGGCTTCCCGACATGGCGGCCGAGTCCTTCCTCTTTTCGGCCATCGCGAACTGCTGATCGACATTTTCCAGCGCCTTGTCCATTTGACCGCTGTCGAGATCGACTATCGTCATACCAAACAGCGCGGCCGCCCGGTCACCGTCGTTGCGCGCACCGTCAGAGATCTTCTTAAGTTCCGCCCTGGCCTCGTCGTGTTTACCCATATACATCAGGTTGGCAGCAATTCCGCTGTGAGACGCATTGAATTTGGGATCGATTGAAAGAGCCTTCCGGTACTGGGCAATCGATTCGTCAAATTTGCCCATCTTGAGAAGCAATTCACCATACGAGTCATAAGGATTCGGGTCATCCGGTATCAATTCGATGTACTTTTTGAATGCCTTTTCGGCATTCGGGTAATCACCATTTTGCCGGTGCGCGTAACCAAGGATGTTGAACACCGGTGAAAAAGTCGGGTTTATTTCCGTCGCTTTCGTATAATGCTCGATTGCCTTGGGATAGTCCTGCTGGCCAAAGTAATAACCGCCGATACTGAAGTGTGCCCGTTCATCGTTTGGAAAGGCAGCGACGAGCTTATCAAGATTTTCCTTTTGTTTTACCGTTTCGCCGTTTGACCCCGCTTCCGTTGCGAGAATCAGGAGTTTTTCTCCTTCCGAAGCCTTGTCGGCGAGGGCGACGGCCTTCTTCAAATGCTCAAAAAACTCCTGAGCAGTTGGAGAAGCATTTGCTCGTCCCAATTCCGCCAGAGCGAAATTCGGGTCAAGCGAAATTGCCTTGTCATAATGCTCGAGTGAATCCGTCTGCTGGAGTTTTTCAGCGAGGTCACGACCCTGCAGAAAAGCTTTTCTGGCGTCTTCCGATGATGTGGTGACCGGGATCTTGTCCTTGCCGGAAGGCGCTGTAGTAGAAGATGTTCCGTAACCCCCTTCATTCGTGCAGCCACTAAATGCCGCGCTCAGCGCGATGACCAATACCAAAAACGTTAGCCTGAAATTAAAACGACGCATATCGAACCTCCTGAAATTGTACGGATGGATTGATGGCTTTATGTCCGGGCTGCAGTTTTGCAGCGGTTACCGGAAATTCGAAGCCGCCGGATTTTCATTGAATTTGAAATCACCGGTAAACTGAACCGGCACTAGCAAATAAAAATTCGGCGCACTTAAAACCCTAAGCGGAAAGAAGCCAGTTATTAAACAGTGTCGTAAGACTAAGTTAAAGGGGAAGGTGAGTCAAGGAAAAAGCGGATCAAAAGTTGCTGAAAAAGATTGAATAAAAAGGGCAGATTAGATTCGGTAAATCCTCGAAAGAGTTGTGGTCAGGTTGGAAATCCCCTCAATCCGAACTCGACTGCTTAAGAATGAGGTGACGGCTTCAGCTGCCGCGCGGGGGCCGCGCAATATTTCCGGCAATAAACCCGGCAACCGCATCAATTGCAGCGCGAAGATTATCGTCCTCGGTATGGCCGGATTTTTTCCTAGGCTTAAACGAATGATCGCCATCCGGCAGCCAGACTATCTCGATCGTTTTGGAGAGTTTATAGCCCTCGACCTCTTCCCGGCCGCCAAAAGGGTCCCGCTCGCCCTGGACGACAAGCATCGGCAGCGGCATTGCCTCAAGATGTCCGGTTCGGAGCTTTTCCGGCTTTCCCGGCGGATGAAATGGATAGCCGAGGCAAATAATCCCTGCCACGCCGGGTTCATCCGCGACCATGCTGGCGATGCGTCCTCCCATCGATTTTCCGCCGATAAACAGCGGCAGATCTCCGGACAATTCACGGATGACGTCTCGCCAGGTCTCGAGCATTTTTTTTTGACCACCCGGACCACGCCGTTTGCCATCGACTCGGCGCATCGCCATATAGGGAAACTCAAAACGGCTGACCATTATGCCGGACGCGGCAATCCCCGCTGCGACGGTTTCCATAAACGGATGATCCATCGGCGCGCCGGCGCCATGCGCCAAAGCTAAATGGGCCAGGGGATTTGCATCCGGCTGATCGGTAAGAAATTTTGTCATTGTTGTCACCAGGGACTTAAACGCCTATTTTTCGTCAAGCAATCTGGCCGGTCGATTTTATACCGGGATCAATGTGATCATCACTGCTTCAATTATGAAGTAAACGGCGAACGGAATAAAAAGATATCCCATTACGTCACGGACCTGGAGCCTGATGCCGGCCCCCATTACGGGCAGAATGACTAGAAAAAAGAACGGCTGGAGTAGGTTGGTCAGGGTTTCCCCGTAGGCGATGGCCATCGAACTCCTGGCGATCATCGCGGTTTGAACATCCGGACCCAGGCCGGCCCCGAGTTCTTTGACCGCCGCCGTCACACTCGGCGCCAGCACTGCGAACTCACCGCCCGCCGAGGGTATTGCGAAATTGACGACTGCGCCCGCCAGAAAAGAATAAAACGGATAGGTGTAAATCGAGGCGCTTGATGCCATCAGGCTGCCAATGCCCGCACCGAGTCCGGTGTGAATCATAATTCCCATAATTCCGGCATAAAAAGGATACTGAAAAACGATTCCCGAAATATTCGCCGCCGCCCGTTTCATAGCAATCACATACCTGAGTGGGGTCTGATGGAGAAGCATGCCCAGCATCAGGAAGACAAAAATCATAATTGACAGGTTGAGCTCAAATCCCGTGGTCAGGAAATAATGAAAAATATAAACCGAGCCCATCACTACAATCGTCATTTGCAGCACACGACTGTTGTTAAGCCCGTCCGAAAGCGACCTGACGCCCAGATTCTGATCGATTGCTTCCATTTCGATCGAAGACTCTTCGGCCCCGGCGCGGCCAATCCTCAGGGAATCGATTTCAACCGGATTATCCCCCCGCGGACGAAGGCAATACATCAATACAGGAGGGACGATCAAATAGAATACGAGCATCGAAAGGTTGAGCGGCGATCCGAGGGTCAGGGCGGTTGGAATCCGCTCGGCAAGCAAACCATTCGTAATAAGGAAGTTGCCATCGGTATTGAGGACGAGAGGGATCGAACTCGACAAACCGACGACCCAGCCGTTTCCGGATAAATAAACACAGGCAACGAGATACCGGTAGTCGACGCCTTTTACCCTCTCGGCAAGACTCCGCGCCAGAACCGCGGTGATCACGACCCATCCCCAACTGATAAACGCGAACACCGTTCCGGCGATGACGACAAACACATAGACTTTGGCGGGTGTTTCGACAAACTTTGCCAGGCGGCCGATAAATTTTGCGACCTGCGGGGAGAGGGCGATCGCAAATCCGGAAACCAGGATCAGCACCATTTGCATGCCGAATTCGAGCAGGCTCCAAAATCCGGTGTACCAGGATGTAATTATCCGAAGCGGCGCGGCACCGGCAAAAAGAAATGCCAGTAACCCGCAGATCAACGTCAACAGCAGCGCAAAAACAAACGAATCCGGAATATACCGCTTGAATACTTCGACGAATTTTTCACCAAAATTGTCCGCCATATCTGTCTGTCGGGAAAGCTGCCGGGGTTCCGGAATTTTTTCACCGGCCAAATGTTTATATTTCAAACACGCCACATTTGCAAACGACCGGCCCCAATGCGATCAGGTGCCTTCCGGTGCGGATCAGGCAGCACAAAAATATTGATGGATACGCCGTTTTACGCTACGCTGAGTCACCGCCGAAGAAGGAACACAAAAACAAATGGGACCAACCTATCCAGTCTTTGAATTGGTCGTTGCGATGGTCGGATTGCTCACCGTTGCCGGCGTTGTTTTGGCATTTTGCAAGCAGTTTAAGCTGCCGTTTACCGTCACCTTGGTCGTAGTCGGAATTGGCCTCAGCCATCTCCTTCAATTCGCCCCCGAGGGCTTCCGTGAGTATTTCAACTACAAGATATCATCCGAGCTGATCCTGTTCGTCTGCCTTCCGACCCTGATTTTTGAATCGGCGCTCCATCTGAACGCGAGGGAACTACAAAGGAATATCATTCCGGTGCTCGCCCTGGCCATTCCCGGTTTGCTCGTTTCGACTTTTTTGATCGGCCTGATCGTCTCAGCCGTTACACCGATTGATTTCACATCGGCCTTATTGCTGGGAGCGATTCTGAGCGCAACCGATCCGGTGGCCGTAATCTCTATTTTTAAACAGTTGGGCGCTCCAAAACGGTTGACGATTTTGGTCGAAGGCGAGAGTTTGTTCAACGACGCAACCTCTATTGTTGCCGCCAAACTCATCTTTGCAGTCGTTATTGCCGGTGCGTTTGGCGCACAGGAATTTGCGTTCGGCGTCTATCATTTCATTCAGGAGTTTTTCGGCGGCATTGCGGTCGGGTGGGCGCTCGCGTTAATCGTCGGTTTTATCCTCGGATGGGTCCAGCGGGATGAGGAAATCGAGATTTCACTAACCACAATTTTGGCTTACGCTTCTTTCCTCATCGCCCAGGAAGTCTTTGATGTCAGCGGCGTAATGGCAACGGTTACGGCCGGTCTGACGATGAGTTACTGGGGACACGCGCGGATCTCCCCTTCCGTCTCGCGGCATCTGGAACATTTTTGGAATTATTTGGTTTATGTAGCCAACGCGCTTATTTTTTTGATGGTCGGATTAAACGTCAATTTGGGTGCCTTGAGTAACGCACTTTGGCCGCTGACGGTTGTAATAATTGCCATGCTCATCTCGCGCGCGGCCGCGGTTTACGGGTTGGTCCCGCTGGTTGAAAAGCTCCCGGGCACCGACAAGATAAGCCGGCCGTATCAGACGGTTATGTACTGGGGCGGACTGCGGGGCGCGATTGCTTTGGCGATTGTCCTGAGCCTCGATAAATTCCAGTATACCGATCTGTTTATCGCCATTGTTATGGGCGCCGTGCTCTTTACTCTGATCGTCCAGGGCCTCAGCATTAAGCGGCTCGTAACTTTTCTCGGACTTGATATTCCTCCTTTGTCCGACCGGCTGGCGCGGCAGCAGGGGCAGTTGAGCGCAAAACAAACCGCCCTCGCCCGAATCCCTCAGCTAAAGCAGGAAGGCTTATTCTCGGCGCGTATTTCCGACGAGGTTCAGGCGGGCTGCCGTAAGGAAATTGACCGGCTGAATAATGAAGCCGATGAGCTTCGCCGTCAGGAATTGACCAGCCGGACGGAACAGAAGGTGCTTTTCATACAGATGCTGGCTGAAGAAAAAAGCCTCTTTCATAAGTTGTTTGCCGACGGTCATTTGTCCGAACGCGCTTTTCGTCAATTGAGCTATATCACTGAAGTACAAACCGATATATTGCGCTACGGCGGTGATCTGGCAGATTTGCAGGGAATTGCCGTGACCAAAACGCCGGTCAATGATTTTTTGATCGACCTGTTTGACCGGGTTCCGATGTTTTCTAATCTGTCGGGCCGGCTCAGATCGCAGATCCTGGCGCGCAATTATGAGCAGTGGTGGGGGCATCATCAGGGATCGGCGCTTGTCCTGGCGCATTTAAAAACGGAACAGGGCAACGCGGAAGTGATTGCACCGATAATCGCAACTTTTGAGGATTGGCACCAGACAAGCAAAATGAGACTCGACGGGATTGCAGAGCAATTCCCGGAATTTGTCAGGGGGATGCAGCAGCGTCTGGCGGACCGGCTGGTTCTTCACGCCGAGCTTGACGCGATCCACAAACAAGGAAACGCGGGTACGATTCCGGCCGGCGTGGCAGAAAATTTGATCGAAGAAATTCAGACAAAGCTTTACAGGCTGAGGGAATTGCCGAGCACCCGGATTGAATTGGATTCTGCGGAATTACTAAAGAAAGTGCCGTTCTTGAGGGATATTCCGGAAGCCGAGTTTATGGAAATCGCTAAATTACTGGTGCCGCGCGTCACACCCGAGGGCGAAGTCATCATCAGGCAGGGTGAAAAAGACGAGTCACTGTTTATCATCATGCGCGGCGTGGTTCGGGTTTCGCGGGAGGAAGCTGACGCAATGCGTGATCTTGCCACCCTTATGGCCGGTGACTTTTTCGGCGAGATTGCTCTTCTCCACGGCGAACCGCGGACGGCCACCTGCCGCGCCGTAACACCCTGTGCACTGTACGAATTGGCCGCGGGCGATTTTGCGCGGGTCCGGGATCAATATCCGGTGATCAAAGAGGCGGTTGAAAAGGCGGGCGCCGCCCGCCGTGAGACCCATAATTGATACGCAACGCAAGGAATGGAAATGATATGATGAGTAAATTCGCCAAACCACCGGGCTAGGATGCGAAGGGGCGCACTTTCTGAAGCGCACGTTTCGGTCTGCTTATGGCGCCACGTTTTTCGAAACGCGAACGAATCCAAAAGCGGTTTACGAGATGATTGAGGAATAGAAAAAATGAGAGTTGCGATTTTGGTTTTGGGAATCCTGGGAATTTTGTTGGGTCTGCTGGTTGCGGGAGTTTCACTTGCTTTACCCGAAATAACGAGTAACAAGGTTGATTTAGAAGAAGCTATGATCGGCGTGATTATCGGCTTGATCGTCCTGGTATTCTCGTTTCTGGTCGCCGTAATCGGGCTGGTGCTGGTTATTATGAAGCCCAAAAGCAACTGAGGTTCGGGTTCGGACCCGGCTTTGGAGCGTCATTTTATGAAGAATAGCCTGGCAACGCGTCCAGGTTCCTTCCCAACGTCGTGTCCTTGGCCGCACTGACGATGCCAGTCTTGCACATCGCGGCATATGTTTCGCACGGGAGGGGATGACGATTATTTGTAAGGAGGCAAAATGGGAGCTGCAATATTTGTAGGACAAGTGAATTTTGTCAATCAGTTGTTACTGCCGCGCGGACTCTATCCTGAAATCAATGTCCCGTCAGACGTAACTGTTTACGACGCGATTCCGAAAACACTCGCCGAAATGGTCACCATAAGCATCGATCGGCGCAACCAATATGCGTACACCACGGAATCAAATTATAACGGATTCAGCTTTCCTGCCGGATACACCCGGTCCGATCTTTCCGTGCGTTTTGCGGATTTCGATCGGCAGTGGCAATGTACCAACGGACAATGGAGATATCTGGGCGGCCGGATTGAGCTAAACCTATCGCTTGCCGTCTATGCCGACCGAAGGGCCGAAAGCAAGCCGCGCTGTTGGGCGATGATACTTGAACACGAACTGCTTCACGCACGCGATGAAATCGAAATTGTCAAAAATTATCTGCCAAACACATTAAATAATTCGCCGATTGTCCGCGGATTTCTGCAGCAGCCGACTTCGGCGGCGGATTTTGATAGAGCGATTCGCGGAACTGGCGCCGGAGCGGGATCGGAATTTGAACAACGAATTCAGCGAATTATCTGGGTGCCCGAATCCTCGAGGCGAGCCGCGCAGCTGCACCTGCAAAGACCGGGCGATGGCGACGCTATCAGGGATTGCATCAACGCGCCCTAGCACATTTATAGCGAGAAAAGGGCGTTTTCCCCCTTTTTTTATGGAAGGCTTGGAACAAATCGTAAGGAGCTGCCAATGCCGGTTAAGAACTCAGTTTCGGCGATCATTGTCGCTATATTGCTGCCGCTGATTGCAGCCGGACAGAGCGCGGAAAACGATGCAGGGGAGAACGAAATGAACTCGGAATTTATTGGAATCAGTACCGTCTCATATGCTGTGGACGATATCGGAAAGGCTAAAGACTGGTATGCCGGTGCTTTCGGAGTCGAGCCGTATTTTGACGAACCCTTTTATGTCGGATTTAATATCAACGGATACGAACTCGGTCTTCAGCCCTCCGAAGGCGAACGGTCACCGGGGAACACGTCGACCGCCTATTGGGCCGTCCGGGATATCGAAAAGACATTCGCCCGGTTTATCGAACTCGGCGCATTGGAAGTCGAAAAGCCAAACGATGTAGGCGGCGGTGTGATTGTCGCGACGGTCAAAGATCCGTGGGGTAATTTGATCGGCCTGATCGTCAACCCGGGTTTTAGGAAATGAATCCGACTTTATCTAGACTTCCGCTTTCTGGAAATACCCAGGCAACTTTATGACTAATGAACAACCAGACCATCCGAACGAACACAACTTGCCTTCAGGCAAAGGTATATTCGGCAACCGCTGGGTAAGAATCCTGGAAATCGCTGTCGTCTTCTCCCCCGGTTTACTGGTCCTGATCGCATATCGATTTTTTAAAGTCGAAAACCCGATGCTTTTAATAGCGGCAGTCTGGATGGCGAACGCCGTCATGCTGATTTTGATCTGGACGGGGATAAAATATCGTGGAGAAACCCTTAGATCGATCGGACTTGCAATCGAGCGGCCTCAACTTTCCGCTGCCGGTTGGACCGTATTGAAGTCGATTCCGATTCTAGTCTTTGCCGTTGCCGCCTTCATTCTCGGGTCCATAATTATGGCAAATATCGTGGGTATCCCGGAACCTGCCGATATGACAAAATACAATTATCTCAAGGGAAATCTGCCGATGCTCGTTTTAAGCCTGGCCGGAGTTTATATCGTTTCGTCTTTCGCCGAAGAGGTCATTTATCGGGGGTTTCTCATCACCCGTCTTGAAGAATTATTCGGCGGCCGCACAAGAATGGCCACGGTCGCGGCGATCACGCTGAGTGCGGTCATATTCGGATTCGCCCATTTTGAATGGGGCGCGATGGGGATCGGTCAGACAACCCTGATGGGCGCCGCCCTTGGCATTTCGTTTCTGTTCACTGGGAGAAGCCTGTGGCCCTTGATCCTGGCCCATTGTTATATGGACACCCTGCTGCTCGTTCAACTCTTTTTGGCGCGATAAAAATGCCCTGATCACGGAAAATATTCTTCTCCTTTTTCTCACCGACGGGTTAGGCGGTAACGCAGCCATTCCTTTCACATGTGAACCGTCAAAGGTTAAACAAGAAGCCATTGCTTTGAGTCCGGGAACGTCATCAGTTGTTTTTAGATCATCTCGGGAAGCGGCCCTTCGACGCTTGCTTTGCATTTGAATGAGAGTATATTAATTGCGTTTCATCCGTGTGCCGGTTAAGAATCCGGTTTCAGATGGTTGGTATACTGTTAACTTTATAAATGGCCGATCTAAAAAGTCTCCGGCGTTGGTTACTAAAAGGTAAAAAGGATTCTGACAGTCCCGGCCAAGCCGAATCAAAAAACGAACAGCACCCCTGGTGGAAGGTGATGTGCCTTACCGGGGTCGATTATTTTTCCACCCTTGGCTATCAGCCCGGAATCGCCTTTCTCGCCGCCGGTGCGCTCTCACCCTTTGCGACGCTGGTTTTGGTGATGCTGACGCTATTCGGAGCGCTCCCGATGTACAAACGGGTGGCCCGCGAAAGCCCGCATGGGGACGGATCGATTTCGATGCTCGAACATCTGCTTTCCCGCTGGAAAGGTAAGATGTTCGTACTATTTCTTTTGGGTTTCGTTGCTACCAGCTTTATCATTACGATTACCCTTTCCGCAGCCGACGCAGCCGCCCACATCGTCGAAAACCCTTTTTTCGAACACCATCTTCAAATTCTTAATCACCGCGTAATAATCACGCTTATTTTGGTCGGCTTTCTCGGCGCGGTTTTTCTGAAAGGTTTTAACGAAGCAATAAACATCGCGGTTGTGATCGTAACGGTTTATTTGCTGATGAATGTGATTGTTCTCGCGATCGGGCTCCATCATATTTTTATCGCGAGGCCGGACGTAATCAGCAACTGGAGTGCGGCGGTGTGGGATTACCCGAATATTGAGGGAAGCATTTTAGCGGTTGCGATCTATTCATTTTTAGTCTTTCCGCGTCTTGCACTGGGGCTGTCCGGATTTGAGACCGGTGTTCTGGTGATGCCACAGATCAAGAGCGAGGGCGAATTCACGGAAGAAGACCGGGCCTCGATTCACACCTCCAATTTGCCGGAATCCTCATTTAGTTCGACAGCGGAAATACACCTTGAGGGACGTATCGCGAATGCGAGGAAACTGCTCTCCGGCGCGGCCCTGATAATGAGCGTTATGCTGATCGGCAGCAGTATCGTCACCACGATGCTGATTCCGGCGGAGGCGTTTCAGGTCGGCGGCCAGGCAAACGGCCGGGCGCTATCCTATCTGGCGCATCAGTTTCTGGGTGACTTCATCGGCACTATTTATGACCTGAGTACGATTTCGATATTGTGGTTTGCCGGCGCATCCGCCATGGCCGGACTCCTGAACATAGTTCCGCGATACCTGCCGAGATACGGGATGGCGCCCGATTGGGCCAGGGCCGCGCGCCCGTTGACGCTGGTGTTTACGGCAATCGCGTTTTTTGTCACCATCCTCTTTCAGGCCGATGTGGATTCCCAGGGCGGGGCGTATGCTACCGGCGTGCTGTTTTTGATGGCGTCAGCAGCAGTCGCCGTAACGATCTCGGCGTGGAAAAACTCCGAAAAACGGTGGATCGGTTTTTTGTTTGTCACGCTAATTTTTGCCTATACGACGGCAATAAATATCAAGGATCAGCCGGAGGGATTAAAAATAGCCCTGATGTTTGTCTTAGGAATTATCGTCACATCCTTTATCTCGCGGGTGATCCGTTCGACGGAAGTACGGGTCGGAGAAATAGAACTTGATGAACAGGCTCAAAAATTCATTGACGATTTCGGAAAGGAACCGATCCGGATAGTAACCAACCGTCGGGAAATCGGAAATACCGAAGAATACAAGTTCAATGAACGCGAAAAGCGGATCGACAACCATATACCGGATACGGAACCGATCTTGTTTTTCGAAATCGATCTCGGCGACGCTTCCGAGTTCAAGGGAACGATGAGGGTTCGCGGTGTAAAAATGGGGCGTCACCGGATACTGAGGACCGAATCACCTGCCGTTCCGAATGCGATCGCCGCCCTGCTGCTGCACCTGCGGGATAAAACCGGAAAGAACCCCCACGTCTATTTCGGATGGAGCGAAGGAAATCCGATAATGTACCTGATCAGATATTTGCTGTTCGGTGAAGGCGACACGGCACCCGTGACGAGGGAGATCCTGCGCCAGGCCGAGCCGGATCCCGACCGTCGGCCGAATGTTCACGTCGGCGGTTGAAACGGATACCCGAAACGGAGATTCTTGCGCCTCCGGGCTCCCGCGAGTAATTTTAAAATTGGCTAAAACCACATTTAAGTTGTAGGATTTTTTTATTCCGCGCAGGTAGAAACGCGGCCGAAGCTAAGAAGTACTGAGTGCAAAGTGCTGAGTACTGAGATCGGAACAGATGCAGTATCGGACTACGCAACAGGCAGAAAGGCGGCCGTCAGGGGCGTGTTACGCCCGCCGGTTTGGCCTTTGCCAATAGACGAATATGGCGGTTGATTCTCATTACAATCTCATCAGACCAAGCGCTGGCGCGGTTCCCTTTGTGCTCAGCATTCCACATTGCGGCACGGAATTCCCGGATGAATTGTCCGGTCATTTTGATCCCGAATCCCTAAGCCGGCTCGATGATACCGACTGGTACTTAGACCAACTCTACGATTTTGCCGCCGAAATGGGTGTCACCGTTATCTACGCAAAATACTCACGCTGGGTGATTGATCTCAACCGCGAACCCGGCAGCCGTCCGCTATACGATGACGGAAGGATTATCACCGCGCTCTGTCCGACTACGGACTTTGACGGCAAGGAGATTTACTCAAACAAAGCATTCGAACCCGACCAGACGGAGATTGCCCGCCGGCTCGAGCGATATTATTACCCTTATCATCGGAAAATTGATGAGATAATAAATTCGCTAAAAACCACCTTTGGCGACGTCATCTTTTGGGATGCGCATTCGATAAGGCGTTTGGTGAAAACGATCCAGCCGGTACCATTCCCTGATTTCATACTCGGGAACAACGATCGGCAAACTGCGGCCGATATTTATATCAACACGGCGCTTGAAGCGCTTGCTTCGAGCGATTGGAGCGTAAGCCATAACGATCCCTTTAAGGGCGGCTATCTGACGCGCTCAAAAGGAAATCCGGCCGGAAAAGTCCATGCCCTCCAGCTCGAGATGTCCAAAGACCTATATATGAGCGGCGAGGAAACCCGCTATGATATAGAAAAGGCACGACCCATCAAATCAATGCTTAAATCCGCATTTGGCGATCTGATTTCCGTGTTATGAAATTTCATTTTAAAGGCGTACTTCAGAATACCGGATGGCTGGCCAATGCCGCCGTCACTACCGACGGGCGGGGACTTGTAGTTTCGGTTGAACAAAACGCCACGGCAGTGGGCGAAGGTCAGACAGTTGACGGTTACTGCCTGCCCGGCTTTCAGAATGCCCATTCACATTCTTTCCAGTATGCGATGGCCGGTCTCGCCGAAAAACACGACGTGGCTAATAATTCGAGCGACTTCTGGAGTTGGCGCGAAGCAATGTATAAGCTCGCGGTCCGGTTAACTCCCGGACAGCTTGAATCGATCGCCGCGATGGTCTATGCGGAAATGGTGCGCCACGGCTACACCAATGTAGCGGAATTTCATTATCTCCATCATGATATATCCGGACATCCATATATGAATCCTGCCGAAATGAGCGGGCGATTGATTTCGGCGGCGCAGAAAGCCGGGATAAACATCACGCTCCTTCCCGTTTTTTATCAAAAAGGCGGATTCGGGAAACCGCCGGCTGAAAGCCAGCGCAGATTCATTACTTCGGATATTGACCGGTACGGCAGGCTGTTTGAGGCGTCCGCCGAGGCATGCAATTCCTACGACAACTCAAATATCGGCATTGCGATTCATTCGATGAGGGGGGTAGACCCGGACGCGATTAAACTTGCGGCGAGCGATTTGCCGGGCGACATTCCGTTTCACATTCATATCGCCGAACAAATCCAGGAAGTTGAAGACTCCGTTTCTCATTTGGGAAAACGGCCGGTCGAATGGATGCTGGAGAATGTAGATCTTGACGAACGGTTTCATTTTGTTCACGCTACGCATTCAAATGAGAGTGAAATATATGGATTAGTGAATGCAATGGTAAATGTTGTCCTTTGTCCAACCACCGAAGGCAATCTCGGCGACGGCTTTTTTCCGCTTCGCAGTTTTCAGCAGATCGGAGGCCGGTGGAGCATCGGCACGGATTCGCACGTCAGCTTAAACCCCCTGGAAGAGCTTCGTCTTCTTGATTACGGCCAGAGGCTCTTTACAAACAAACGGGATACTTTTGCGGTGGAAGATGGAAACAGCGGCGCTTATGCTATCAAACAAGCTGTGCTTACGGGCCGGCGCGCGATGAATAATTTCGAAACCGAATACTTTAAGGTCGGAGAACCGTTTAATGCCTCGGTAATTTCGGCCGGCCACCCACTGATTCAAACGGCATCGCCGGAAAATATTCTCAATACGATCGTTTATTCGGTTGATCAGACCTTTCAAAAAGGCACGATCGTAAACGGAGAATGGAAATCGATTGACGGACGCCACATTCATCAGGATGAAATCGTCCGTTCGTTTTTATCTGCGATGAAAGAAACCGGCCTTCGGTAAACGCAGATTCCGCATTTGCCTAATGATCGATTATGAAACTACAACACCCACAAGGAGGACACCGTGAAGAAGCTGGTCTATTTTATTGTACTTTTTATTGCAGTACCCGCGAATACGTTTTCCCAGACGGTTTCGACCCGCGAGATGAACCGCATCAACTGGATCGAGTTTGGCGAGGTCGTTCCGTCACAAATCGACACCGTTCTCCTCCCGACCGGAACACTCGAACCGCACGGCGTTGCCAACAACGGGGCCGATAACACCGCTCCCGAAGCGATGGCGCGGGATATTGCCGCCCGGACGAATGCGATGATCGCGCCGACCCTTCCGTACGGGATGACTGGCAGCCTGGCCGCGTATCCGGGCGCCTTTAAGATGAGCGAAGGCGTCTACCGGCCCTTCATTAAGGAGATTCTGGAAGGGCTGGTCAAAAACCGTTTCAAAAATATAATTATCCTAAACGGTCACGGCGGCGGTCAGACAGCCGTCCTTCAATCGGTTGCGGCCGAGATCGCAAATGAGAATAATGTCCGGACCCTGGTCATCAATTGGTGGTCATTTGCCTCCGACATCACCTTGGAGGTTTTTGGTCAGGACGGCGGACACGCGGGTGATAACGAAACCGCCTATATCCAGGCGATTGACCCGACGCTGGTCGATAAAACAAGATACAGGGAAGGGATGACTACGGCTTATCCGGGTTCCGGAACCTGGTCGGCTACACCGTTTCCCTCGTCGATCGGGCTTTACAAAAAAGGTGAAGGCCATCCCAGGTTCGACCAAAAGAAAGCGGACGAGTATTTCCGCAAAGTGAATGACAAGGTCGCAGGGTTGATTATCGAGGTCAGGGAAAAGTGGAATCTGGCAGGAGTTTAAGATACGGCATCATGACATTGCCAAGGTCGACGAGGGATCCGCGTTGACCTGATTTACCCAATATGGAAATCATTCCTAAAAACCAAAAACCGCTCATCCAAACCGATTCGTGGAAGTATGAACTCCCCTGGATATTGATGGTCGGCGTTATTATCTTGATGGCGTTGATCCTCGCGTCGCAGGGAAGGATTTGGTGGTGCCGTTGGGACACGCCGATTTATATCTGGTCAAGCGATGTCTGGAGCAAACACAACTCTCAGCATTTTCTCGATCCCTACGTATTCACCCACGTTCTGCACGGCTTTCTTTTTTATTGGGCGGCAAAACTGATTTTCCAAAAAAGAATTTCATTCGCCTGGCTGCTTCTTGGCGCAACGGTCGGGGAAAGCGCCTGGGAAGTGGTCGAGAACTCGGAATACATAATCGAGCTCTACCGCGCTAATACGGCATCGCTCGAATACGTCGGGGATTCCATAGCGAATTCGGTCGGTGACGTCGTTGCCTGCATCGTCGGATTTTTGATCGCTTATAAACTGAAAGTCTGGCGCTCGATACTGCTCTTTTTTATTATCGAAGCGATATTGGTTCTGACCATTAAAGACAGCCTCTTGATAAACATTTTGATGCTGATTCATCCTATCGAGGCGATAAAAGTATGGCAGAGCGGCGGCGGATAATTTAATGACCGGTTGGCCGGCGGGCTTTTGGGGAGCACGGGTTTGCCCGTTGAAATTCATAAAAAGCCGCCAAATGATGGTAAGATACTAAGGCAGGCAGTAAAAAGCAGTTCCTTTCCCTGTTGTCTTGTATCAAATCGGGAAACCACCTGGTAGTAAAATTTATTAATCGGAGTCTTAAGGCAAATGGCAGTTGATGTTAAAGCGGAAGTATTAATCGAGCGCTCACCGGAAGATGTGGCCGAGGTGATGTTTAATCCCAAGCTGGACCGTCTTTGGATCGGGGGTTTGAGTGAAGTTTATCCGATGTCGTCAGGGCTTTACAGCAAGGGCGCGAGAATCGAGAGGATCGGGAATTTTTTGAGCAAGCATTATTCCGCCAAGCTATTGGTGACCAAGTTTGAAGAAAACAAGATGGTTCAAATGTTTGCCGATGAGCCGTTTGAAATGAACATCCGATACGATCTGAAAAAAGCGGATGATGCCACAAACGTGAGTCTCCGCATAACAAGTGTCGCCGAAATCCCGTTTAACATGCCCATCCCGATACTGTCCAACAAGATGCAGGAACTTATAGACCGGGATCTCGAAAAACTCAAAAAGCATCTGGAAGAGACGTAGGCTCCCAGGCGGGCAGCCCGCGTAGCTGAAGTCACCGCCATATACGCAGATACCTGCTAAACCACTTTTGCACAAACGGTTTCCTTAAGCCCTCGATCGTACTTTCCGTCCCGAGCGCCTGAGTAACTTTGGCAAGCGTCGGATAGACGTGAATCGCCTCATTCAGTTCCGCCAGGGAAAGGCCGTGTTTCATCGCAACGACGAATTCCGAAAGCAATTCGCCGGCGTGGATGCTGACGATCGTAACACCCAAAATCTCTTTTCCGCTTAACACCAATTTGGCAAACCCCGCGGGTTCACCTTCAGCAAGCGCCCGGTCGTTATGGGAGAACGGGACCTTATAGACTTTGACCCGTTCGCCAAACTCCTTCCTAGCCTCATTTTCAGTTAGTCCGACGCGTGCAACCTCCGGTTCGGTAAAGGTCACCCAGGGGACGACCCGGTAATCCGTTTTTGTCATCAACGGCCAGAACAAAAAGCAATTCTTGAGCACGATCTGCGCCTCATAATCCGCCATATGGGTAAACTGGAACTTCCCGTTAACATCGCCGGCCGAGTAAATCGACTTGTTGGTGGTACGCAAATAATCGTCGACAATTATTCTTCCCTTTTCGAGTTCGACCCCGGCGTTTTCAAGTTCGAGATCCGCCGTGTTCGGTTTGCGTCCGACCGCCGCCAGTATTTCGTCACATTCGATCTCCTTTTTTTCACCATTGCTTTCAACTGTGACGACTTTTTTGCCTTCGGCAGAATTATGAAACGCGACCGCTTTGGTTCCGGTCAGAACAGTCATACCGTCAGTTTCAAGGTTCGTTTTCATAAACTCCGACACTTCACTGTCTTCATTTATGAGAATCCGGTCTACCATCTCAACCAGCGTCACTTGTGAACCAAGTCTCTGAAACGACTGCCCGAGTTCGACTCCGATCGCGCCGCCGCCCAACACAACGATCGTTTCGGGAAGCTCCGTCAGATGAAAGACCTCTTCATTCGTGATGTAACCGGTTTCCTTGATTCCGTCGATCGGGGGAACAAAAGGAGATGAACCCGTCGAAATACAAAAACGCTTCGCCTTCATAATGCGCGTTTCACCCGAATCGTTGAGCGTTACTTCGATTTCGTTTTTTGATACAAACCGCGGCGAGCCGAATATCACTTCGGCACCCATCTCTTCAAAGACTTCCGGCGCATCGTGCTGTTCGATCACCCCGATCACGTCATTTACGCGCTCAGTGACAGCGGCGAACCGTCCGTCCTTAAACCCGGGATTCGAGCTTTCAAAGCCGAACTTCTCGCCGTTTCGCATATCTGATGCAAAACGGGCCGAACGGATAAAAGTTTTGGAAGGTACACATCCGGTGTAAAGGCAGTCGCCTCCAAGCTTTGATTTTTCGATCAGCGCCACCCGGGCGCCCAGTATTCCGGCTCCGCCCGCCGCCACAAGCCCGGCAGATCCGCCGCCGATTACAATTAGATCGTATGTTTTGGTCATTGGATATCTTCGGTTAATCGGCGAAAAGTAAAACTGTTTTAATCACCGCAATACAATAATTTTATCCGGCATTCACTGCCGAAAAGCCGCAGCGCAATTCGAAATTCCTGCTACCCATCAGTTCCCGCTGAATCATCTTCCGTCTCATGAAGTTTCTTTCTGACACTCCTGACGGTTGAATATGCGCCATAAACGACCAGCAAAAGGACGATGCCATAAACCCACCAGGGTACATTTTTTCCCGCGATAATCAGATAAATATAGGCGGATACAAAAAAGAATAATGCTGACATTGCCGGTAGAACAATGGATTTACCTTTGCGGTAATTGCGAATCAGCCATCCGATTGATAATGAAAAGAAAGGAATCGCTCCAATATAGATCCCGCCGAAAATAAACGGATTGACGCCGTATTCCGATCCAAGGCTCATAAACCAACTTGTAAACGACTCCCACATAATTACTTAGCTAATTCTGCATTGGCTTAACTTTATTCCATAACGCATTCGATTTAAAAGCAAATACCGCGGCCCATTGATTTTTTTCTTGACAATAGTCGTTATAACAAGTATGTTTTCGAACTATGTTGAATCTGCAGGATGAAATTAAGCAATCAAAACCATTTTCCAGTTTGGAAGAGGAAGTGTACCTGAACATTCAGCGGACGGCGTACATCTTGGCGGCCGATTCGGAAAGGATTTTTAGATCCGCGAATTTAACCGGGGTCCAGTACAACGTCCTGAGAATCCTGCGCGGTGCCGGAAAAAACGGTTTGGCGTGCAGCGAAATTAGTAATCGTTTAATAACGAAGGATTCCGATATTACGAGGCTGCTTGGCAGGCTCGAGAAAATGGAGTTAATCAATCGTTGTACCAATCCGGTCGACAGACGCGGGGTGGATGCCTCAATAACCAAAAAAGGACTTTCCGTCCTGACATCTCTTGATGAACCGATTGCCAAACTCAATAAGGATAGGTTCGGCCACTTGACCGTTGAAATGCTCGAACAACTGAATGCACTGCTGGTGCTCGCCAGATCGGGGGACTTCAACATATAGATTTAACCGTTGTAACGACTTTATAGATTAAGAGGTGGAAAATTATTATGAATGCAATCTTGAACATCCTGGCGAGGTTTTTGGTCTCGCTGATTTTTATTATGTCGGGTTTCGGCAAGATCACGGATTTTGCCGGTACCTCTCAATTTATGGAGATGAAAGGCTTTCCGATGCCTGATTTCTTCCTGATCGGCGCCATTTTTTTGGAATTTGTGGGAGGAATGCTGCTGCTAGTCGGGTTTAGGGCGAGAATCGCAGCTACATTGCTGATTGTATTTTTGATTCCGGCGACCTTGATTTTTCACGTTTCCGGAATCCCGGAGCAAAGCCAGATCGTTGAAACCTTAAAGAATCTTGCGATCCTCGGGGCGCTTGTTAAGTTTCTGGCGGATGGCGCAGGCGCCTATTCAATTGACAACCGCGGCTCATTAGAGCAGGCGGCGTGACAAATGTTTTTACCTGTTAGAATAATTAGAGTTTGAGAATTAACAAAAGTGAGGGAGATTATGAATAGTAAATTTAAAGTAACAATCGGGGCAGCAGTACTTTCCGTTTTAGCGTTGCTCGTCTTAACCGGGGTCGGTTCCGGATCCAACGCGGGATCGATGAATATGGAGGAGCGGTTTAACGCACAGGCGGCGGATACGAAGCTGTCGCCGTCCGAAACCGCCGGAAACTACACTATCGATCCGAGGCACAGCTATATCGGTTTTCGGGCGCGACATATGGGATTGGTTGATGTACCGGGAAGCTTTACGGAGTTTAAGGGCGTGATCAACTTCGACTCAAAGAAAATTCAGAATTCAACCGTCGAATTCAGCGCGCAGGCGAAGAGTATCGATACGCGTGTCGAAGCACGCGATAATCATCTAAGGAGCAAAGACTTCTTTGAAGTCGAAACCTACCCGGAGATCACCTTTAAGAGTAAGCGCGTAACACGATATAGAAAACAGCTCAGGGTTTACGGGGATCTGACGATCAAGGACGTAACCCGGGAGGTGATGATACCCTTCAAGCTGTTCGGGCCGATTGAAGACGCGCGGGGAAACGTTGTGATGGGTGTTGAGGGCGAGGCAAAGATCAACCGCCGTCAATTTAATGTAAACTACGGCACCAACCTTCCAAACGGGACAGCCGTGATTTCCGATCTAATCTCGATTGACCTGCAGCTCGAATCTGTCAGGGACAAGCAATAGATTGATTTGCTGATTCCGGTCGGGCGGATGAACTGACGGGCCTTCGCACAAATTGTGTCGGGGCCTTTTCCTTTGAGAATCTGCAATCCAGGGATGAGATCGCCGGGATCGTTTGCGGCAAACGGCTTTGGTGTCAAAATCGGCCGGTAAAGACAGTGACAAAGGATAATAGCCGCTTTTGTGTTATAATTCGCGGCAATTCATTTAATTTTCAGATCAAAATATCAGATGCAGGAGACAAGGTAACCTATGGCTGTTGACTACGGTAAAATACAGGAATTATTGGGCGATGAAGCCGAATCACTTTTAAATCACACTTCTAAAACAATTCCCAAAGAAAACTTGCATGTTCCCGGGCACGACTTTGTAGATCGCGTATGGATGGAATCGGATCGCAGTCCAAGTGTTTTGCGTTCGATGCAGACCCTTTTTGACAACGGCCGATTGGGCGGAACGGGGTATCTTTCGATCCTTCCGGTGGATCAGGGAATTGAGCATTCGGGCGGAGCGAGTTTTGCGCCAAACCCAAAACTCTTTGATCCAAAAAACATCGTTGAGTTGGCGATCGAAGGTGGATGCAATGGAGTGGCCTCGACGTTTGGCGTGCTGGGTTCGGTTTCCCGCAAGTATGCCCACAAAATCCCTTTTATCGTAAAGGTCAATCACAATGAACTGCTGAGTTTCCCCAACAGTTTTGACCAGGTTTTGTTTGGAACGATCGACCGGGCAAAGGAACTCGGCGCGGTAGCAGTCGGCGCCACGATTTATTTCGGTTCGGAAGAATCATCAAGGCAGATCGTAGAAATCGCGGAATCATTTGCCTACGCGCACGATTTGGGGATGGCAACAATACTCTGGTGTTATTTGAGAAATCCGGCGTTTAACACCGACGACGGAAATATGCACGCCTCAGCGGACTTGACCGCCCAGGCAAACCATCTCGGGGTGACGATTCAGGCCGATATTATCAAGCAAAAACTGCCGACCCTCAACGGAGGATATCCGGCGATGAACAAGAACGGAAAATTTGGAAAGACCCACGACAAAGTCTACAGCGATCTGACTTCGGATAATCCGATCGATCTCGTTCGCTATCAGGTGGCAAACTGCTACATGGGACGGTGCGGCTTGATCAATTCGGGCGGCGAATCAAAAGGCGCCGGCGATCTGGCGGCCGCGGTGCGAACGGCCGTCATCAACAAACGCGGCGGCGGCACGGGGCTCATCTCCGGCCGGAAAGCGTTCCAGCGCCCGACCAAAGAAGGCGTCGAGCTTTTAAATGCAATTCAGGACGTTTATCT
>JBFGKW010000036.1:0-28256 GCA_041576495.1 Aridibacter sp. | reverse complement strand
GTGTAACTCAAAAAATTCTGGGGCGTTTCTTCGAGCACCCTCTGGTTGAGTTCGCAGACCGTTTCGTGAGATGTCCCGACGGCGATCCAGTAATAAAACTGATAGCTGCCTTCCGCCTCCAGCGGAAAATCGATCTGAATTGTGGAATCGACTGATCCCTCGGTGATCGCGCCGGTCTCGAGCTTGCCGTCTTCAGCGTCCCGCCAGGTTCCTTCCTGATCCCGAAACGCCTTCCGTCCGGTGGTGAAAAAATCAAAATGTGGGAGGGTATTGATCAGGAAATAACGGTGTTTTTTGTAATGAATAAGGGCGAGGCTTTCGGGGTCGTAAAATGCGGTGTCACCGACTTTATTTTCGTAGATGCGGAAATCCTGATGGAGAAACATTCGCACTACACGCGAATTTTTCTTGAGGTTCTTTACGTTCATCCTCCTCAGAAAAACATTCTTGTGGCTGAGAACGGTATCGCTCGAATTGATTTCGATACCCAGCCCGCTGTTTTTTAGCCGAACATCGGTGACCAGGGTATCCGGTAAATACTTGAGGTCGTGACTCCAGTCACCGGAAGAGACCCAGGAAAACTCCCCGTCGACCCAGATTCCAAAGTGAAACGGAAAACCCTCGGTATGATTCTCCTGTCCGACGTGGGGAAAATATATGTCCCGAATTCGATATTTGTCGTCGAAATTTACAAGCAGTGAGCCGTTTCCAACCGGGATATCGCGCATAAACTATTTTGTAAACTGTCCGGCAATCGTTTCATCAATCGCTTTTTTAATCTGTTCGTCATAGGAGACAAACTGTTTAATCAATTTTCCTTTGCGATCAAAGATCAGCGTCTGGGGTATCCGGTTGTCGTCGCCAAGCAGCGAATAAACCAGTTCGTCCTCCGGGTGCGCCAGCGGGTAATCGATCTTCAGACGGTTCACAAATGCCGGAATCCGCGGTTTATCTTCGTCGCCCCCGACGTGGAGCCCGATCACCTGTAATCCCTGCTTCCCGTATTTGGCCTGGAGCTCGTTGAGGTGAGGGATTTCTTCGATACACGGCGGACAATAAGTAGCCCAAAAATCGAGAACAAGCACTTTTCCATTGAAATCCTCGAGTTTCTGCATGTTTCGGCCATCGAGCAATTCCCAGCCCATTTGTTCGACCGGTTTCGTCGGCGGCATCGGCAGATTTGTCCGCGGCATACGGTTTCTCGATACCGGTTTGTTTGAGATGGAAATCGGCTCGGCTGCCGGCCGGCATGCGGCGGCAAGAAGAAACGCAAAGATAAGCAGTAATATATAAATGAGCTTCATAAGACGATAGATATTATTTTACACCAGATAACGAAAGTAAAAAGGAAAAGTAAAAAGTAAAAATAAAAGAAAAGGAAAAAGACAAAACAAGTAAAGTATTCTCTTTCCGAATTATAATTATTATCTTTGCGTATTAAAGAAGTATCATTAGGGATTCTGAACGGAGTATTGTGTATTTTTTCCTTTTTACGTTTTACCTTTAACTTTTTACTTCTCACTTTTTTCGTTTTTTCCTTTTTACTTTTAATTTTTTATTTTTTACTTAATTTTTTACTTTCCGTTTTACTTTTTCCTTTTTACTTTTTCGAATGACTTTTTATCCGGAAAAAATAAACTTTCGATTGCGGCCCGCAAAAAACGCCGGAAATCTGCCGAACGCCGATGCGGCCGGGACCGAGGTCGATTTTTCGTGCGGCGTTTCGATCCGGTTTTTTCTTAAATTCGATGCCGAATCGAAAACGATATCCGCCGTCAAATTCAAGACCAACGGATGCGGATACGTAATCGCTGCGGCCGATTTTCTGACCGAATGGATCGCCGCCAAAAATCTGGCGGATCTTCACGGGTTGACCGATTTGGCCGATGCGGTGTCGTTCGAATTCGGCGACATACCGCCGGGCAGGGCGCATTGTATCGATCTCTGCCGGCACGCGCTTGAGAATGCATTTGCCGAATACCGCACTTCGCAAATCGCCGAATGGAGCGGCGAGAAGGCTTTAATCTGCACCTGCTTCGGTGTCGAAGAAGAAACGATCGAAGAGATTATTGCCCGGGAGAACCTTTCGACTGTGGAGTCCGTGGGAGAAAAGTGCAGTGCCGGAACCGGGTGCGGTTCGTGCCAGCCTTTGATCCAGGAGATTTTGGATTCCGTCGAAGTAAAATAAAACAACGCCCCCCGACGTGGAAAACCGCCAAAACTCTTTTATCCGTAAAATTCATTCGTGGTATAATTTTCTTCGCCAAAAGGCTAATACATCGGATTTACGGGAGATAGTTAATTAGTTTAGATTTTCGCCTGAAAATCTCAGAAATATATGGACGACCCTGCAAGTTTTTTCCTGCTGTTTCTTGCCGAAACCGGATCGGCGTCTGAAATTTCCTTTCTTTCAGTATCATTCAACATCCTGGCGGTAATCGCGCTCGTGGTTATTAACGGCTTTTTCGTCGCAGCCGAATTCGCGTATGTGGCAGTCAGAAAATCGCGTGTCGAGGCGCTGGCGGAAGAGGGAGTAAAGAGCGCAAAGCGGCTGTTAGAGATATTGAATAACATGAACGCGTACCTTTCCGCGTCGCAGCTCGGCATTACGTTGGCTTCCCTTGCTCTCGGCTGGATCGGTGAGCCGGCAGTGGCGGCGATTCTTGCCCGGCCGCTTTCGGGCCTGCCAGAGGCCGCACAGCATACGATTGCCTTCCTCGTCGCCTTTTCGATAATCAGCAGCCTTCACATCGTTTTTGGGGAACAGGCTCCAAAGCTTTTCGGTCTCGAACTCGCGGAAAAGGTGGCAATGGCAACCGCGCTGCCGATGCAGCTTTTCTACAAAGTCTTTAAGCTCCCGATCCATGCGCTTGACTGGGCGAGTGCAAAAACGGTAAATCTTTTCGGGCTACACGTCGGAAGCGAACACGCCTCGACCTATACCGAAGAAGAAATCCGCCAACTGATAAACATTTCGCAAAAGAGCGGGCATCTAAACGAGGAGGAACAGAAACTTATCCATCAGGTTTTTGAATTTTCCGAGACTACCGTTCGCGAGGCGATGATCCCGAGACCGGAGATAATTGCGATTCCGGTCACCTCAAGCCTCGAAGATATCGCCGAGACTTTCCGCGAATACGGGTTTTCAAGGCTTCCGATCTACCGCGATTCCCTCGATGACATCGCCGGCGTGATCCACAGCAAGGATGTGATGATCAACCTCTTGAACCCGGATTCGTTTCGGATCGAAAAGCTCCTCAGAAAGCCGGTCTATGTCGTGGACACCGCGCGGCTAGAAGACGTACTCCGAAAAATGCAGCGCGAAAAGTTTCATTTTGGGTTTGTGGTCGACGAACACGGAGGGGTCGAGGGAATTATTACGCTCGAAGATCTGCTGGAGGAAATTGTCGGTGATATCGCCGATGAATATGACGAAGAGGCGATCGAGCAGATTCACGATCAGAAAGACGGAACTTATGTGCTAGACGGCGGCCTTGCGGTTCGGGATCTGAACCGGCGTCTGGACATAAATGTTCCGGTATCGGAAGGATACACAACGATCGCCGGATTCTTGATGAGCGAAGCGGGAAGGGTACTCGCGGTCGGCGAGAAGGTAACGTTTAACGGCCATATATTTGAGATCAAGGAAGTTGAAAAACGAAGGATCTTAAAGGTCTTGATGGCGAAAGGATAAAAATGAGATTACTAATTTATGCCATACTTTGCGTTCTGACAGTAAATGTTAGTTTTGTTTTTGCGCAGGAACTCGATTATGAAATTGAGGTTTTTTTGAGTGAATCGGCGATTACAAGAGAATCCGGAGAGATCCCTGCACAAGTTAAGATCACCAACAACGCCAAACAGCCTCTGAGAACCAATGCTCTCTACAATATTCATTTCTATTTTTCCAAGTGTCCGATCGGTACGCGTTGCACTGAAGCCGAAGACGCTTTTGTCGCCGATTCGAGGATTCCGTCTAAAGAAGTTGCCCGGTTTGATTCGTTTGAGTTTGAAATAAACCTCGCCGGTTTGTCCTGGAAGGACGCCAACGCAAACCCGAATTCGATGGACGACCTCAGGCCTTTTTCCTCCATGCCCGCCGGGAATATTTATTTTTATGCCGCTGTCAAGCGGCTTCAGGGCTACCGGCCCGGAAATGGAAACGCCAAACTCCCGGTTTATAAAATAGTAAATTCCAATATGATCGGCGTGACGTTTGGTTAGGAACGTGCGCGTTTCTGCCAAACTGCTCACTATAAGATACAGCCTCCCTGGCGGTCGCGTTTCTTCCTGTATTCCTGTCCCAGCACCCGGCACGAAGTACTAAGTACTCTCACAGGGCAAGTTATTGACGTGCGCGTTTCTGCCAAACTGCTCAATGGTCAATGAGACGGCCTTTTGGGCTGCGGTTTTGTTTTTATCCCGGATAAAAGTTAAATTTATCGCAAAGAGTAAAAACTAAACCGACGGAGCTATTTACAAAATGAGTTTAATTGAAGATGTGTGGGCGAGGGAGATTCTCGATTCCCGGGGTAATCCAACCCTAGAAGCCGAGGTCATGCTTGAAACGGGCGAAATCGGGCGGGCGGCCGTTCCCAGCGGCGCGTCAACCGGTGAAAATGAAGCGGTCGAATTGCGTGACGGAGATGACGCGAGGTATTTGGGAAAAGGTGTCCGCCGGGCGGTGGACAACGTAAACGATAAAATCGCCTTTGAACTGGAAGGCCTGGACGTGCTTGACCAGACGATTATCGATGAGACATTGATTGCGTTTGACGGAACGGAAAATAAGTCAAACCTCGGCGCCAATGCAATCCTCTCCGTTTCTCTGGCGGCTGCCCGGGCCGCGGCGGCGTTTCTGGGGATTCCGCTTTACCGGTATATCGGAGGAACCAATGCCCGGACCCTGCCGACGCCGATGATGAATATCATCAACGGCGGTTCACACGCTGATAACAACGTCGATTTTCAGGAGTTTATGATCATACCGGTCGGGGCCGAAAGTTTTTCGGAGGCGCTGAGAGCCGGAGCCGAGATTTTTCATCATCTCAAAAAGGTCCTCAGTTCGCGCGGATATTCGACCGCGGTAGGCGATGAGGGCGGGTTTGCGCCAAACCTGAAATCCAACGAGGAGGCGATCGAGACGATCCTCGAAGCGATAGAAAAGGCGGGTTATAAAACGGGCGATGATATTTTAATCGCCCTCGATCCGGCTTCAAGCGAATTTTACGAAGACGGAAGCTATGTGTTTAAGAAAAGCGACGGACGGAAGCTCTCTTCAAATGAAATGGCCGACTACTGGATCGATTGGTGCGGAAAGTATCCGATCATCTCGATCGAAGACGGGATGGCGGAAGATGACTGGGACGGCTGGAAGTATCTGACCGGTAAAGTCGGGGACAAAGTCCAGTTGGTCGGCGATGACCTGTTTGTGACCAACGTCAAATTCCTCAAAAAGGGAATTGAACTGGGCGCGGCAAACTCGATTCTGATCAAGGTAAATCAGATCGGCACGCTTTCTGAAACGCTTGATGCGATCGAACTTGCCAAATCAAATAACATGACGGCCGTAATATCGCACCGATCGGGCGAGACTTCCGATACGTTTATCGCCGATTTGGCTGTCGCGACGAATGCCGGCCAGATCAAAACGGGTTCGCTTTCACGGTCCGACAGAATCGCTAAATATAACCAGCTTTTGAGAATCGAAGAGGATCTCGACACATCGGGAAGATACCTCGGGCGGAAATGTTTTTATCAGATCAAGCAGTAGTTTTTGCCGGCAGCGCTTCGATAAGCCGCTTCCGTATTCCGGAATGCGTTTGATTGAGGAATTTATCCGTAACTGCAACGTGGAATTATGATTACCGCTGGCTTGGAACGAAAAAAAGACCGGTTTCTAATCAGTACGGACCGTGAGCTTTTGAAAATCGACTCGGTCAACGAATATCTGGTGCAAGAGTCTTATTGGGCCAAGACCCGCACGATTGAACAAACAAAAACGGCCATCGAGAATTCCCTCTGTTTTGGAGTTTACGAAAACGGGAAGCAAATCGGTTTTGCCCGGGTGGTGACCGATTTCTCGACCTTCGCGTACCTTGCCGATGTCTATATTCTCCCCGAATATCAAAACCGGGGACTTGGAAAATGGCTGATCGAGACCATTCTCGAACACCCGGATCTAAAGGGATTTCGTCGCTGGGTCCTGGCCACGCTCGATGCCCACCGGCTATACGAAAAATTCGGCTTTACGGCGCTCAAAAACCCGGAACGGTGGATGGAAAAAGTAGCATCCGATGCGTTTTAGGCTGCGGTTGTGATTTAATATCAATAGTTGAAACAAACGGCAATTATTATTTCACCCAGATTCTGTAATTGGTTAATGAGCGATAAGAAGGAGCAGCAAAATGGAAAAATGGACCACCGAAAACATTCCCGACCAAACCGGAAGGATTGCCATCGTGACCGGATCGAGCAGCGGAATCGGCTTCGAGGCGGCCCGGGCGCTGGCTGAAAAGGGTGCCACGGTAATATTGGCGGTCCGCAATTCCGAAAAGGGAAAGGCCGCCGGCGAGAAAATTCTTGAAAAACATAAAGATGCCGATCTGGCTTTGATGACGCTCGATCTGGCTTCGCTCGAATCGATTGCAGCCTTCGCCGAAGAATTCGCCGAAAACTTCTCCCGTCTCGATTTACTGATCAACAACGCCGGCGTGATGGCTCCGCCTTACGGCAAAACAGCGGATGGTTTTGAGCTCCAGTTTGGAACCAATCATCTCGGACATTTTGCGTTGACGGCGAGGCTCCTGCCGATTCTCGAAGGGACCGCCGGATCGAGAATCGTCAACGTCGCCAGCGGCGCCCATAAATACGGAAAGCTGGACTTTGACGACCTCGCCTGGGAAAAAAGAAAATACAAAAAATGGTCGGCGTATGGCGACAGCAAGCTCGCTAATCTGTATTTTACGTACCGGCTCGATAAACTGCTCAGACAAAATAAATCGGGCGTCATCGCGACCGCCGCGCACCCCGGCTGGACCGCTACCGAACTTCAACGGAATTCGGGAATCGCCGATTTTCTAAACGGCTTTTTTGCCCAGGACATACCGATGGGAACTTTGCCTACGCTGCGGGCGGCGATTGACGAAGAACTATTCGGCGGAGAATACATAGGGCCGGACGGTTTTATGGAAATGAGGGGTTACCCGGTCGAAGTCGAATCAAACCAACTCTCGAATGACGAAGCAATCGCTGAAAGATTGTGGGACGTATCGGAAGAGCTGACCGGCCTGAAATTTGATTTCGGTGAAAAGGCAAACACCGCCAGTGGATAATAATGGACGCGGCCAAGTCCGTTTGGTTTGACCGCATCTGCCTGACTGACAATATTCCGCGTCAGGGCCGTTTGACTAAACTCAACCCTATTGCTCGGTCAGTTCGGTAGCGTGACTCGTGCGCGCAAGCCACTTTCCGTGCTTTTTAACGAATGTGCTGGAAGCGCGGCGGCGTCCTTCAAATGGCGTACCGTCGGGCAGTTTTCCCTTGGCGTGATAGGTTGCGATTACCCACGCCGTATCGCCGTCAACGTTTGCGCCCATCCCCTCTATCTCCAAAACATCGAAGGTGGTTTTATCGTTCTTCATTTTTTCAAGCATCGCAGACTTGCCGGTCACTTTGCCGTCAGGGTCGACGCCGATAAAAGCATCGTCGGTATTTTCATCAAACCAGGCGACGTCGCGTTTCTTGTATTTTTCAATCGCCGTAAGTTGCCTGTACATCAGAGCTCCCGAATCATTCATCGCGTGATTAACGCTTGATATAACCCGCCATTTATCACCGGCTTTTTGAAATACGTGGACGGAACGTGAATAAAAGACAACATCCTTACCGTTTTGTTTGGTCGTAAGCTCGTTTCGGTGGGTCATCACCGCGGTGTTGCCCGAACACGAGATAATATAATGGTCGCTGATTGAGACATTGTCATTCGGCGGCGGGGCGGGACCATCAAGATTGGCAAGAGCGGCTTTTTTGTCCGTATAGCCTGTCAGGTTAAACGCCGCATAATCTTCGGAGAGCATGTCGTTAAGGGCATTTTTGTCGCGCGCATCGTTAGCATCGCCCCACGCCTTGTCCAGTTTCTTAAGAGCTTGTTTATCTGCATCGCTGCATTTGGCGGCTACGGCAACTGCGGTAAAAGCGGTCAGAATTATGGCCGCGAGAAATCTATACATAATGTTTTTCATTTTGTTGGCTCCTGTTTAAAAATCGAGAAAATAATCCAAGAACCCAAGACAACTACACGACAGTGTCACGGACTCACCTCTAAATCATTCAACAACAGTTAGTTGTAGTATTTTTGATGAATTTAGCATGTCGATTTAAACGGGTCAATAAGAATTTTTAGCGGTGAAAAACCGTAAAACGTGTCGGCTTTAATCTACCTAGGCTTCTTTCCAGGGCCGCGGATTCGCGATCAAATCCGATTGAATAGGCGTTTGAATCCCCAGCCGTGGAGTTGACGCTAAAACATAAGAGTTTTATCATTCATCCTCAAAGCCGGAGTGGCGAAATTGGTATACGCACTAGACTCAAAATCTAGCGGGCTTAACGCCCATGTCGGTTCGAGTCCGACCTCCGGCACCAGAATTCAGCGGTTTTCGCCGGATCGAACGCGAAACCGCTCTTTCTTTTTCCAGTTGTTTTTTGGGGGCGCTGAAACCATTGAATACCGGTGTCGTATCACCAGACGATGAACCAGAGAATAAAAATTCGTTTGTCTCTCGCCGTTCTGTTATCACTTGTATTTGCGGTCTCGGTCTGCTCTCAGAAAGATGCGCCGGCAGTAATACGAGATTCCGCGACGCGCCCTGAGAAGTCGATCAAGGTCACATATATCGCGAATGAAGGGGTCTTGATCGAATCTGCTCAAAAGCGGGTTTTGATCGACGGGCTCCATCGGTTTTATAAGGATGCCTACGCCTATCCGCCGGACGAATTGCGGAGTCTACTCGAAAACGCCCGCTCTCCTTACGACAAAATCGATCTGCTGCTGGTATCTCATATTCACGGGGATCATTTTCACCCGAAATCAGTAGGGCTTCATTTGAGTAATAATCCCAAGACGAAACTGGCGGCGTCCGGTCAGGTAATTTCGGAAATTATCAAAGAATTCGGCGAATTCGATTCGATCAATCCGCAAATACAGACTGTTACGCATCGTTGGAAGACCTCGTCCGAATTCGATTTTGACGGAATCAATGTGAAATTTCTCGGTCTCCGGCACGCCAACGAGCGATTTAAGCGGATAGAAAACTTCGGTCATCTAATTCAAATCGGCGGCAAAACAATACTGCATATCGGTGATGCGGATATGACCGGCGAAAACTTCTCAACGTTTGGTCTGCGTAATGAAAATATCGATCTCGCGTTTATTCCATTTTGGTTTCTGATGTCGGAAGAAGGCCGGCTCCTGGTAAAGAATCAGATAGGCCCAAAACATATCGTTGCGGTTCACGTGTCACCTGACGGAGCAAAAAAGGTAAAAGAGGATTTGCAAAAACACAACCCGGAAATCACCGTCTTTACCAACATCCTTGAGTCTGCAAGTTTCTGATTTCATTATGCTTATCTCGGATTTCAATTACGAACTCCCGGAGGATTTAATCGCCCAGAATCCGCTAAAGAAGAGAGATCAATCCAGAATGCTGATCGCCGACCGGGCCGGAAAAACCATGCTCGACCGGAGTTTTTCCGATTTTCCGTCGATGTTAAATAAGGGGGATGTCGTCGTACTCAACAATACGAGCGTATTTCCGGCAAGGCTCTCGGGGAAAACCGAAACGGGCGGAAAGATAGAACTATTTCTGGTTGTGAATCTAGGTGAAGGGATTTGGGAGGCGCTTGCGCGGCCTGGCAAGAGGCTCAAAGCGGGAAAAAAAATGTTTTTTCACGAACGGCTTTCTGCCGAAGTGATCGGTAAACAAACTGATGGCAAAATAACGGTAGAATTTGATTTCGAAGGTGATTTTGAACAGATTTTGGATGAAATCGGGCAGACTCCGCTGCCGCCCTATATCAAGAGGCCGGACGAGAAAACTGACCGCGACCGGCAAAGGTATCAAACAGTTTATGCCAAAAAATGCGGAGCAATAGCCGCCCCCACCGCGGGTCTTCATTTTACGCCGGATACGCTCGACGAAATCAAAAACCGCGGCGTAGAAATTGCGGAAATCACGCTTCACGTAGGATATGGCACGTTTGAACCCGTCAGGGGTGAAGATTTGTCAAAACACCGTGTGACGGCCGAAAATTTCGAAATCCCGGAGGACGCCTCTGATAAATTGAATCGGGCAAAAGCGGGGGCCGGGAGAATTGTCGCGATTGGAACCACCACCACGAGAGCGCTCGAATCCTGTCTCCTCAGGAATCGCGTTTTCGTTCCCGGAAAGCAGACGGCAGATCTGACGATTACACCCGGTTACCGTTTTCAGGCAATCGATTGCCTTCTCACCAATTTCCATCTTCCGAAATCGTCACTTTTGGTTTTGGTATCGACCTTTGGCGGATATGATTTTATAATGGATTGCTATCGGCACGCGGTGGATGAAAAGTACCGCTTTTATAGTTACGGGGATTGTATGTTTTTAAGTTGATCGGAGGAGTTTGGCGGGTTTGGTGAGTTTGGCGGGTTTTGTGAGTTTGGCGGGTTTGGTGAGTTTGGTGAGTTTTGTGAGTTTGGCGGGTTTGGCGGGTTTGGTGAGTTTGGCGGGTTTGGTGAGTTTTGTGAGTTCAGCAAGTTTGGCGATATTAGTTAATTCAGTTAACTCACTCAACTCAGTTAACTCACTCAACTAACTAAACTCACTCAACTACTTATGGCAGTAATCGAAAAAATACGGGACATATTCTTGCCGGATGATCTCGGTGATCCAGAGACAGTTGCGTCCGCCGAACCGACATCCTATAAGATTCTTCCGCTCACCGAGAAAAATCTTCATGAAGTCTTAAACCTCAATTTGAGGTGTTTTCGGCACGGAGAAAATTATACAACGCAGACATTTCAGCACCTGCTGACCGCCCCGAATATCCTCGGTTACAGAATCTCAACCGCCGAAGATAAGATGGCCGGCTTCATTTTTGTCGTCGCCAACAGCGAAAGTGTGGCGCACATAACCACGGTCGGTGTCGCCCCGGAACACCGAAAACGCGGCCTTGCGAAACTTCTGCTCAAACACGCCGAAAAAGCGCTCCGTGCAAGAAATTATGATTCGGCGGTCCTCGAGGTCCGCGTCAGCAACTATATTGCCCAAAACCTTTATCACCGTCTCGGCTATTCGATAATTCAAAAGATAAACGGTTATTATGAAAACAGCGAAGACGCTTATTTGATGGCTAAATCGCTTTAGATTATGCATCTTCCCAGAATATATCCAATTACCGACACTCAACTCACAAAACTTACTCATACTGAACAGGTCAATAGATTAGTCGAAGGCGGTGCCCGTCTTATACAGCTCCGGGAAAAGGAGGCCTCTCCGCACGATTTTTTTGAGGACGCCCGAATTGCCCTCGAATCCACCCGGGGCGCAGATACGATGCTGCTCATAAACGACCGCGTCGATATCGCACTGGCGCTCAAGGCCGGGGGTGTTCACCTCGGACAAGATGACGTGCACCCGGCAGACGCCCGAAAACTTCTCGGTCCAGATGCGATTATCGGTTTATCAACGCACACCGTTCAGCAGGCAGTTGAAGCTGCCGAACTCCCGATCGACTACCTGGCGATCGGTCCGGTATTTCACACCAAGACCAAATCAAATACAGGAAAAACGATTGGAATTGATGTGGTCAAAAGAGTTAGAGAATCGGTCAAGGATTTTCCGGTAGTCGCGATCGGCGGCATAAATCGGGCAAATTTTCGTGATGTTTTGCTCGCCGGAGCCGATTCGGTCGCCGTTATCAGTGGAATCCTTTCAAACCCCGAAAATATATCTTCCGCCTATGCGTCCTTCAGCAAACAATCTTAGTGACAAACAATGCTAAACATTGTTCAAAAATTACTTGCATTTTTCGTCAGGATAGGTGAGAATAAAGATTGTTCAGAGGCGCGATTTCTCCGCACTCTAATCTCGTATCCCGCCTATTCCAAATAATTTCCAGGAGTAATTCCAACCAATGAGTTTGCTTGACGTAACACCGCTAATAGAGCAAATGCTGCTTATCTCAGATAATGTCAGTGACCTTAATTTTTCAACCGGACAAAAACCCCAGGTTGAAATCAACGGTAGCCTTTTTTCCGCGTCGCCTCTTGGGATCGGAAAAATGACAGCATTTCAGACCGAAATGATTGCAATGTCGATTATGCGGGATAATCCCGAAGCCTGCAGCTTGATGGCTAAGTACGGTACTGCGGATTTGAGCTACAGTCTTCCCGGACGCTGCCGTTTTCGTGTCAACATATTCCAGCAGCGAGGTTCGTTTTCAATCGTGATGCGTGTAATTCCGCACGAAATTCCGAGTTTCGAGAGTTTGAATGTTCCTCTGCAGCTCGGCGATATCAGCGATATCAGGAACGGACTGGTTCTTATAACCGGTCCGACCGGTTCGGGTAAGAGTTCGACCCTGGCGGCGATTATCGACAAGATCAATGAATCGAAAAGCTATCACATCGTGACCATCGAGGACCCGATCGAATTCCTCCATTCTCACAAAAAATCTACCATTAATCAGCGTGAAGTGGGTTCGGATACCAAAACATTTGCTTCTGCCCTGCGGGCCGCCCTACGGCAGGCCCCGAAAGTCATCCTGGTTGGTGAAATGCGCGATCTTGAAACGACAGAAATCGCCCTCGAAGCGGCCGAGACGGGCCACCTTGTACTGTCGACCCTCCACACCATCGATGCGTCAAAAACGGTTGACCGGATCATCGGGCTGTATCCCAAAAATGAAGAGAAAATAATCCGGACACGGCTTGCCCAAACATTTCGCTATATAGTCTCTCAAAGACTCATTCCTAAAGCGGATGGCACCGGGCGCGTTCCCGCAGTCGAGATCTTAAAATCGAACCCGCGGACAAGGGACTATATAGAAAATGGCGAAAGCGAAGGAAAGACATTGCTCGATGCAATGCGTGACGGTGAAATAGACGGCATGCAGAATTTCGACGGGGTTATCCGTGACTTGATCGTAAGCGAAACCGTGACCTTGGAAGACGGCCTGTCTTATGCGACGAATTACAATAACCTGATGCTTCAGTTAAAGGGACTGGCTTCAACCGAAGATTACGTAAGCGATCAGGACAATGAGCGGAAGAAAAATCAAGCCGCCGCCGTACCGGCTCCGCCGCCGCCCAAAAAACCCGAAGGGTCCGTTCTTGACATGCTCGATTAATACTTACCAAATTACATAAAAACTATGATTATAAGATGTGACAATTGTTCGGTTTCATTGCAACTGGATGAATCGAAGATCCCCGGAAAAGCCTTCACGGTAAAGTGTCCTCGCTGCCAAAACATGATCGCCGTCGAAATGGATAAGAACGGCAATTCCATGGTTCAGCAGCTAAAGTCGAATGCGCCTGCTCCGGCAGTTCAGGACGGCGTCGAAGATTTTTCGAGAAAAGAGTCGGAGCTTCAGATCAATGGTGCTCTTCGCTCGCTGTTATCGGCTCTACAGGGTGAGTCCAAATCTCTCGATATGAGTGATGACACAGGTGCTAAACTCCGTCGGGTACTGCTCTGCCTCGGCGAAAGGCGCGACGAGATTTCATCTGTTCTCGTTAAGGCAGGGTTTAAGGTATATGTCGCGCAAACGCCTGCCCAGGCAAATGAACGACTTCGCGAAGGCAAGACCGAAGTACTTTTGTTTTCTCCGGATTTTGCGGCAGAATTTGGCGGAGCGGCAATCCTCCAGCAAAAAGTAAACGGAATGCCGGCTTCCGAACGACGGCGATTGTTTTTGGCGTCGGTAGAAGACGGCGGGACGACCCTTAACGCCCACGAGGCGTTTCTCAGAAATCTTAACCTGATAGTAAACTCTGAAGACGTTGATCAGCTGCCGTTGATTCTCAACCGCGCGCTCGGCGATTTTAATGATCTTTATATGTATTACAACCGCGCAGCCGGCGAGGCGGCGATTTAACTCAAATCGTATTGACTGAAATCCTGAAGGGGCGGCTTTGAGCCGCCTTTCTTTATAGTTGAAGAAAGACAGCTTTTGAGACCGTGACCCGGCGCCCGGCTTTCCAATACCCGTTGGTATTGCGCCTTCAGGATCAATCGATAAATTCATTTACAATTGCAGCAAATTCTTCGCCCTTATCTTCCTGAAGAAAATGACCTCCGCCCTTAATCGTCTTGTGCGGCTGGCCTTTTGCCCCCGGAATCAGTTTGTGCAGTACCTTATCCGCACCGCGGGTTATCGGATCCCCGTCGCTGAATGCCGTCAGAAAAGGCTTTTCCCATTTTTTCAGTATTTCCCAGGCGTTTCGGTTTGCTTCTGACGCGGGATTATCAGGCGTTATCGGAACCAGCAGCGGGAATATCCGCGCTCCGGCTTTATAAGATTTGTCTGGAAAGGGAGCGTCGTAGGCTTTTACGATTTCCCGGGCGAGTTTTGTCTTGCAGCCCATTTTTACGATCTTCCCGACGGGAAAAAACGGAGTCGCCTGTGAGAGTTTGAGCCATGCTTTGAAAGCCGTCGGAACCTTTTCGTCTCCCGTGGGCAGGAACGTATTAGCGGCGACGATCCTTGAGAAACGATCCGGCATTTCCGCCGCCGCCCTCAATCCGATCAATCCGCCCCAATCCTGACAAACCAGCGTAATATTTTGAAGATCCAGGTTTTCGATAAAAACCTTGATGCTTTCGACGTGCATCGCATAAGTGTAGTCTTCCGGTTCGGTGAATTTATCCGATTTGCCGAACCCTATTAAATCGGGCGCGATTACGCGGTGTCCGGCCCGGGAAACAAGCGGGATCATCTTGCGGTAAAGAAAACTCCAGGAGGGTTCGCCGTGGAGCATCAAGACCGTTTCCTCCGAATCCGGGCCGCCTTGATCGACGTAGTGCATTTGCGCTTGACCAAACTTGGCGAAGTTGGGCGCAAACGGATAATCCGGAATATCCTTGAATCTTGATTCGGGGGTTCGCAAAATCATAACTGCATTAAGTGTATCTCAAACTCAGCACTCTGAAAGACACACTTTCTGCGTGCGTGTTTCTGCACCTGTGGATTAGCATTCGTGTTTCTGCAAAGACACCGATCGCCGTGTCTCAGTACTCAGCACTCAGTACTCAGTAGTAAGCACTCTCCCGAGGCACGCTCCCTGGCGGTCGCGTTTCTGCCTGTATTCCTGTCTCAGTACTCAGCACTCAGCACTCTGCTCCCTACTTTCCAGGCGCATCTTCATCCCAAATTTCGGCCGCAGCGTCATCAACGGGCTGAGCCCCAATTTGTGCCCGGGAGTTAAACGCAGTTTCCATTTACGGGCGAGCGCGGCAACCAGCAATACTCCTTCCATCCAGGCAAAACTCTCCCCGATACAGCTTCTTACTCCCCGGCTGAACGGAAAATAAATAAATTTCTGACCGGCCTCTTTAATACTCCGGTCAAACCACCGTTCGGGAATAAATCGAGTGGCGTCCTCCCAGAATCTCGGATCGCGTTGGGTTACAAAAGGGCTCACCAAAACGAGCGCGCCAACCGGTATTTCAAAATTGCCGAATTTGTGCTCTTCAATTGAAAGCCTCCCGATTGCCCACGCGGGCGGGAAAAGCCGGAGCGATTCGGCGAAGACCGCTTCGGTGTATTTCAGATTGGGAACATCTTCCATCGTCGGGGCCCTTCCGCCCAGAACGCGGTCAATCTCTTCGTGGAGTTTGGCTTCTTTTTCGGAGTTCTTTGAAAGCAGGTACCAGGTAAACGTCATCGCGTTAGCCGTCGTCTCATGGCCGGCCAGAAATAGCGTCAGGGCCTCATCGCGAACCTGTTTGTCTGTCATCCCGCTTCCGTCATCCTCGTCCTGCGCCATCAGCAGCATCGACAGCAAATCGCCCTTGTCCTCATTGGATTTGCGGCGTTCTTCAATAATCGAATAGATAACACCGTCCAGCGTCGCCCGTGATTTCTGAAACCGAATCGATTGTGGAAACGGAAGTTTTTCAAGCACTTCGGAAAATGGCATCAAAAGGTAATCAAACATCTCGATAATGCTCGTCATCGCCTTTCCGACTTCATCCGTTTCATTGTCGACATCAGCATCAAAAAGCGTTTTGGCCACTATTTGCAGAGTCAGCCGCGTCATATCGTGATCGATGTCACGGGCCTCGCCGTCGCGCCATTCATCTCCCATCCGAACCCCAAATTCGGTCATCACTTTTGCATATTCGGCGATTCTGTTTCGGTGAAAGGCGGGCTGAATCATACGACGCTGACGGAGGTGCGTTTCGCCTTCGCTCGTCAAAAGTCCCTCGCCGAGCAACTTCTTGGCGCGTTTGAGGGCCCTGCCCTTTTCAAACTTGACGTTACTGGTAATCAGCAGATCCCGGATCAAATCCGGATGGTTCAAAAAGTAAGCCGGCTGCTTGAACATCCGCATATAGGTTACGTCGCCGAGTGCCGCGAGCTCAGTCAGGTATTCCGTCGGCCGGCGGCGAAACTTGAAAAAGTGTCCGCCGAAATACCCGGCCTTCAAGTTTGGAGGAAGTTCCTTTTTTAACATCGGCATTTATCAATCATTCTATACCTTGCCCGAAATAAGAAAAAGAGGGGCAGATCCGCGTTGGTACGGACCGGAACCCGGCCGCCCGCAACCGCTCTCCTCAAACCATAAATCGGGAGCAGCGGGTTAGAATATTTCTCGCGAAATTGTTATCTTAAGACCTTATGACAGAAGCAAAACCGAAAAGAATCAAACCCGATATCCGCGCGATTACGAGACTCGTTTCACGCGAAGGAAATCTCGTTCAAGGTCAGTCAGATTTACCCATCGATCCCCAACTGGCAAAAGAAGCCTATCAAGTAATCGCGGCCAGCCGGAACCATTACGGCGGATCGGAAGGCGACGCGAATTTGAGAAAGGCGGTCGCCCAAAAGATAAAGCGGTATAACGGCCTCGATATCGACATCGAACGCACGCCGTTTGAGCTTCTCATCACATCGGGGGGCACGGGCGCCCTGATCGGTATCGCCCAAAGTTACCTCAGGAAGAATTCGGCGCTTGTCTTTGAGCCGTATTATCCCTATCACCAGAAGATCATCGATGAATTTGGCGGAAAGACTGAAGTATTCCCGTTAGACGAGAGACTTTCTTTTGACAAGGAAGTATTGATGCTCCACTGCCGCCAGCTAAAAGACCGCGCAGAATTTCCGCTCAGGGCGATCATCGTCTGCACCCCTTCAAACCCGACCGGCAAGGTCTTATCAAAGACCGAACTCGAAATAATCGCCGAGGTCGCAAACGAGCTCGATCTCCTTGTGTTTTCGGACGAAGTTTACGAACACTACGTGACGGGCGAAAATCCACATACCCCGATCGCGACGCTGCCCGGCATGTGGGACCGGACGATCACCGTAAATTCCTTTTCCAAATCGTGGAATATTTCCGGTTGGCGGCTCGGATACGCCTACGGCAAGGGAGAGCTTCTCTCGCCGGTAAACAAGGCTTTGAATATTTTCTATGTCTGCCCCGTGACGCCGCTCCAGGCCGCCCTCTCAAAAGTGTTGATGGCTGATGAGAATTACTACGAGACTCTTTCAGCAAAATTCGACAAAAAAAGAAGCCTGGTATCAGAGGCTTTGTCCGGCCTCGGTTTTAAAATCTACGATTCCGGTTCGGCGTTTTATCTTTGGTCGCGGATTCCCGGAGAATTCAGCGACGCCCAAAAATTCAATGAAATGCTGATGGAGCGCGCCTCGGTCGGCGTCGTTCCCGGAAGTGCATTTGCCGACACCGATTTATGGGATGCCCACGTCCGGGTCTGTATTGCGCGGGAGGATCACATTCTCGAAGGCGCGCTTGAAAAATTCAAATCGGCCCTCAGTTAAGGGAAAATATTGGTACCGGCGTCTGCCGCCTCTATACTAAGCCGATTTTGCGGGTCGGCGTGTAGATGACGAATCGTCAAAACAGGTATTCGCGATCGTGATGAACTTTCCGCTGTACGAAAACCCGTAATTTTCGCCGTTCCAACGTTCCAACGATTTTGTAATCGTTTCCAAATCGGTCTTTTTTATATTCGGAAACCGCTCCTTCCATTGCCGGCAGCTTCGTTTTCTGACGACACCGCGGATCACCTTTCTAAAACCGAGCAGGTTAAAAAATTTGTTTGGATTAAACGCTTCACTGAGGTGATTTGAAATAAAAGGCTTGAGGAGTGAATCGCGCCTTATTCCGTCTTCTTTGACCACCCATATTCCATTTTCGATTGCCAGGGTCGCCGGCCTGATCCTATTTCCGATTTTGACGTCTTTGGTTAACCCGAGATAGAACTTGAGTCCGGCGTAGTTTGCATAAAGATCCGCATTTGAATAGACCCCGGAAACCCACGTTCCGAAATATGTGTCCTCGGTTTTTTGTCCCCATTTGACGGCCTTCCTCACCGCCTGTTTTTCGGTCTGCCCTTTTTTCAACGCCCGTTTGTAAATCTTGTGGTAATCGTAACCCTGTTGGAATATGTGGGCGATTTTGTCCGTACCGAATTCGACACCGTACAATTTTACGGTAGAGCTGATAGTCACGTAGTTGAACGGCGCGGTGATGTAAATCGACTTGGTGAAATCGGTTTTGAATCTCGAATTTCGGTCTTTGAACTTGTGCCCTTCCATCCACCAGCTCGATTTTGTAAAGGGAATGATACCGGCCCCCATCTCTTTGTAGACCGCCTTTGCGATCGCATCTTCGGTGCGGAGGTATTTTAGTTTTTCAAGTTTCTTGCGCGAGAGCCCGCAATCGTCTTCAGTTTTTTGACCCGGACAGTTTTGAATATCGCGTATCCTCTTGTTTAGTTTATCAACTGCTTCGCGGATGTTTCGTGCCGTGTAATCCGCTACCTCGTCGCCAATATCGGTGAGCGGTTCCAGTGGCAGGTTATATTGATCGGTTTCAAACGCGGTAATAATCACGGGCTGAAAGACCAATGCTATTGTTATGACGGTTCCAAATAGTGATTTCTTATTCATATTATCCTGCAAAATCGCAGCTGCGATATTTTTTGATTATATGGTTACGATCACGACTCGAATATACCGATTTGTGACGATTTCAAAATTGTCACAAATCATAAAATCGTTATTATCCAGGATTAAGCGAAATTGAACGGAAGCAATTATTTACCACCGGCGAAGAAAGATCAGACCGGATAAACGAAATTAACATTAATTCCCCATTTCCTTATCCGGCTTATCTCGTCTATTTATCAGTGTTCACCTGTCTTAAAAGTGGCCCCGTTTTCGTTTTTAATATTTTTGATACGTTTATCGATGATTTCCCAAATTCAAGAACGGGGATGTTTCGATTTTCCGGTTTTTTCGCTTATATTCTGTACTTCGGTTACAATTGCGAAAACATCGACGGAAAAATTAACGCACCGAGAAATTATATGAAAAAAAACAAATTCCTGGCCGCCGTCCTGGCGATGAGCATGCTAATCCTCTGTGTCCCGGGTTCGCCGGCAATTGGCCGATTGGAATCGCGTTCGGCAGGAGCCTATCGAACCTCGTTCGCCGTTAGCACTCCGGCTTCGCGGGATCAATTGATCACGCGAGATTCGGCGGGTCCGATACGGCTTGGAATGACGATAGCGGAGGCAAGAATGGCCGCCGTTGGGGCAAAATTTACGCGATCAAGCGACGGCGAAGGGATCGCACTGATCGACGTCGGTTCGAATACTGAAAACTATATGACGCTCTATGCGGGCGAGGAGGATGGCGACAAACCAATCGATGAAAATGCGAGGATTGAAAATATCCAGGTCTGGCATCCCAGCTTCAAAACTGAAGCGGGCGCGCATCCAAAGATGAAACTTACAGACGCGGGGAGATTATATGGAGGCGTCGCGAAAGTGACGATAACCGAACTCGAATGGCGTGAATTTGCAACTTTTAGAAATGAGCCGCAGGGAATCGGTTTTAGGATCGCCGCCGCGGGTGACCGGGCGGGAATCTACCGGCAGGGCGAAATGGAAACCACCAACTTCACCGCCGACGCCTATATTCTGAGCATCGATATTTATACGGTTGCAGATGAGGGAAATGATCCGGATACCGATCGTTTGGAAATTGGGAATATAGAGAATGTGGAAATTGATGTCGGATGCTATGCACAGAGATTTTCGGAGGTCGATAAAATAAACGGGAAGTTTCTTTTTTACGAAGGCCAGGAGCCTCCGGCGCTTTTTAACATCAACGGGAGGGACATGAGTTTTGAATTGGTGAGCCGGGGACCATACCCCGAAGTTGATCGGATCGGAACCCGCCGGACGGATGTTTACCAAGCCGGTGCGATACGAATCGAAGTCGAGTATGTTACAAAAGAAATCGGAACTGAAGAGGCAGCGTTTTATGTAACGCTAACCGCGACAAAGGGGAGTTTACGGGTTGTTGAACGGGCCATTGGCTCGTGTGGTGCGTAATTACAAAATAGCGCCCCGCTCAATTTCTAGTAAGAATTCTGCCGGCGAATTTCTGGTTAAAATGAATTTTTATTCAGCATCTCCCTCGATAAACTTCGCAAGCCGGAAGCGCGTCCCTTCCCAGACAAGATATGAAACACCGCTTGTTTCGGTGCCGCCACGATAGCCGGTCAAGATGAAGAGCCGGCTGTCTTTACGGTACTGCAATGGCTCATCTGCAATTTCGAGTCCGGCATTGCCAAACCCAAATCCGACCCCGCCCAACTCTTCGGGAAAATAAACTACACCGGTTTTTGCATTTATGATCGCGCCCTGAATACAACTCGTCCCGCAGCCCCAGTATGTAAAAATAAAGTGGCCGGCAAAATTTATGCCGTCTTTTAAAGATTCTTTTAACCTGGTGCGAAACATCCTCGCATCCGGATTTCCGCGAAAGACGATCGGTTTTGGTTTGGCATTGGAGACTTTGACCGCGTACTGCTCAAACGTCGGCACATCCGCTTCTTCTCCGCTCTTCTTGCAAATCAACGGGTGCGCAAATGCTCCCGCCTTGAGCACTGCTATATTGTCCCTCCGGTCCAATGATATGGCGATATTTTCGGTTCTCTCCGGTGACGTCGAAAACTTCAGGCCGTGACCGGTGAGCGAAAAAAAATCCCCGCCGTCAAAGACCTTTCCGGTGCCTTCCCAACACCCCGTATAAGCGCAAACGCTGATCGAGCCCGAGTCGTCAAAAGTGACACTCATCGGGGTGAAACCGCTTTTTGCCTCGGCTTCACATTTCCCGGAGCCGCACCGAATTTCTAAATCGTTTTTGCATTGCCAGCTTTCCGCATATGCGGCCGAGCAAAGAATCGATAGAAACAAACCCATGCGAAATATCATTAACTTCTCCCACTGCTGCCCGATTGGTCAGTCGGATTCAATCAACCGCGTTTAAGATCGGGAATCATCAATCAAAACCCAAATGATAACACTGGACGAACCCGACTGTTCCATTGTACTTAACCATGCAGGTCTCTTCCCTTGGGTCAGCACCTTCTCTTATTCTAAGCAGTATCTCAACTGTTTCACCTTGACCGATTACACCTATCCTTCTTCCAAAATTCTGATCAGCATAAAAACCGGTACCGCCAACGACGTTTACTCTGCCCCGCTCAACATTTGGAGCCGCCATCTTGTTCTTTTCCAGGACGAGGCGGAAGCCGCTCCAACTGCAACGCATTTCAGGCGAATCGTGACTCCGGGACGCCGACGACAGTTCATTGACATCAAAGCCAGTACCGCCGCCCCGGTACACCTTTGTTGTACCGTAACTCGGACCCTTTGGATCAGTCACGCTTCCCGTTGGATATTCTCCGTACCAATCCGACGTCCATTCTGAGACATTTCCGTGCATATCGTATAATCCCCACTGATTTGGTCTCCTGGTCATCACTTGATGCGTATCATCTCCCAAATACCAAGCGTAGTAGTCGATACCCGCGCCGCTTCCAAAACTGTATTTCGTCGCAGTACCGGCCCGCGCCGCATACTCCCACTCGGCTTCGGTCGGCAGCCGGTAGGTCCCGTCCCCGTATGCGTTCAGTTTCGTAATAAAATCCTGGACTTCATACCATGTAACGCTGTCAACCGGGCAATATTTGCAGTTCTTATGGCTTGGATTAGTTCCCATCACATCCACCCATTGCGCCTGCGTCACCTCATTGGTTTGTATTGCAAACCCTTGAGTCAGCGTCACCAGGTGGATTGGCCCGTTCTCATTGTCGCCCATCCAAAACGAACCCGCCGGAATATCAACAAAAGCGAAATCCAGGGCGTTTTTAGACTTTTCCGACGGACTTTTGCCGGTAAGCTTCGGCATTGCCGCCAGGTTTACAACGAAAACAAACAGTCCGGTTATTAGAAACGCCATTGTCATTATTCTCTTCATAGTTTTCATTTTCCAATCTTGTAACAAATCGATTTTTTATCGGCTTAGTTTAAATACGGCATCAAGAAACTTAATCCAACATACTTCCGATACCGCGTTTTATTAATACCAATATGAATTAGCTATATTCGTCGTGAATACCGCTTTCTTCATACATCACATAGGCACGCATCTTTCTTATGTTTGCATCGGAGAAGCCGTGCGCCGTTACCGTTCGCAAAAAATTCGCGGCCGCGTAATCGCGGTGCCTGCAGAAACAGCGAGAAAATTTTTTGTCGCTGACAATTGTATTCAAACGTCCCAGTCTCCGAAAATATGCAAAACGACGCAACCGGCAAATCACGAGTGTAAATTATTGTTCGTAACGTGCGGGAATAGTAATCATTGAAATGATCGCCCCGGGTTCATAGCGCGTCGTATTATCCGGGTCTGCTTCACCATAAATTCCGGCAGTATTATATTGAAATGTCTCGCTGTTTTGAGTCAATACCTGCGGCGAGATCCAGAAATCAAACCCCTTTGGATGTCTGGAAAATGTTGCCAGTTCGTTTCCGGTAAGTCCCTCCATCCAAATGTTTTTGAGTGATCCGAGCCGCATTTCGGCATCGCTCACCGTCATTCCGCAGTGAACTCCGTTTGCGGTCTTAAACCGGGAATCAAGGATCTCGATTCCTTCAATTTTTTCACTGTCGAGTATCGGCGCCGTGTCGTCTCCTCCGCCGTCGGTCCGGAGCCACATCAGCGACTTACCCCCCACATCGACCGAAATAATAACGCCTTCGCCTGCATCCATATCCCGCGTAAGTTTCGCCCCTTTCAATATTTTTCGCGCTTCGGCAATGGTCATTCCGAAGCGAATATCGCCTGCCGATGTGGCCGTAATCAAAAACTGAGTTTGGACGGTATTGCGGGTCACGAACCGCATTTTCCAAGCCCTTTCGGTGTAAGTGTCAAAGCCTAGGGGTGTTGGTGCGACCATCGTATCAAATTGGGAAGCAGACACTCCCACCGCAAAATTCAAATTCAGCGCACCATTTACCTTTCCAATTCCGGTCAGACCCGCAATGAGAATCAGCAAAATGCCAAACAGAATCGCTCTTGTTAGGTTCATAATTTCTCCCTAATTGTGTTTGATAGATTGAGCAAATTGTCACATGGACACCAAACTCAGTTCTTGTCATATCACGTTAAAAATCGATCCCGTCTATACGCACCTCAATTAAAGCCGCTTCAGAAAAAGGGGGTGGTGGTAACGGATTATCGGTCGGTCGGTTTTCATCTCCAATACCACCGTTTGCGGGTAAAGGAACCTCGACCCCAGAGACTTCACGCCCGCTTTGGGTCGATATTAGAATTTCCAAACAATTGAATCAAAATTTAAAAGACGTGTGATAAGAAGTATGTTCCTGTTCGATTTAACTGTCAACTAATTTCAAGTGTCCGGGAAAGCGCCGGCAAAAATTGTCTGCCATAGGAATCAATGCGGCAATATGATATCTTTTTTTTGACCCCCCCCCAACTTATTTATTGCGAGTAAATTATGAAGATTTTGTGTGTTTTCATTCTAACGGCAGTTTTGAGTCTTCCCGTTTACGCTGATATTTCGCTTCTAATCCACGAGGCAAAGGGATTTAGCGGCGAGACCACCGGGGCGGGTCACAGCGCGGTGTATTTGTCTGAGGTTTGTGCCGATCCGCCGCCGTTTGTACTGCGTAAATGCAGGAACGGCGAGAGCCCCGGTGCCGTAATTGCGACTTACCCGGGGTTTGGAGGGGCAAGGGAATACGACTGGTTCGCAATGCCGCTTCACGTCTATCTCTACGGCGTTGAAAAAGAAAATCAGATCCCGCTTTACGCAAACGGTGAAATCCGGCGCCTGACGCGGGAGACGATTCGGAAAAAATACCTTGCGGATTTAGTTCCGCGCCGGGAGGACGGAAGTTTGGCTGCGGGACGCTGGGTCGAGATTATAGGGACCGCGCTTAACCGGGACCTATACGCATTTACCGTTCGAACGACGCCCGAGCAAGATGAAAGATTCATCAGGAAATACAGCGTTTTGGAAGAGGGAAGCAGTTTCAACGTTTTTTATAAGAACTGCGCCGATTTTACGAAGGATATAATGAACTTGTATTTCCCAAAATCGACAAGCCGCGATGTAATTAACGATTTTACGATGACCACGCCCAAGGCACTTTCGCGAAGCTTCACGCGGTATGCGAAAAAGCGGCCGGATTTGCTGCTGCGGGTCTCCAAGTATGCCCAGCTTGACGGAACGATCATGCGCAGTTTTGGGAACCGGAATTTTACCGAGACCGCATTTACCTCGAAGAAATACGTTATCACTGAAGCCCTGACGATGCCGATTTTGATCCCGCTTTTTGCCGGGACATATTTCGCGACGGGTTATTTCAGCATCGACAAGGCGTACAAGAAATACCCGTCACTCGAAGCCGCCCGGTTGAGACTTGCCGCAAAAGATCAAAAGTACCGAACCAGTTTTAATTACAAGGGTGAGACGACCGCCTCGATAGACAAAAAAAGAAAGGCGGAGAGGCTGAGAGTGTTTGGAACGAATAAGGGGTGGAAGGAATATAGAAAAAAATTGAGTCCATTGATCCAGGAGGCCATCGATGAGAAGTTGTTTGCCGATATGTCCGAGGTAAGATCCTTCTTTCGAGACTTAGAACATCAAAGCGAGCCGTTTTACGACGAGAATGGTGATTTGATGCTGGCGGTAGATAATTATGGCGAACCCCGCCTGCTCGGTCTTACGCGAACAAACATTTTGGCTTCAAATTCGGACGTTCGGCTGGCGTACAAACTGATGCTTGTAAAATTGAAAGCCGAACTGGATTCGAAGAAGAAAAACCGTGTGACATTTGACGAACTTGAGGAAAACTGGCGGCTCCTGATGGAGTTTAACGAGCGTTCCTCGGCGCTGCCTCCGATAAAGCGTGAAAGGGCGGCGAGATTCCTGACAAACAAAACAAACAAACCCTTCAGTAAGAAATTCCTGCGTCTCTTTCGCAACATCACTCATTAAACCGGGAGTTTGGAGCCGGAAACGATTACACAAGTACGCCGGACTTTTTTAGCATCAGGCATCGCTGTTGAAATCAACAGTTTTTGAATTTTGTCCTTCTCTTGTCGGTCGTAATTGCCGTGACACGCGATGCAAACGAATCATTGAATGAGCGGCAATTTTTCGATTGCGGGCATTTAACGCCTGCACAAAAAAGAATATCCAAAAACCCGCGGTTTTTCTCGTCTTGATTGTGGTGTAGAATCAATCGTTTCAACGGACGGAATCACAAAATGCATTATCACTTGATCGGAATTTGTGGAACGGCAATGGCATCTCTCGCGGGAATGCTCCAGGCGCGGGGGCACAAGGTAACCGGATCGGATCAGAACGTTTATCCGCCGATGTCGACCCAGCTCGAGCAACTGGGTATCGAGATTATGAAGGGCTACAAGCCCGAAAACCTGGAAGTCGGCGCCGACAGGTTTATCGTCGGAAATACAATTTCCCGCGGAAACCCGGAGGTTGAAGAACTCCTCAACCGAAAACTCCCTTATTTTTCCCAGGCGGAAACCGTAAAACGCGAGTTTATTCGCGGGAAGCATTCACTCGTCATCGCAGGCACCCACGGCAAAACTACGACGACGAGTATCGCAACCTGGGTAATGGAAGTCGGGGGCCTCGATCCTTCATTCCTGGTCGGCGGTGTGGTGCAGAATTTCGGCGCCAGCTTTCGCGTGACCGAAAGCGATTATTTCGTTATCGAAGGCGATGAATACGATACCGCGTATTTTGATAAGAAACCCAAGTTTATGCATTATCTCCCCGAAACTGCGATCGTCAACAACGTCGAATTTGACCACGCCGATATTTACCGCGATTTGGAATCCATAAAGTTTGAGTTTTCCCGTCTGATGAATCTTGTTCCGGGAAACGGGCATTTGATCGTCGGGATCGATTCCCCCGTCGCCCGCGAAGTACTGGATGAGATGGGGCAAAAGCTTCACACCAATATCGAGACCTTCGGAATTTCGGAAGACGCCAAGTGGCGAGCCCGGTATATCGATTATTCCGGCGATACGACGCGTTTTACGGTCTTTAAGGAAGGGGCTTCGTGGGGCGAGTTCGAAACTCACCTGATCGGCGAATTTAACGTTAGAAATGCGCTCGGCGTAATAATCGCGGCGGATGCCTGGGGAATTCCAAAAGAGAAAATTCAGGAAGCCTTTGAAACCTTCAAAAGCGTTAAGCGACGGGTCGAGGTCCGGGGCGTCGAACGCGGCGTAACGGTCATCGATGATTTTGCCCATCATCCTACCGCCGTTGAAGAAACCCTGAAAGCTCTGAAGCAAAAATATGACGGCAGCCGCCTGATCGCAGTTTTTGAACCGCGTTCCTGGTCATCGCGGTTGGCGGTATTTCAGGAAAAGTACGAAATGGCCTTTGCCTACGCGGATTACGTGATCATCGCCGGCGTTTATGACACCTCAAAGGCAAGCGAGCTCGGAAAGGTACTGGATACCGATGAGCTTGTCAGCGAGATCAAAATGCAGGGCAAACCCGCCTTCGGACTGGCCGATGCCGATGAGATCGTCTCGCATCTGACGCCCGAAATGAAAGAGGGAGACATCGTGGCCATTATGTCCAACGGCGGTTTCGGCGGTATTCACGAAAAAGTCCTTGATGTCCTCAAGGGCAAATGAGTAGTGGCCGGCAAATCGCCAAACAAGAATTAAATCAATACTTCTCGGATTTCGGTCAGTTCCGCAGCAATATGAGTTTCGGTCGTGCGGGATGATGAGCTGAGGCCGGAACCCGCTATCGGTCAATAAATGATTGCCGCGCGGGAAATTTTGTTCTTGCAAAAATAGTTAAAAACACGCATAATTTCAAAAGTTTGCTCTCAGTATTCTCAGGAAGATACGTCCGGTAGATCTAAGTTAGCGACACCTTAGTTCGGTTAGAGAGTTTTTCATTCGGTCAGAAGCAGTTTGAGTAAAGACTTTTCAAGATTAAGTTAGGCACGTCGCATCTTTGGTAGAAAGTATCTTTTGATCAAATTCCCGTAAGTGTTTGCCTTCCTTTGCTTCCTTTTCCATCTCGCAAAAGAGATAAATCAAAATCAATAAAAATAATGGGTAATAAATTATATGTAGGAAACTTGTCATTCCATTTGACGAGTGATGATTTGCAGGAGTATTTCGCAGCAGCCGGTACGGTTGAATCCGCTAAGGTGATTGAAGATCGCGACACCGGTCGGTCACGCGGATTCGGGTTCGTCGAAATGTCATCGGACGCAGAAGCCGCGAGTGCGATCGAACAGTTCAACGGTCAGGAATATGAGGGCCGGAACCTGGTCGTCAATGAAGCTCGTCCGCGCGAAGACCGCGGTGGCGGCGGACGCGGAAGGGGCCACGGCGGCGGCGGCGGAAATTACTCCGGTTGGTAAGATACAATTTATCTAAATCAGACAAAGGACGGCTTTCGGGCCGTCTTTTCTATTTGTCATGTAATCAAACGGGCAGAGACGCGACTTCCAAGGAGCGTGTACTGCTTGATGAACTCGCTATTCGTCGTCCCGAGTACCCTGCCGTCGACACACTTCCTGGCGGGCCTGTTTCCACCTGTTTTATCTTGAAACAAATCGGCTAATAATTTACGCTTGTGT